>JBHHWM010000347.1:0-4198 GCA_046756545.1 Rhodothermales bacterium | reverse complement strand
AGGATACCACCAGCAAGAGCAAGAAGGTCATAGCCAGCGCCGGTTGCCACAACGCCGTCCATTGCTGCTCCATCCAGGCATGGAACCGGTCTTTCCAGGACACCTGTGCCTCGCCACGCACCTGTGCCAGCACCGCTTCCGTCACGTGCGGCGGGCAGGTGGGCTGAGGCAGGGTGCGCAGCCCGATGCGGATCTGCCGGGCCAGAAACAATTCGGCTTCCCAGTCAGCGTCGTCGGCCAGGGCTTGCTCGAACGCTTCGTGCTCTTCGGCAGGCAAACCGCCGTCGAGGTAGGTCTCGACGCGGGCGTCCATCCAGTCGTATGAGGGGTCAGGCAGTCTCACGGTGCATCACCTTGCTTAATTGCTCCCGCAGCATTTTGCGACCACGATGCAGGTATACCTTCACGGTGTTGAGCGGCAGATTCATCGCGCCGCTTATTTCCTCGTACTTCAGTTCCTGTACTTCGCGTAAGATGACGATGCTTCGATACGGCTCGGCGATCTGCGTCAGGGCACGCTCCAGATGCTGCTGGAAGTCGACGGCTTCGGCGCAGGCGTCGGGCGCAGGCTCGGAGCCGGCAGCCTGTCCTACGTTGTCGCCTTCCGGCGTCATCAGGTGACGCCGTGCCTTGCGTTTGCGGAGGACATCGACACAGGCGTTGCGCGCGACCCGGAGCAGCCAGCCCAGCAGGCGCTCTTCCTCAACGGTGTCTCGGTGTTGCCACAGGCGTAGCAAGACGTCTTGCGTCACATCGGCGGCTTCGTCCCGATCCCCGAGAAAATACACGGCAAAGCCGTAGACCCGGTGCTGGTACGTCCGGACGTACCGCTCAAAGCGTTGCTGGGGGTGATTGCTAGGAAAGCTCACGTTCGCCTGGTGCCTTCTCCGAGATTCGACGCATCATCCTCTCGTGTAGCAAAACGCAGCAGGTCGTCGAAAGGTTACAATCACCCCGTTTGACCTGGATTCTGACGAGCGTAGCGCCTGACGGACGAATTGTCGATTTTGGATATCGGGGACGGAGGGGCTTTATCTTAACCCACGTTGTGCCCCCCTTGGGTTGAAACGACGAATCGGGAAAACGACGAACCGAAGAGAGGTTTCCCGCTGGTTTGCTCGTCGATTCATCGTCTCGCCGTCTCTTCGATTCCATGTTGCAACTAGCGTGCAAAACTTGGGTTATCTACCACTCGACATAGCGAATGCGGCGCACCGGGCCGGCTTTGCCTGGAAAGCACCCCGCGAGATCGACCGCCTGCGAAGGATCGATGACCCCGCCGTGCAGTCGCTGGCAACCGCACTGGAGGCGGCTCTGGGCGAGACGGACGACGAGGCTCCGGCGCGGTGGATGCGCGAGATCGAGGCGCTCCGCACCGCATTGCACAGATCGGATCTCACGGTAACGTACAGCGATCATGGCATCCCGGCCCGGCTGCGGCCTTCGCCGACCCCTTCATCGGGCCGGGTCACGCGCGCGGTCCGGGAGGTCTGTCGTTCCAGCATTCCGGCACACGAAGCACGCGTCCTGTTCCACCTGATCCGGCAGTTTACACCAACACGGTGTCTTGAATTGGGCACATGTCTGGGGCTATCGGGAGCGTACCAGGCGGCCGCGCTGGCGCTGAACGGATCGGGCCGCCTCGTCACGCTTGAAGGCGGCACGGCGCTCGTCCGCCTGGCACGAACCCACTTCGAGCGGCTCGGCCTGTGCAACGTAGAGGTCGTCGCAGGCCGGTTTCAGGACACCTTGCCGTCTGTGCTGCAACGCCATGGCCCTATCGATTACGCCTTCATCGACGGTCATCACGACCCGGCAGCCCTGCTCACCTATTACCGGCTCCTCGTGCCCCATCTGGCTGGAAAAGCCCTCCTCGTTTTCGACGATATCTTCTGGACCACCCGCCTGCGCAAAGCCTGGACCACGCTCATCACCGACCCATCCATTCAGACCACGGTGGATCTTCTTACCTTCGGTATCTGTTTCTATCACGCTTCAACGCAACAAAACGCCGCGCACGGCGAATGAGTAGCATCGCCCGGAATATCGTGTGACCCGACCAAACACGCTTTCCATAACGCGACGGAACGAATTTTGCGTTCTTCTTCCGACAGGGCATTTTTGCCTTCCTACCCCCCGAAGTCCGAAACAAATTCGATATTTGAAAGACTAATGGTCGAACTTAGGCACGGATAAGCACCCTGCCGCCCCGCAAAATCTCCTTTCGAATCTCGAATTTCGACGTTACCTTTTGCTGTTCCGCTTTGGGATGCGCACCTTCGGGTGGTGACCACCCATCCACCACATACCCTCCAGGGACCTTTGCCGATCATCGACTATGAAGCGATTTAAAAAGATTTACCTGCTCCCCGCTTTCTTGTTGTTTGTTGTTGGAACCGTGCTAGGCGTACAGCTCGAGTCGGCGATCTCCAACACCGACACGATGGAGCAGTTGCGGAAGCTCGAAGACGCCTTCCTCATCATTAACAAGCGATACGTGCAGGATGTGGATGCCGGTGACCTCGCTGAGCAGGCCATTGAAAGCATGCTGGAAGAACTCGACCCGCACTCTTCGTACATCAGCCTCGAAGAACTCAAAGAGGTGGAAGAAAGCTATCGCGGATCGTTCGGCGGCATCGGCATCTGGTTCGAAATCATCGACGACACCGCCCGTGTGGTGACCCCCATCGAGGGAGGACCGAGCGAAAAACTGGGCATCCGTGCCGGCGACCGGATCATCCGCATCAACGATTCTACCGCCGTCGGGCTGCAAAACAACGGCATCACGAAGCGCCTGAAAGGCCCCATGGGGACCCAGGTGGATGTCACACTGAAGCGACTGGGAGTTCGCGCCCCCATCGACGTGACCATAACCCGCGACCGGATCCCGCTCTACTCCGTCAACAGCGCCTATATGGTGGACGACCAGACCGGCTACATCAAAGTCAGCCGTTTTGCCCAGACCACCTACAACGAGTTCCGGGAAAAGCTGGTGGCGTTACGCAAGCAAGGCATGAAGCGCCTGATCCTCGACCTGCGCTATAATCCGGGCGGCATCATGGAGTCGGCGGTCTATATGGTGGACGAACTCCTGGCCGACGACAAGGTCATCGTCTACACCAAAGGCCGGGCGGTGCCGGACCAGATGTTCCGTTCCTCGCGGAAGGGTATCTTCGAAAACCAGCCGGTGATTGTGCTGGTCAACGAACAATCGGCCTCAGCCAGCGAAATCATCGCCGGTGCGCTCCAGGATCAAGACCGGGCGCTCATCGTCGGCCATCGCACTTTCGGCAAGGGGCTGGTGCAAAACCAGTTTTCCCTCCCCGATGGGAGCAAGCTCCAGATGACCACGGCCCGCTACTACACGCCTTCGGGCCGCCTCATCCAGACCCCCTATGAGAACGGCGATCAGAAGAGCTACCTCGAACAGAAGTTCGCCAATTTCGACGAGGCCACGTTCCATCCGAGCGCTTATAAAGAAAGCATTCCCGATTCGCTGAAATATTATACCGCGCGCGGGCGCGTGGTCTTCGGCGGCGGCGGGGTCCTGCCGGACTACGTCATCCCCCCCGATACCACCCTGTCGCTGATCCTCCGCGCCACCTATTCGGGCTTGCTCGACCGTCCTTTCCGCGCCTGGTTCCAGCGTCATGAGCAGGATCTGCGCAACACCTGGGATGGACGCTATGATGAATTCCTCGCCTCCTATACCGCCGATGAGACGACCTGGAACGACATCTGGCAATTAGCCGCCGATCCCGAGCACGGAGGCGTCACCTTGACCGACGACCCGGCAAACGTCTCCCGGAAAGACCTCATCTTTGATGCCGCCGAAGTGGCGGAACACCGGACCATCCTGGAGACCTACTGGAAAGGACGCCTGGCGGGCCAACTCTTCGGTAGCAGCGCCTCCTACCCGGTATTCAATCAGATCGACCCGATTTTCCAGGAGGCGGTAAAGCTGTGGACACCGGCGATAGAACTGGCCGACCATTATACCGAAGCCGGCAACCTGGGCCGCTCCGGCTTCTAAGCCATTCGTCGAAAGGCACAATAAAGGGGGCTGTCATAGGAAGGCAGCCCCCTTTTTTTCGAAGCACCCGTGATCTTCTTCCATCGTGTCTTTACCCATTAAGGGATTTGCTAGCTACCTATCACTTTGGCTAGGGTGAACAAAAAGAGGCTGTCAGCATAGAGC
>JBHHWM010000346.1:0-4209 GCA_046756545.1 Rhodothermales bacterium | reverse complement strand
TGCGCCTGCGCGCGGCGTTTGCGCGGGCCGAAGTCCAGGACGAAGCCCTGGTCAGTCTACGAGATAGCAAGGACTCCTGGTACTACCGCTACGGCGACTACGCCGAACTTAGCTACCGGGGGTTCCGCTACGTGATCCCGCGCGTGCGCTACGGAACGATCATCGACTTCGACGACCGGATTACCAACAAAGATTGCCACAATTGGGATCTGGCGCTGTTGACCCGGATGGGCCGGCACGTGATGCTTCTGGCTCAATACCAGATCAACCTGGAAGAAGTCAACGAATTCGACAACGACCTCTTCCGCTTCCAGATCGTGTTCGAATTCTGATCGATTTGGACCAAATGACCTTCCCTGAATCAAACTCTAGAGAGGCCCATCATGAAGAATAGATTCTTCGCAATCACGGCCTTCCTTGCGCTGGCCTTCTTCGTGCTGCAAGGATGTGATCGCGACGGCACGTTGGATGCCCTGGATGATGAAGAGCCGGACCCCGTGAACCTTATGACGGCACCTCGGGTGACGACGCCCCCCACCATCGACGGCATGGCCGACGATGCGGCGTGGGACCAGGCCGCCCCGGTCTTCATCTCGACATCCGTCGTCGACATTCCGGCCTTTGTCGGCTACGGAGGACGACGCTACCAGGTGCAGATGAAGGCCGTCTACGACGACGACAACATCTACTTCCTGGCGCGCTACAACGACGCCACCATGGACACGGACCGCGAGCCGTGGTACGTCGATCCGGTGACGGGTACCTGGCAGCAGGAATCCCGGTATCCCCAGTTCGATGAGAACGGGACGAAAATCAGAAAAGGCTACTACGAGGATAAGTTTTCGCTGATGTGGGAAGCCTCACCCGTCGAAGGGTTTGCGCAGAGCGGATGCGCCGTCTCCTGCCACGCCGGGTTGAATCCCTTTGAGAACGACAAGGGCAAGACGGCGCTGAAGTACACGAACAATTACGGCGAAACGCTCGATATGTGGCACCTCAAGTTCGTCCGCTCGGGAGGCAGTTCTATTCCCTATATGGACGACCAGCACACCAACTGGACGAGCACAGCCGGCAACGGCGGCCGCCACAGCGATCCGGGGCGAAGCCATTATGCCAGCAACAAGCAAACGATCAACGGGAGGTCGGTGCCGCTCTACATTTTGAAGGATGCGACGGCGACCTACTACTGGATTACCGAGATGCAAATTGCCGGCGGAGAGGCCGTCAAGGTCGTGGACGTCGAGGCGTCCGGCGATCTCGTTCTGGCCGACGGGTCGCGCGTGCTGGCGTCCAATCCGGATTTTCAGCGTAATGGCAAGCTGTGCCCGCCCAGTATCTATGCCCGCACGCCGGACGGCGACCGCGCCGATATCAACGCCGTGGCCAGGTATAGCGGCGGGTTCTGGACCGCCGAGATCAAGAGAGCGCGCATCACCGGCAGCGATGTTGACGTGCAGTTCGACGACCTGACGAAGGATTATCCCTTCGGCGCGGCCGTCTTCGACAACGCGGGCATCGCGCATGCCTCGTCGGTTGAGCCTTTCTTCCTCCGGTTCAAGTAAATAAACCAACGACAGGATCATGCATCCGATATTCAAACAGCGCCTGGCCGACATGCCTGTGTCGGCCAGGCTCCTCCTCACCGCCGTGTTGTTTACGCTGGGGACCGGCTACCTCTTTGCGCTCACGAATATGACCTTGAAGGTCGGCTTCACCAAAGAGGATGTGGCCCTCCACTACTACGGCAACGAAGCCTCGCGTGAGGCGCTCCGCGAACTGGAACAGGAGGAGGTCCCGGCTGAGAGCGGAGGAGAAGTGGTCGAAGGCGAAGAATTCAGCTTCGACGACCTCGAACAAGATGCGGACATTTCCAGCGAGCCCATTGTGCCGGTGCCTACGCTGGAGGCGCTGGTGGCCGAAGGACATTTCCACCTCTTCGGCTACACCTCCATCTTCTTTCTCTGCGGCCTCGTCGTCCTCTTTGCCGATCTGCGTTTGTGGCTCAAGAACACGCTCATCGTAGCGCCGTTCGCGGCCTCGGTACTCGACATCTGGAGCATGCTGTTGACCCGCTTTGTGGGAGCCGGCTTCTCCTGGATGTTGATGATCTCCGGGTTTGTGATGGCTCTGTCTTTCCTGTGTGTGTTTAGCGTAGGCATCTACCAGATGTGGTTCCAGAAACAGCCTGTAGCGGCCTAGACCCATGAATCGAACTACTTCATTACTCGCGCGCACACTGGGCGTCGGGCTTTTGAGCCTGCTGCTGTTGATCGCTGTTAGTGACAGGGCCACTGCGCAGGTCGCTCGGAAGAGCCAGGTCGTCAGTTTGAAAACCGCCCTGAAGGAAATGCTGCAAAAAGAAGGCGCGGCCAAACTGAAAAAGCTCACGGTGACGGTGAACGCCGAGCAAGCCAGGGCGCTGGCGAAGCAATACGGCATAGAAGCCGCAAGCAGCTATACCGTGTACCAAGGATTAACCGCGGACGGCGCGCTGGTCGGTTCGGTCGTTATCGTCAATGAGCAAGGCAAGGAAGGGCCGCTTCAGGTGCTTGTGGCGCTTCGTCCAGGCAGTGAAATCTACGACCTGGGGTTTACCGTCTTCGGTGAAGACAAGGGGAAACCGGCGCTTTCCTGGGGCTATCTCAAACAATACCTCGGAAAAACGGCGGGAGACCCTATCGTCTTTGGCCGGGATATCGATGGTGTCAGCAGCGCTACCTGGACGTCCACCTCCGTGGCGGTGGCGGTGAAGGAAGCAGTGATCGTGTACGACTCGCTCGTCCGTAAGGGCGACTAGATGTGGAGGCTATGATGTTTAAGACTATACTGTATACCGCATGCCTATCTCTCGTCTTTCTGGGGTGTGGCACGGAAAACCCGTTCGACCGCGGCCCCGATTACGACGACGGCTCCTTGATTGCACCGGGGCTCGTAGAGGATATGTCCTTTTCGGCTAACGTCATGCCCGTTCTGAGCAAGTGTACCGGCTGTCATGCAGGGGGTACCGGGGGATGGACCTATGACGGCGGCACCGAAGCCTATACGCAGGCATTCAGCGTGGTCGACACGGCTGCGCCCGAGAACAGTCTGCTCCTGATCAAGGGTTCCGGCGGGGACGGACATGGTGGAGGGTCCCTCTTTTCCTCGGCCAGCGACGACTATCAGAAGATCCTGGCCTGGATCAGCGACGGAGCCCCGGATAATTAATGATGGACATAGCAAAACCATGAAGATTTCCCTGAATCGACGTGCTTTCTTAGGATCGGTGGCCAAATCCCTGGGAGGCGTGGCGCTGTTCGGCCTGACGCCCTCGTGGACGTTTGCGGCGATGAAACCCATCGCCCGAACGATCAACCGCTCGACCTGGAAGATGGGAACGCTCATCAACCTGACGCTGCTGGAAGAAACCTACACGCCTCGCCTCGTCGATGGTGCTTTCGGCGCGCTGGGCCGCGTAGACCGGACGCTCAGCGCCCACCGGGTCGCCAGCGCCTTGAGCCGGCTTAACCGACAGCCTGGATCGTGGCACAACGCGGAGCGCGACGTGCTCCGCGTCGCCCGGGCCGCACGGCACTACGGCGACCTGACCGACGGAGCGCTAGACGTGACGGTGTTGCCGGTGATGCGGGAGTACGGGTTTATCCCCGGCGGCAGCGGCTCCACCGACGTAGCCGCGTTGCTGGAGCATGTAGATTACACAAAGCTGCATGTGGATGAACACCGGGTCCGGCTCGAAGAAGGAATCGGAATCGACTTCGGCGGTATCGCCAAGGGCTACGCCGTAGACGAAAGTATGCAGATCCTGAAAGCGGCGGGGGTGAAGGCCGCGTTGATCGAGGCCGGGGGCGATCTTTTTGCTTTGGGACGGCCCGATCCCGCGAAACGCTGGCGCATCGGCATACGCGACCCTCTGCGCCCCGATGCCCTCTTTGCGTTGCTCGATGTCGAAAATGAGGCGGTGGCTACCTCGGGTCTCTATGCGCAATCAAGGAACTACCACGCTAAAACGGTTACGCACCTCATCAATCCGGTCACCGGCCTCCCGGTAGACCACGTGTTGAGTGCAACCATCGTAACCTCAACCACGATGGCGGCAGATGCCCTGGCGACGGCAACCTGTGTGATGGAGCCAAAACGCGCCCATGGGCTCATTGACTCCCTACCGGATACGGAGGGCCTGTGGGTGTATGCTGACGGGTCGTTCTACGC
>JBHHWM010000345.1:0-4225 GCA_046756545.1 Rhodothermales bacterium | reverse complement strand
TCCTGGGTGAGCGAGGAGGAGGGACAACGGAGCACTTCGGCCTGAAGGATCCCGATCTGGTCGATATCGAGATCGGGACCTTGGGGAAGGCTTTGGGAAGTTTTGGGGCCTACGTCGTCGGTAGTCAAACGCTGCGGGAGTATCTCATTAATCGATCGCGCAGCTTCATCTTCACCTGTGCCCTGTCACCGCCAGCCCTGGCGGCTGCCATCGCTGCCCTAGACCTCGTGGAGGAGCCGGAGCATCGGATGCGCATCTGGGACAACGTCCGCCACCTCCGAGACGGCCTCCACCGCCTGGGACTCTCGACCGAACCGAGTGAGACCCACATTCTCCCCGTGATGACTTACGAGAGACAAAAAACCATGGTGTTGTGCGAGCGACTGTTGGAGCTGGGTGTCTTCTGCCAGGGGATCCGCCCCCCCACGGTCCCACCGGGAACATCACGCCTGCGCTTCACTGTTACCGCGGAACACACGAGCGCCGATTTGGACCAGGCCCTCGAGGTGATTGAGAAAGCCTTCCGCGAATTCGCCCTCCTGTAAACCTTGCTTTTCCACAGCGCTACTGCTTGTAGCTGATGCGGTAAATCACATTCGCGCGGTCGTCCGAGACCAAAAGTGCGCCGTCTGGCATGACGAGCACATCGGCGGGGCGTCCCCAGGCGTGACCACCCTGCAGCCAGCCTTCCGCAAAGACGTCGTATTTCGCTGCACGGCTGTCTTCGAGCCGCACCAGTGTCACCCGATACCCGATCGGAGTGCTCCGGTTCCACGAGCCATGTTCCGCAATGAAGATCTGATTCCGGTACGCGTCCGGGAACATGGTCCCTGTGTAAAAGCGCATCCCGATCGCGGCGACATGCGGGCCGAGGGTCATCGCCGGCGGCGTAAATTCCTGGCACTGACGCTGCCTCCCGAACTCTGGGTCGGGAATCTTCCCCGCATGACAATAGGGGAAGCCAAAGTGGAGCCCCTTCTGGGATGCCCGATTCAATTCGTCCGGGGGCATATCATCCCCGAGCCAGTCGCGCCCATTATCGGTAAGCCAGAGCTCTGCTGTCTTGGGATGCCAATCAAAGCCGACTGAGTTCCGCACACCCCGAACGAAGATCTCTAAGTCCGTGCCATCGGGCTTCATCCGCATGATCGTGGCATAGCGGGGATCCTCGCGCTCGCAGACGTTACAGGGGGCCCCCACCGGCACGTACAGCAACCCATCTGGCCCAAAGCCGATAAACTTCCATCCATGATGCCGATCACGCGGAAAGCTGTTGTTGACGACGATCGGCTTCGGCGGCCGGCGCAGGCGGGCCTCGATATTGTCGTACCGCAAGGTACGGTGCACTTCGGCCACGTAGAGCGCGCCGTCCCGGAACGCCACTCCACTCGGCAGATTCAAGCCCCGAGCGAGTGTGATGACCTCGTCGCCTCTATTGTCTTGATCGCGGTCCACAACGGCATAGACCTTTCCTTCCCGCCGCGTCCCAACAAACAGGGTGCCTTTAGGGCTCAACGCCATCTGCCTCGCATTTTGCACGCCTCTCGCGTAGATACTGATCGCAAACCCTGGCGGCAATTTGATTTTTTCGAGGGGTACCTTCTCTCCGCTACTGGCCGCTGAGCAGAAAAGGAGTAAGATTACCAAGAACAACGCAGGAAAAACCCATAGAGCTTTGTTCGGCTTGGCCAATCTCATCGCACCTCCGCGTGGCATCGTTATTGGTGGTCCCGCGGATGCATTGTTCAAATTTCGCCCCCCCACGTTTCATCCGCGACTTCGGCCCACCGGGCGCAGATCCTATCGAACTGTTGTCGCGGGAGCGGTCCGGCCGCCACCAGCGCGGCGTTTTCGGCATATCGGCCCGGCTTGGCCGTCCCGACGATTGCGGTGTGCACGCCGGGAACGAGCAACGTAAAACGCAGCGCGGTCGCGACGGCCTCTTTCATGTCAGCACGGAGAAAGTCATACTCGAGTTTCCGCAATCGGTCCCAATACACGTGGTAGTACTCGTCTTCAGGCTTCCTCTTGCTCTTCCACACGGCGTTGGCGATGGGCCGTTTGGCGATCACGCCGATCCGCCGTTCGCCGGCAAGGGGCAGCACGAGCTCCAGTGCCTCTTGATCAGCGATGCTAATGGATATTTGCAAAGTGTCGAACTGGCCACACTCGACGGCGTACCTTGCGGCGTCTCCGTCACCACTGTAGCCGATGTAGCGCGCATAGCCTCGCTCCCGTGCCCGCTGCAAGGCCTCGACCACATCCCCCTGGCGCAGTTCATCTTCCGAGCAGCTATGCAGTTGAATGACATCCAGGTGATCGGTTCGCAACCGCCGCAAACTGCGCTCGATACTTTTGAGCAGCGACGCCGGCCGCCAATCCTCAACCTCCAAGGTCTCCGGGTGCCCGCACTTCGTGAACAAATAGTATTCCTTTCGCCGGGTGGCCACCGCCTGGCCGATCAATTCTTCACTGCGCTCGTAGCACTCGGCGGTGTCAATGACGTTAAGTCCGCCATCGAGGGCGCTATTCAACAGTCGTGTGACCGTTTTCGCCGATGCGCCTTCGAAGCCGATTTCGGCCCCGCCGAAGCCAAGCAACGACACCTCCATATCCGTTTTCCCGAGCTGACGTTTCTCCATCACCATCAAACAGTCACAACAATCTTCCCATTTTGCTGGTTCGACTCCATGTAGCGATGTGCCTCGACGATATTGTCAAGCCTGAAAGTGCGATCGATGACAGGCTTGAGCCTTCCCGTCTCTAGACCCTCGTAGATGTATCGCGTGCCGCGGAGCAGGGCCTCGGGATTCCCAGAGTGACCGAAGCGAAGGCTTCCCGTGAACTCGAAGAGCGTGTAAGCGTAGAATCGCAGGGATTTTTGGAGGGCCGTAAAGAGGGGGAACACCGTGGGCCTCAAGGCGAGTGCGCCGTAGAGGATTACGGTCCCACGGATGGCGGCGGCATTCGCCAGAGCCTGCAATATGGGGCCCGCAATCGGGTCGTAAATCAGGTCGGCCCCCTTTCCTTTCGTGATCTCCATCACGCGACTTGCCAGGTCCTCCTCATCGGTCACGATAACATGGTCCGCCCCGGCATCGATGAGGTTCTGACGCTTCACGGGCGTGCGCGTGGTAGCGATGCTGACTGCCCCCATCATCTTGGCCAATTGTATGGCGGCGTAACCGGTGCTGCTGCTTGCGGCCGTGATCAGGACGTGCTGACCCGGTTGGAGATTACCGATGTCCACGAGGGCAAAGTAACCTGTCAGGTACTGCACCCAGATCGAGGCCCCTTCCGCCGGGGACAGATTCACGGGGTAACGGGCTACTGAGCCGGCCGGAACAACCGCACTCTCTCCATAGACGCCGTACTGTCCCATGGAATGGCCCGGAAACGTACTCACCCGATCGCCGACTTTGAACTCGGTGACCTCCTCTCCAACGGCGTCAATGACGCCGGACGCCTCATAGCCCAGGCGAGATGGCAGAACTGGCTTCTCGAGGTATTGCCCTTGCCGGAACAGAACCTCAGCCCGGTTCAGCCCGAGAGCCTCGACCTTCAAGCGGACCTCGCCTTTGCCTGGCTCAACGAGAGGATGATCTTCGAGTTGAAGTACGTTTGCCTCGCCTAGTGTGTGAAAGCAAACGATTTTGGGCATGACGAGCCTCCCGCACTTGAGCTTTCCTCCCATTCCTTCAGTTCGTGATCACCGCGCGAAACCGGACCTTGCCTTCGGCAACGCGGTCATAGGCTCGGGTGATTTCATTCAGCGGGTACGTTTCCGTAAGAACCCTCACCTTGCCCCGGGCCGCGTAATCGAGGGCCTCGTAGAGGAACTCGGTCCCGTTTTGCTGTGAACCGACAAGGCGAAGGCGCCTCAGGATGAAATCGCCCGGAGAGAGCTGAAACGGTTTCGCTTCGAACCCCATGAGGACAAGCCGTCCGTCTGGACGCAGTCCCTGGATGCTGTCGGCCATGGCGTCGTTCGAATTGCTGGTGCCGAGGATGACGTCGGCACCACCCGCAGCGGCGAGTCCCTGCCCGTCGCGCACTATCTCGTCTGCTCCCAATTCGCGGATGGATTCGTCCTTGTCCGGCGATCGGGAGATCGCGATCGTGGAAAAGCCGGCGGCCTTGGCGTACTGCACGGCGAGGTGGCCTAGGCCGCCAATGCCGACGACAGCGATGCGCTCGTGCGGTTTTGGATCTGCCCAGCGCAAGC
>JBHHWM010000344.1:0-4228 GCA_046756545.1 Rhodothermales bacterium | reverse complement strand
CGCCACCCCGGCTTCGGGAAAATCGACGGAAGATCGAGGGCGCAGTTTTACATACTCGGCATCGCGCTCATTAACGTCTTCAGGCAGCACGATCTCCGTGAGCAGATCTGAAGACCCCATCACCGTGGGCTTCATGCCGTTCGGTTGGAAAAAATCGGCGGCACTCACAAGGCGCTCACCCTCCGGTCCTTCGATGCGGAAATGCGCACCGAGGACCATGAACACCGGGGCGAGATCTCCCGATGCGATAGCGTAACACGTCTCGCGCTGAGACACGACCAGGCACTCATCCCCCTCTGCCTTCATACAGGCCCCATGAGCACACCGGGAGAGTTCCGACTGATTATAGAATCGGCATCGCCCATTGAGGAGCATATTCCCCCCTACGGTTGCCGACTCTCGGATGGCGGGCCCGGCAATGGAACGCGCAGTCTGCGAAATAACCGGGGGAAGCCGATCCCCATGCCGGATCAAGTCTGCCAGGGTGACACAGGCTCCGATGGAAAAAGCGGAGAGGCGTGTCAACGATGAGATTCCGGTCAGCGAAATGACATTCCGCCGTACGTTCAGACCCTGCGTATAGCCGGGAAGGAGGTCCGTGCCGCCCCCCATGAAATCAAAATGCCCGTCTAGATCCACCGCACAGCGCAACGCCTCGTCGAGCGAGTCCGGCTTGTAGAGATAAAACGGCGGCACACTCATCGGCCTCTCCTCGCGCGTTTTATTTCGGCTAACACTCGGTCCGGCGTGGCAGGTAGTTTTTTGATGCGGATCCCCACCGCATCGTATACCGCGTTGGCTACAGCCGGTAAGACGGGATGCAACGCGCCTTCGCCGCACTCCTTTGCTCCAAAGGGGCCTTCCGGATCGGCACTTTCTACGATGATGGCCTCGATCTCGGGGACATCCGTCGAGAGCACCATTTTGTAATCCAGGAAGGAGGCATTGGCGATACGTCCATCCTCAAACTGGACCTCTTCTCCCAGAAACTGACCCAGGCCCATGTGCACCGAGCCTTCGAGTTGCCCCTCAACGGCCAGCGGGTTGAGGGCACGTCCGCAGTCGTGGGCCAGCCATACCTTAACCACGTGGAGCTTTCCCGTGTCCGGCTCGACCTTTACCTCGGCGATGCACGCCCCAAAACTGTAGCTCGGGCTCAACCCGGCCCCGGCCCCCTTATACGTTCCTCCCATTTTGGGCGACACATACTCCCCGACGCCGACGGGCGACTTTCCCGCTTCCAGTGCTTTTTTCAGGTTCTGTGCGGCTTCATAGGCCGCATTGCCCGCCATGAACGTCACGCGGCTCGAATAGCTGCCGAGGTCGATGGGGCATTGTCCTGTATCGGCTGCCACCACGCGAATATCATCCGGGGAGCAGCCCAACACCTCCGCCGTAACCTGGGCGAGCACCGTGTCACTCCCCTGCCCGATGTCGGACGCACCGGAATAGACCGTGAAACTCCCGTCCTCCTCGCGCACGGTGCGTACAATCGACTGGGAGTCGCCCCGGTGAATAGGCAACGCGCTGCCGCTGATGAAAAATCCGCAGGCCACCCCTATCCCGTGGCCGTACGGCAGCCGCTTGTATTTACGATCCCATTCCGAAGCCTCTCTGACACGTTCGAGACACTCGGCGGCCCCGTTGCTGGTTATCCTGAATTCGTTGACGGTAAGCGTGTTTTCGGGGAGGAAGTTGTTGAGCCTGAAGTCGCAAGGATCTGCGTTCATCGACTCACAGAGTTCATCGATCAGGCACTCCGTCACATACCGCGTGTTGACGGCTCCGTGCCCTCGCATCGCCCCGCTCGGCGAGTGATTCGTATAGACACGCCGCCCTGCATACCTGAAATGATTGATACGATACGGACCCTGCGAGAGTACGCCGTTATAATATGTGGTGACGACACCGAATGAACCAAACGCTCCCCCGTCGATGGTTACGTCGAGATCGAGATACGAGAGCTTGCCGGATGGATCAGCCCCCAGATTCATCGAGATGCGGCTTGGATGACGTCCATGGTGGGAGATAAAAACCTCTTCCCTGCTAAACGTGATCTTTACCGGCACACCTGCTTTTCTCGACAGCGCAGCCGCGACCATTTCGTGTGGAAACGGATCGCTCTTGCCCCCGAAACCGCCTCCGAGATACGGCTTGATGACGCGAACTCTTTCTTCCTCCATCCCGAGCACCCGAGCCAGCGCGCGCTGGAGATAAAACGGCACCTGCGTGGCACTCCAGACTGTGAGTTCGCCGGAGGGCGTATAGTCGGCGACGACGGAGTGTGGCTCCAGAAAGGCATGGCTGGCTCCGGCAAACTCGAACGTTCCGCCGGCCTCGTAGGTGCTTTCTTGCCTGGCCTCCTCTACATCGCCGAAATGCAGGTTCACTTCTTTGTGGATGTTGGTGCCTCGCTTCCCATGGGCATGAATCTGATCCTCTACCACGTCGCGTCCCTTCTCGGGATCGAGATGCTCCGGCAGTCGTTCGTATTCAACGTCAATCAGTTGAAGCGCTTCTTGGGCGACGTGCAGGCTTTCCGCTACCACCGCCGCGACCCCTTCGCCGACGTGTCGCACCTTGTCAACGGCCAGCGCCGTCTCGTCGTAGCTGATGGGCAACACACCGAACGTCGTCGGCAACTCGCGACCGGTCAGAACGGCGACCACGCCGGGAAGCGCTTCGGCCCGTTGTGTATCTATCGTTACGATGCGGGCGTGCGCATAAGGACTGCGAAGGATGGCTGCGTAATGGAGGTTTTGGAACGGCAGATCATCTGTATAGAGCGCGGCCCCGGTCACTTTATCCCGGCTTCCTCGCTGCGGCATGTGCTTCCCGATTACGGTATAATCACTCATCATTCACACGCGGCCTGATTCTGAATTGCCAGTGCGGCCTGCTTCACCGCTTCGATGATTTTCGTATAGCCTGTGCAGCGACAGATATTCCCCGAAATCGCTTCCCTGATCTCCGCGTCGGTCGGAGCGGGGTTTTCATTCAGGAGCGCCACAGAGGCTAACACCATGCCGGGCGTACAATACCCGCACTGGATAGCGCCGCACGCGACGAAAGCCTCTTGCACCGGATGAAGCTCCTCCCCCTGTGCGAGCCCTTCTATCGTGGTGATCTCGCAGCCGTCGGTGAGGGCGGCCAGGGTGATGCATGCGTTCTTCAAGCGTCCATCCACCAGCACCGTGCATGATCCGCAGGCCCCTGTCTGGCAGCCGAGCTTCGTGCCCGTCAGCCGAAGCCGTTCGCGGAGGAGATGGGCCAACGACTCGAAGGGGGCCACCTCGACAGGGTGCTGAACCCCGTTCACGGTTACACAGATACGTACGGTTGTCTGAACCAGTGTCTCCACAGCCTACTGCCCCTTGAAATGTGCGCGCCGTTTACCGACCGAAGACAATCCTTCTAAAGCATCTTCCGTCGAAAAGATCTCTTCGAGATGATCCAGTTCCTTCTGAAGACCCTCATCTATCGACACCTGAGATCCTTCCTCGATGAGTTTCGAAGCGATCTTAAGGGCCACCGGCGCTTTATACGAGAGTTGCCTGACGGCCTTTTCGGCAAAGGCTCTGGACGGTTCATCGAGCGGATCAGGGAGTTCCTTCGAGAGTACCGTGTCGATGCATTCGTCGGAAAACAAGTGGCTCGCGGCGGACGTCCATCCAGGTACACGACCGTCGTCCCCGCCAGTTCGCCTGCCTTGCTTCGCCAGCGAAACAATGGCGGCGGCCCGGTTGACCTCATCCCCTGAGGTCCCCTCCTTCAACACGGCATCGACGAGCCCGACGGCAAAGGCGTCGGAAGCGCCGAGCATTTTTCCGCACAGGATGAGATAGCGAGCCATGGCCTTGCCAACCCTTCGCGGCAACCGCTGGGTTCCGCCCAGCCCTGGATAAATCCCGATCCCCGTTTCGGGAAATGCAAAACGAGCCCGCGACGTGGACACGATCTTCTGACACGCCAGGGCCAGTTCAGCACCTCCTCCCAGGGCAATCCCGTCGACGAACGCGATGGTACTTTTCTCGGAGGTCGCGATGCGGCTGAAAAGCTCCTGCCCCCGTTTCGTGAATGCGTAGATTCGTTCGAACGCATCGGTTTTTATGGCCTCAACGAAAAAACGGATGTCGGCCCCGGCGACAAACGCTTTCCCGACTCCTTCGAACACAATAGCAGCTACGGACGGATCGCGTTCGGCTTCCTCGAACCGGGCGGCCAGTTG
>JBHHWM010000343.1:0-4233 GCA_046756545.1 Rhodothermales bacterium | reverse complement strand
CTGCTTCTTGCGTTGATAGGAGCAGATATGCTAAATTCCATGCTCTGAGAAATCGACGGTGACCGTAGCTCAGGCGGTTAGAGCGCCAGGTTGTGGCCCTGGAGGTCGGGGGTTCAAGTCCCCTCGGTCACCCATATCGCCTGGCGCGATGTATCATTGACCTGCCGCGTTCGTCTAGGGGTCTAGGACGCTGGCCTTTCACGCCGGTAACACGGGTTCGAATCCCGTACGCGGTACCATTAAGCCCTGAGGTGTAATCCTCGGGGCTTTTTTATTTGGATTGCAGAAACCGCATCGTTGGTCACCGGGAGGCGAGTTTTTTAGGAGAGGGGTTAAGAGTGCCTGCGTCCTGCCGATTACTAGGCTTGGATAGAGCACGCAAGGTTTCCCCAGCCCCGCTTGCTTTTTGTCTCCTACCTCTCCGTCGGTTTACCCAAGCGCGCTGCCTGGCAGGTGCTACACTGGCTCCGAGAGGTACAACCCACATCTCTTCACCCAACATAATGCGGAGTCTTTGCTATGGTTCTGCCACGCCTGACTGTGCTAAACGGGCGGTACGCGATAGGGCGCGTTCTTCATGCCCCGGGGGCCCTGGTGGCCTCGTATCAGGCCTGGAATCTACACACAGAAGACCAGGTTGTAATCGAAGAATATTTTCCCGTCTCCCTAGCAAGACGAAAAGAAGGAAGCCTTCGGATCGATGCCGTCGATGCCCCTCAAGAAGAACTGTTTCGCTACGGTCGAGAACAGTTTCTGAGAGAGGCCTCCGTGTTGTCTTCCATCGATCATCCCAGCCTGGTTCGCACGCTGGATCACTTCGAGGAGCATAACACGGCCTACCGTGTCCTGGACCATCACAAAGGCGCTACCCTCGACTCGGTGCTCGAACAGCAGGGTGGTAAGCTGGCCCTGAGGACGGCGATCACCATTCTTGTACCGTTGCTTGAGGGGCTTCATGCGGTTCATCAGCACGGCTTGCTTCATGGAGCCATTTCGCCTGAGGCCGCCTTCCTGGCCAAGAGTCAGGGAGCCTTACTGCGTGGGTTCCGGACGGCACAGATCATGCTGGCACAGCGCGCAGGGGAACGGAACCACCTGATGGATGGGTATGCGGCTCCTGAACAGTATGAGACCGATGGGCACCAGGGACCCTGGACCGACGTCTATGGCAGCGGTGCGTTGCTCTACCGGGTGTTGACCGGAAACGTGTTGCCGGCGGCCACGCGCCGACAGCAACGGGACGAGGTGCCCGTGCTGCTAGCTCAGGCCGGCGATCTCTCCGAGGCCCTTCGCGGGGTGTTCACAGAGGCCCTGTCACTCGATTCTACCAACCGGCTTCGCTCGGTGCAAGCCTTCCAACAACGCTTGCTCGACGCCATGCAAGGAAACGAGGACGCGTTCAGCCGAACGGCATCCGTCACGGGTGTTGAGACGCCGCAGGCGCCCGAAGCACAGCCGTCCTCTACCCACGATAGCGTTGCTGTGGAAGAGGAATGGCCGGCCCCTGCCGAACTGGAGACGACCCCTACCCTGATTGAATACGATATAGAACCGGTGGTGCCCGTGCAACCAACGGCGACCACCGTCGAAGAGGAACTGGCTGCCTTGGCCCAGCAAGAGATAGATGCCCTGGCCGAACAGGAAAAGGCCGAACGGGAGAGTCAGGAACGGGCTGTCCAGGACAAGCAGAAGAAAGCCGAGGCGAAAAAAGAGAAGCGTGCCGCGAAAGATAAAGCGGCGAAGAGCAAGCGGGGTGCCAAACCCCGAAAGCAAAAGAAAAGCGCGTCGCCGCCCCGGCATACCGCTGATCGCACGCCCCGGCCCGGGAAGAAAAAACCCGTTCCGGTGCTGGCGGCGATAGCCGTCGTGGTCGTGGTGGCCCTCTCCGGTACTTTTGCCTTGATGCAGGGGAGCGGCAGCGAGGTTTCTCAATTCGCCCATTTCAAGGCCAACGGCGACTCGCTCTTTGCGATGGCCAGCTATGTAGAGGCCAAAGCCCAGTATGAAAATGCGCTGGCCGTCAATCCCAAAGATAAATATGTGACCAACCGGCTCAGCGAAACGCAGTTGCTGCTTTCTGAGGAGAGTAAGAGCGCCTACTACCGCTCCCTTGCCGAAGGCGACTCGCTCTATGCGCTGGCCGACTCGTTGCTCGCCGAGGGACAGACCTTGCAGGCACTCAGTCATTACACGGAATCCAACCGAACCTATTTCGAGGCGCTGAGGTATCGACCCGACGATCCGATCTTGCTCGAAAAAGGACGGTTGACCTCAGAGGCGATGGACCGGGCGTTGCAGTCGAACATAGCGCAGGCCGGGCAACAGAGCGCCGATGAGGCTGAACAAGATCCGGAAGCCGCGCGTCAGCAGCTCTATACGACCTATCGGCAACAAGGCGATGCGATGTTCGAGCGTGGAGATTTCCTCACGGCGCAAGAACGATACACGAGGGCGTTGACCTATGTCCCCGAGGATCCCTATGTCAGTGCGAAGCTCCAGGAGATCCAAGAGACGCTGGCCGAGGCAGATCTGGAACAACAGGCTCGCCAATTCATCACCCAGGGGAATTCATTCAGCGACCAGGGACGGTATGCCGAGGCAAAAGTAGCCTATCAACGAGCGCTCGACACGCAACCCGGCATCGAAGAGGCCCTCAACGGCATCGTAATGGCCGACAGTATGCTGAGTGCGTTGCAGAAAGAAGAGGAGCAGTATCAGTATCACCGTGGTCAGGGAGACATGCTGGTTGCTCAGAACAACCTTGAGGCGGCCCTTGCCAGTTACGAGGTAGCCCTGACCTTCAAACCCTATGATACCGAACTGCAACGGCAGATTCAGGAGGTTCAGCAGACGCTCGATACTAGGCAGCAGGAGCAGATGCTGAAAGATTCCATGGTGGAGGACGGGATCTACAAGGTTGTGGAAGAGGCTCCGGAATTGATCGGTGGGCTAGTGGCGCTGCATCGGAAGGTCCGCGTGCCGGAAGCAGCAGCCCGAGCCGGTATCTCCGGTCGCGTCTACGTCCAGTTTATCATCGATGAAGAGGGCCGAGTCCACGATCCCGTAGTGGTACGGGGGATCGGGGGCGGCTGCGACGAAGAGGCGGTGCGCGTGATCAAGAGAGCGCGCTTTACGCCGGGCAAAGTCGAAGGGCAGCCGGTGAAGATGCGGCACACGCTTTTCATTGCCTTCCCGAAAGCCAATCGTGAACCCTAGAGGCTGGTATGGCCTAAACCATAGAAAAACGAAGTGCAAGGGCACCCGCGTGAGCGATCAAGCGGGTGCCCTTTCTTTTTTCATGCTACGCGTAAACGTTAACCCGGCGCTTCGAACGGCAAGGAGCAACACCAGCGGAAGCACAGCCGCAGGCAGGTCTTGCGGCCAGAAAAACCAGCCCAGCACAACGCCCAGCACAACCAGAGCGGTAGCCAGGAGATAGCCCCGCAGCCAGCGCGCCTGAGAACGCCGCATCAGGGCCGGGGCTGCGACCAGGTGGAAAGGCCAGGCCCAGAGCAGGTTGTAGTTCCACTGCGTGACGGTGTGCAGCGAAATGAACCAGAGAAACACGATCACGACCCCGGCACCCCCGATCATGCCGAAGAGCAGCCCGTCGAAGAGGCGACGCTCGGTGCGGGCCGCGCGCACGTCGCGGATGGTGACGAACAGGCCCAGCGCAAACAATATCCAGAGCAGCAACGCGGGCCACGGCAGCGAAGGCTGGAGGACGACCTGCTCCTCGGACCATGCCAACGTGTCGGTGCGCGCCACCAGGGGATGCCCGGCTCCGTCGATGGTAACCGTAGCATGATCGAAAGCCGTCATCAGGTGGAGGGGCAAAAACATCGTCTCGCGAGGCGTGGCGATGCGGTCGGCCGGCGTGCCTAGCCCCAGATCCATACCGAAGTCCAGGAACGGTTGCTCGACGAGGTAGGGATCGATCAGATGGCGAAAGCTCTGTTCGGGATTCGGCTCGGGGGCGAACCGGAGCGAGTCGCCGAGCACCGTCTCCAGCACGTCCCGGATACGCGTGGAGCAATTGTCGAAGAAGAAATCGTAGCGATAGTACCGATGCTCGGGGCGGGCATTGCGAGCGAGAAACTGGAAAAGGGCGTTACGCTGCGAGGGGGTCAGGTTCAGCACCTGCTCGATGACCGGGCGTCCTTCGACGTTCCAATAGTGATCGAGCATCGCCGGGAAGGATTGGACGGAGAGGAAATAATCGAGCTTTCCATA
>JBHHWM010000342.1:0-4252 GCA_046756545.1 Rhodothermales bacterium | reverse complement strand
GCGCGTGGTGACGATACGACGCCAGGCCCTCGAAGGAAAACCCGACGCCAACCTGGCCGCCAATCTGAACAACCTCGCCAGTATGCTCCAGGACAACGGCGAGTTTGAAGAGGCCGAAGGGTATTACCGCGAAGCCCTGGAGATGGTCACGGCCATCTGGGGCGAAGAGCATCCCTACGTAGCCTTTACCCTCAACAGCTATGCCTCGCTGCATCAGGATCGCGGCGACTACGACCGCGCCGAAGCCGACCTGCGCCGCGCGCTGGACATCGGGACGGCCGTCTTCCCCGAAGAGCACCCGTTTATTGCGGTGGTGCATTATAACCTCGCCCGGTTGCTTCGGGAGCAGGGCGTGTTTCGGCAGGCCCTTGATGCCTACGAGCAGGCGTTGTCCTTGCAGCGCCGGGGGCTCCCTGCCGGTCACCCCGACATCGCCGAGACGTTGCTTGGGCTGGGGCAAACGCTGATGGAAGTAGATCGTGCGGTCCAGGCGGAACCCCGTTTGCGCGAAGCCCTCGATATCCGAAAAGAGGTCTATTCCGAGGAAGACCGGCGGACGGTTCAGGCGGAAGGCGCGCTCGGGCAGTGCCTTTTGCGTCTACAGCGTTATCCCGAAGCCGAACCCCTGCTGGTGCATAGCTACACGATGATGATGGAGGAGCGCGGTGCCGAAGATGTGGGCACCCGGCGTCTGCTCTCCGCCCTCGTAACCCTCTTCACCGAAACGAACCAACCCGACCGCGCCGCCTCCTACCAGGCCCTGCTGGCCGATACCGAGGAGCCGCCGGACCGGCCATAGGCCGCATGACGTGGAAATAATCGCCTGAAATGGCTATGCTGTTCCTGATAACCGCCTGACCATGCGTTGATTCGGTGCCGCGAGCGATGGCTTCTCAGGAGCAGATTACTCAATTACTCATTGACGTGAGTGAGGGCAGCCAGCGGGCCCTCGATGCCCTCATGCCGCTCGTCTACGAAGAATTGCAGCGGCTGGCTCATCACCATCTCAAGCAGGAACGCCCGGACCACACGCTGAACACCACCGCGCTCGTCCACGAGGCCTATCTCAAGCTGGTCGATCAGCGGCAGGTACAATGGCAGAACCGGGCACATTTCTTCGCGCTGGCCTCCCTGGCGATGCGGCGCATCCTCGTCAATTACGCCCGGCATCGCAACCGCATTAAGCGCGGCGGTGGGGCGATCAAGCTCTCGCTCGATGACGGGCTGGCAGTGATGTCCGAAGAGCGGGCCGAGGAAATCGTGGCCCTGGACGAGGCGCTTACCCGGCTGATCGGTATCAATGAGCGGGCGGCCAGGGTCGTCGAATGTCGCTTCTTCGGCGGGCTGACCATCGAAGAAACGGCTACCGCGCTCGGCATCGCGCCCATGACCGTCAAGCGCGACTGGCGTCTGGCCAAGACCTGGCTCCGCCGTGAAGTCGGGTAGTATATGGGGCCTCCGGGTGAGGCTATTTTATCTGGTTGAGGAATTACCTATCCTGTGTTACTTCCAACGCGGCTTCCGCGATACCACGCCGCCATCTTGCCTTTCCCCAAGCCGACCCACCTCGTTATGAAATCGAAGAGTATAGCACCCGTCACCGGCGTTTATGCCAAACCCCGATTCGATGACTCGTGTCGTGCGAGCAAGCGCTTGGCCTGTTCGCTGCTGGTCGTGCTGGTGATGTTTGCCCTGAGCACGACGGCGGCCGCCGAACCCGGCCTCCCGCTTTTGCATGCCTCGTTTTTCCAGGCCGATCCCGACACGATGAAGGCCGATTCGACCAAGGCGAAAAAGAAAAAGGACAAGCCGCTGCCGTTGGAGCCGGGCCGCACCGTATCGTTCACCACGGACGAAGGCTCCTGGCTCTCGCTCGACGTCAGCCCCGACGGCGAGATGATCGTCTTCGAACTTCTCGGCGATCTCTACACGGTCCCCATCACGGGAGGGACGGCCACGCAGATCACCCGCGGCATGGCGTTCGACAGCCAGCCGCGTTACAGCCCGGACGGCACCCGGGTCGTCTTCGTCTCCGACCGCAGCGGCAGCGAAAACCTCTGGATCATCGACTTCGCCAAAGAAGACACGATGCAACTGACCAAGGGCAAGGGGGCGCTCTTCCAGTCGCCCGAGTGGATGCCCGACGGTAAGTATGTCGTGGCTTCGAAAGGGACCGGGCTCGGCACCAGCAAGCTGTGGATGTACCACGTCGACGGCGGAAGCGGGACGGCGCTCGTATCGGAGCCGCGAGGGCTGAAGATGATGGGGCCGGCCTTCGGAGCGGACGACCGCTACATCTGGTATGCCCAGCGCAACGGGAGCTGGCAATACAACGCGCAACTCCCGCAATACCAGCTCGCCATCTACGACCGGGAAACGGGCCGCCGCCATACGCGAACCTCCGTTTACGGCTCGGCCTTTCGCCCTACGCTCTCGCCCGATGGCCAGTGGCTGGTCTACGGCACGCGCCATGACGAACACACGGGCCTGCGCCTCCGCGACCTGGAGACCGGCGCGGAACGCTGGCTGGCCTATCCCATCCAGCGCGACGACCAGGAATCCCGGGCCACTCGCGACGTGCTGCCCGGCATGTCGTTTACGCCCGATTCGCAGCACTTCGTCGCTTCCTACGGCGGCAAGATCTGGAACATTCCCGTGGCGGGCGGCGATGCGGCGGCCATCCCCTTCACCGCTGATGTAAACGTGGAGCTTGGTCCCGAACTCGCCTTCGACTATCCGGTGGATGATGCACCCACCTTCGTCGTTCAGCAGATCCGCGACGCCGTACCCTCCCCGGACGGCACACACCTGGCGTTCACCGCGCTCGACCACATCTACGTGATGGCGTATCCCGACGGCACGCCGCGCCGCCTGACCGATCACGAGGGCGTGCGCGAACACCAGCCCGTCTGGTCGCCCGACGGCCGGTCGATAGCGTTCGTTACGTGGTCTACCGACGGCGGGAATATCTACAAAGTAGAGGCCAGCGGGAGGGGACCGGCGCAAGCGTTGACTGCGACGCCGGCCTACTATCGCCAGATTGCCTGGTCTCCGGACGGCGAGCGGATCGTGGCAGTCCGAAGCTCGGCGCAGGCCTTCCTCGAAGAGGTGGGCGGCCCCTTCAGCGGCGGCCCCGGTGCCGACCTCGTCTGGGTTCCGGCCTCCGGGGGCGAGGCGACGTTCATCGCGCCGTTCGACAGGCGGACCACGCCGCACTTTACCCGAAATCCGGATCGTATCTATGCCTACAGCAGTAGCGACGGCCTCTTCTCGATGCGTTGGGACGGCACCGACATCAAGAACCATGTGAAGGTGAAAGGGGGCAGGCTCCCCGGCGCGCAAAACCCGATCAATGCATCACTGGTAAAGATGGCTCCCGAGGGCGATCAGGCGCTCGCCGCCGTGGTCAATGATCTCTACGTGGTCACCGTGCCCTACGTCGGCGGCGAAACGCCGACGGTGTCGGTCGCCAATCCCGAGAACGCCTCGTTCCCCGCGAAGAAACTCACGACCATCGGCGGGCAGTTTCCGGCCTGGAGTGCCGACGGGCGCAAGGTCCACTGGTCCATCGGCAACGCGCACTTCGTCTATGATCTCGACCAGGCCCGCGCAGTGGCAGATAGCCTGAAGGCGGCGGCCAAGGCCAAGGAAAATGAAGAGGAAGCGGGTGAAGAGGAACTAGGAGAAGCCGAAGAGGAGCCGGGCGAGGAAGAGGGCGAACAGGAGAAAGAGAAGAAGGGGTATGAACCCTCCGAAACCCGCATTACCATTGAAGCGGCCCGCGATCTTCCGGAGGGGGTCGCCGTCCTGCGCGGCGCACGCGTCATCACGATGCAGGGAGATGACGTGATCGAAAACGCCGACGTGGTCATTCGCAACCACCGGATCGAGGCCGTCGGGGCGACGGGCAGCGTCGTCGTCCCGGACGGGGCCGAGGTGATCGACATGTCAGGCAAAACCATCGTGCCGGGCTTCGTCGATGTGCATGCCCACATCTGGCCTTCGTGGAGTGTCCACAAAACACAGGTGTGGGAATACCTGGCCAACCTGGCCTACGGCGTAACGACCACCCGCGACCCGCAAACCGCCACTACCGACGTGCTCACCTATACCGATCTCGTCGAAAGCGGGGCGCTCGTCGGCCCCAGGGTGTATTACACCGGGCCGGGCGTCTTCCAGTCGGAACAGGTGAAGAATCAGGAACACGCCGACAACATCCTCAAGCGCTACAGCGAATACTACGACAGCAAGA
>JBHHWM010000341.1:0-4262 GCA_046756545.1 Rhodothermales bacterium | reverse complement strand
GTGCGCTCCAACCCCAGCCCGAAGCCACTGTGCGGGACGCTGCCGTAGCGGCGCAAATCGAAGTACCAGTCGAACGCTTCGGGCGGCATGCCGTGATCGACCACCTGCTTTTCGAGGAAGGCCAGGTCGGTGGCGCGCTCGCCTCCTCCGATGATCTCTCCGTACCCCTCGGGGGCCAGCACGTCCATGCCCAGTGCCACCTGGTCGTCGTCCGGGTCGCGCTTCATGTAGAATGCCTTGACCTCGGCGGGATAGCGATGCACGATAAGGGGCCGGTCGAAGTGCCAGGTAAGCACCGTCTCGTCACTGCCTCCGAAGTCGCCGCCCCATTCGAAGTGTCGCGCCGACTCCTTCCACTTAGGAATGTTGCGCAGGGCCTCCTCGATCTCGTCCAGCCGCTTGTTGATCTCGATTTCGCGGGCGTCCATCTTGCGTTTCTGCCATTTTTTGGCCTGCCCATACTGCTTCCGGTTCTCCTCTCGCTCGGCGGAGATCCGGGATTGCTCGTCCCGGAGGGCGGCCAGGCGTTCGTCCAGCATGCGCGCAGTCTCGTCGCTACGTAGCAGGTCGACGGCCTCGGTGTAGCTCATGCGGGGAAACGGCTTCTGCACACGTTCCAGGGGGGCCGTATCGCGTTCGAGTATCTCCAACTCGGTCGGGCAATCGCGCAGGGCATCGCCGACGAGCCGCACAAGGAAATCTTCGGCCAGGTCCATGTTCATGACGAGATCATAGAACGCCATCTCCGGCTCGATCATCCAGAACTCGGTGAGATGGCGTCGTGTCTTCGACTTTTCGGCGCGGAACGTCGGACCGAAGGTGTAGATCTTGCCCATCGCCATCGCCATCGCTTCGCCGTGCAACTGGCCGCTCTGGGTCAGATAGGCGGGCTGGCCGAAGTAGTCGATCCCGAAGAGCGTCGTGGTGCCTTCGACGGCGTTGCCCGTCAGGATGGGTGCATCCATCTGGATGAAGCCGCGCTCCTGGAAAAACTGGTGGATCGACATGATGATGCGGTTGCGAATCCGCATGATGGCCCACTGGCGACGGCTGCGCAGCCAGAGGTGACGCCGATCCATCAAGAACTCGATGCCGTGCTCTTTGGGCGTGATGGGATAGTCCTCGGCCTTGCTCAACAGGCGCACCCCGCCGACCTGGATTTCCACCCCTCCCATCTGCCGTTCATCTTCGACGACCAGACCCGTGACTTCGAGCGCGCTTTCCTGCGTGGCCTCTTCGGCAGCCTGCCAGGAGGCTTCATCAACCTCCTGCTGATTCGCCACGCACTGTACGAGACCGGACCCATCCCGAAGGACAAGGAAAAAAAGGCCTTTCGACCCCCGTTTGTTGTAGAGCCACCCTTTGAGCGTGACCTGCCGGCCCTCGTGCCCGGCCAGCGTCTGAATGGCAACGAAATCTGCGGACATATTGGATAGATAGATTAGACAGGAACTACCCGCCGCCGACAACAGGCTACGGTGGTTGTTGTTCCACGGACACAAGGTGGAGAGAAAGCTCCCGCCGCCGGTCGAATGGCTATCAAAACGTACGGCAGGAGAGCAATAAATGCCAAGACGCGAAAGGGTTAGAATTGCCGCCGAAGTTCTTCTTCCCAGTTTGCCATCTTGCGTTCACTGGTCACGGTCGAGTGCAGGAGTTCGAATTCCCCGAACCCCTGGCGGTCGGCAAAGATAAAGAGAGCTTGTCCCTCGCCGGGTATGTTGTTGTACTGCCATATCTCGTGAGGAATGGTATCCCGGTCGTAGAGGTGCGGTTCGATCTGGCCCGGTGCCCCGTATTTGACGATAATTCGGCCCCGGTCGCTTTTCCAGCCCTCCTGAAAGCTGGAGGTGTAGCGTTGATTGGCATATTGAAGCCGTCCGTAAAACTCCTCGCGAAATTCGTTGGTCGGCGTCGAAGGATCGGGGTCGCGCCTCTGCCAGAAGTCCATCAAGAAACGGCGCTTCTCGTCGAGGTCTTGAATGTTGCGTGCCCGTCTGCGCTCCTGGTCGGTGGCAATGATGTTGATATGTTCGAGTCCCTTCTCCACCTCCTCTTCCGACATGGTGGCATAAGGACTCTGTTCGAAAGGTTCCAGGGTGGCTATCGGTTCGCGTGCCACCTGCGGGTTAAAGACAAAAAACTTGCGTGCCTGCTCGGCGATGGCCTCATTGTCTTCGTTCAGGAGGGCCAGGCGCAAGAAATACGACCCACTGGGTAAGGCATCCAGCTTAAACGTACCGGCAAGTACATCCGGGGTACGCGCCTTACGCTGCGAACGCCGTTGCAGTCCCGGCAACGGCTGCGGCTTGTTCGCTTCGGCCACGTAGGCAAAAAGGGTATACTGTCCCGCATCGCTGGCAATGCCGTCTACATTGTAGGCCTCGGCATAATAGTAGAGCGTAGTGAGACCCTGGCCGTAAAGCTGGTTGGCGTTCGGATGAATAAGCAGGCCGTTTTTGTAGAACTGATCGTTGCGGTTGTCGCTGCGGGCGATGGTGGTTGCCAGCGTGATGTCGGAAAGGCCGACCAGGTCGTTACTCACAAAGTCAGGCACGAGGACATCCCGGCGTAGTTCCAGTTTCGAACGCCCGCGAGACGGATCGGCTGCAATAATCACACGGAGAACATACTCGCCGGGAGTCACCGGCAGCCGCGCCTGGCGCACGAAGTACTGTCCCTGGCTGAGTCCTGTCGTGTCCGACGTGGCAAAGTCAAGAATGAGAGCATCCTGCCAGAGGGGTTCGCTGGGTGTGCCGGGAAGCGTAGCCTCGGTGCTATGCAACAGGGCCACGTCGAGGGGCAGGCTCGCCCGATACCCTTGTTCATCGGACTCGAAAGGCAGCGAGGCCGCCCCAAAGGCGAAGTAGACCTCCAGCAAGGAGGTATGCTCATCATAGGCAAAAGCAGCATAATCGATGTCAACTTCGACCAGCGACGTATCGGCCTGTCCGGCGGCCTGCTGTGGCAGAATAAAGAGGAGCAGAAGGGGTACGAGAGGGGTCAACGTTTTCATGGTTTCACACGCTATTCTACACCAGGCCGAGAGCACAGAAACATACACAGAGTGTCTTTCGGTATCTCGGATGGTTCCTGAAAGTCTTTCGTTCAGCGTAACAGCAACGCTATCCTACCTTCCCCGGCAGAACATCATCGACGGTTTCAAAACGAGCACATGGGGCATAAGATAGCACACAGATATGCCCTTTCGCTATGGAAGGATTTATCCCCGCATAAAATTGAAACTTGAGGGGCAGGCACCCATGCTCCTGAATTCCCTCGTCTTCGCCCTGTTCCTCCTTCCTTCATCCGGCCGTCCCCCACGCACAAGCTGCCGTCACGATGGGCCAGGCCACTATCGCATCCAGCACAAAGCCGAAGAACCAGCGTGAGTGAGGCAGGGGACGAAGCGTCAGTATCGCCATGAGTCCGAGACCCAGCAGATCCACTCCGAGGAGCCAGGATGCGCTGCCTTCCACAAGCACGCCCACCCCTCCGCAGAAACCGACAAACAGCACCCCCCCGATCCACTGCTGGATCCGGGTGAGGTCATACCGGGTCGCAAACGTGCTCAGCCCGACCTGCGCATCACCGTAGCGGTCGGGCCAGTCGGCCAGCAGGGCGTTGGGCAGCACGAACAACAGGCGATAGCCCAGGAATGCGACGACAGCGAGGGTTACGGGGGTACCTGCTTCGATAACGGGCAGCACGACGCCCCCCACTGCCCACGCCCCGGCAATCGTCAGCGGCTTCAGATACCATATGCTCTTGAGCCGCCGACGCCCGGCACCAACAGGCAGCATGTAGAACCCGCTCAGCACCCCCAGCGCAGCACCGACGCCAAGCGTTGCCGGGCGAAGAAACGGCAATGTCGCTAGGGCTCCGGCCAGGGCCACTACCGACGAGATCCACACGTAGCGCCGATGCCGGGCGCTCCAGGCCAGCCGGGCGGGATGGTTGAAGGCATCTTCCGGGGAGGGATGCAGCGCGCGTTCGAACTGATAGACGAGAAACGTACCGAAGAAGGCCAGAAGCAACAGCGGAACGTCTGGCTGAAGTCGCAGCAAGGCGTACGTACCTAGCATAAAGCACACCGCGATGCCCCCCACCGGCAGGTTGCCGTAAAAGAGAAACGCCGCGATGCGACCCATTGCAGGGGGCGTTAGGCTCTGCTCCAGTTCCGCTATGCCACTCATCCTCGTCATCGTGTCGGCAGCCTCCCTGATACGAAGAACGCCCCGGCACCGTCGCGGCACCGGGGC
>JBHHWM010000340.1:0-4272 GCA_046756545.1 Rhodothermales bacterium | reverse complement strand
TATGCGCGCCGAAGGCTCCCAGCGCCACCGCCAGCCCCGCCGCAATAGCTCCCATAAGAAGAAAAAGTCGTGGCATAACTCCGGCAGCATGGTTGCGTCAGTCGATGGGGTGGTGAGAGGCGGCATGTGCCGGATGAAAGATACAACAATGCGTGTTGGGCCGCGTGATGGCCGGGTGAAACAGTGAATCGAGGAGCGGACGAGACGAGGAAACGACGAACAAATAAGCGGGAAACCTCTCCTCCATTCGTCGTCTCCCCGATTCGTCGTTTCAACCCAAGGGGGTCACCACGCGGGTTACCATGCCAATACACCGGCAACACGCTCATTTTATCAACATCAAGGGACGCGTCTCGCGCACCTCGGGAGTACGCAACTCATAGAGATACAACCCGGCCGGCAACCCTCCGGCGTCGAGGTGTACCCGGTGCGTCCCGACAGCCTGCCGGCCCAGATCGAGCACACGGACGCGCCGCCCCAGGGCATCGTAGACGGCCAGCGTGACGGCGGCAGGGCGCTGCAAGGCATAGCGGATGGTCGTCCGCGTGGAAAAAGGGTTGGGATAGGCGCGCTCCAGCGTGAAAGCCGGGTGGAACGGTTCCTCGTCCACCGCCGTGGCGGTACCGGACGACAGGGTAACATCGGTCGTGTAGATGTGATCGCCCGTCTTCTTATCGTCCCCGTTGGCGGCGTTGCCTGCGGCATAGAGGGTCACGGGGCCTGCGTCCTCTGCCGGAGCCACCCAGCGCACCGTCCACTCGTTTTGGGCCGTGCCCTCTTTCGTATGCGTGACGTAGAACGTGTTCACCGTGACGGCATACCGGGTGGCCGCAGGATCCACGAGTTGCAGCTCCCCCACATGATGGTGGGTCGAATCCTTAACGGCCACCTGAAACCCGAACGTGCTTCGACCCGCCTCTTCTACTCGCACGGTAAATTCGAGCGCAGCCCCCGGGGCATACGCCGCCGGCGCGTCGATAACCAGGGTTCCGAGGCCGCTGTTCACGGCTGCGTCGTTGTGGCAGTTGCTCGCCGAACCACACGTTGCTTCACGGAAGCCTCCCGGCAACAGCGCCCCGGTGCTCGACCCCTGAGCCCCTCCCGAGCGGGAATCGGCTTTCACAGGAAACAGCACCAGCCCCACCACAAACAGGCCCGTTATCACCACCCCCATTCCGCGCATTGAGCAGACCTCCTGGATCCAACAGAGCAGCCTTTCTCCCTTTCTGCTACAAAAAGAACGGACAGAAAACCCAACTTCCTGTCCGTTCTATGTGTCTTTTGTCCGCATTTTGTCACCGTGACGATTCGCTCGGAGGCCGGACCTGAAAAGGAACGGCCTTGTCGTTGAGTTTGAGCGTATAGTGACCAATGCCAAAGCGTCCCATCAGCATCACGTAGAAGCGATAGGGACGCCGCACGTTGGCACAAATGCTTCCCTGGGGACGACGCATCTCGAGCGTGGCATTGATAAGATGGCCGTTGCGCTCTTGCGTGATCGCATGCAGTTCCATGCACCCATCGGGGAAGGCCCCCTTCACCAGCACCTCCACCGCGACGTCTTGTCCTTCCGCCGGACGATCCTCGGCAAACGGAGACGGGCGTACATGGACCGTGTCGAAGGTGGCCGGATAAAAGAAGTAGTTCACCGCCGAATCCGGAGCCGCAATCGAAATCGTCCTGCGCCCGTCGGGGGCGTCATCCTCATACCGATGTCCGAACCGCTGATCCGGCGACAGTTCTTCGGCAGAGCGCGACCCCACGCATCCCGCTACGAGGACGAGACCGGGCAACATCAACCAGCCCACGGCTCGCAAGCACGAGGAAAAAGAGAAAGAATCCATAGGTATACCGGGGGCCTGCGCTGAAACAGGCGTTTAGGACGTGGACGATTCCTGAAGCAAGGCGACATCCGTGGCCGACGTAGCATCTTCCGGAACGTGTTCGATGGGCGCATCGCCCCAGAGGCGTTCGAGGTCGTAAAAGGCACGCTTCTCCGGGCTGAAGAGATGCACGACCACATCAACATAGTCGAGCAGAATCCACTGGCGATGTTCGTACCCTTCTCGGTGCCAGGGCCGCTCGTTGCACGTGTCTTTAATGCGATCCTCGACGGCATCGCAGATCGCTTTCAGCTTGAGGTCGGAGTCGCCGGTGCACACCACAAAATAATCGGCGACGCCGCTGACCTCGTGCATGTCCAGCACGACGAGGTCGACGGCTTTTTTGTCGAGGGCCGCCTCGACGGCATGGGCGGCCAGCACCCGCGCGGGGGTGGGTGTCGTACGCTTTTTGTCTTTGGTTCGGACAGGAGCAAATTCTCTGGTTGTGCTCATACGTTTGGAAGACGTCCTCCAACGGTTCGTTAACGGGATCGATGCCCGGCAGTATTACCTTCTGCGCAGCACCGGGACTTCACTCATACGCCCATCCTCCGCAAGCGCTCCCGGGATGGCTTATACAACACTCACTCGTCCTCAAAGGGCACAAGGGTGGCATAGTCCTGCCCGATAATCACCGAGGCATCCAGAAAATAATCCTGGCGGATCTCCTGGACGACGCGATCCTCGGAAAGGCCGATGGCCCTGGCTACTTTCTTCGCCGACTCCAGGTCGCCCACCCGGTCCACCACGATGGTCTTGGCCTGGTTGAACGAGGTATGATTGCCCACTTCCACCACGTCGAAGCCTCCCTGCCGTAAGAAGTGCGTCATTTTGGCTCCCAGCCCGGCAATCCCGCACCCGTTGCGCACCTCCACCTGGATGATGTCGCCCACCAGCCCGGTGGTAGTGTCTTCGCGGGTGGCGTCGGCCGGAGGCGAGAAGCTGCGCGTGACGAGGGCATAGAGCAAAACCAGCGCTGCCAATCCCAGACCTCCCAGCGCCAGGTTGAAGAGAACGTTGGTCCAACCGGCCCGTTGTTTGCTCATCGCGGTGTATGCATTGCGGACAAAAAAGGGACTCGAAGGATGGACAAAAAAGCGCGACACACCGTTTCGGAAGGTATGCCGCGCTCCAAACGGACTATCGATGGTACAGGCTTACCGGCCATCCCTCCAGAACAGATCATCCAACGTCCTGCCATACCCGACGTTCAGATAACTCGAACGATACGGTCGTTGAAAGCCGTACGGGTTATAGAAACCATACGGGCTTGCGTAGGAGCCGTAGGGACTCTGCCGCACCTGCAAATGGAACTCCACGTTCTTGGAAGGGCGGTAAGCGACTTCCGCGTTGCGCAGGAAGACGCGCGGCTTCTGCTCGCCCATGCCCAGGTCGCCACTGTTGAAGGGCGAATACGCAACGCTGAGATCGACCCGGGCCGCCAGCTTGTCGCTGAATTGCCAGGCCAGCGTGTTCGTATACATCCCCAGCGACGACCTGTTGCCGCCAAACGAGCCGAAGGACATCTCCAGGCTGTGGCTCATCTTGAAGACCGCCGGGTTGAAAAGCTTGTTGAGCAAAAAGCCCGGGCCGCCGGCGTCATAGAGCCGGGAGGAAGCCCGTTGCTCGTGCACCCCGCTCCGCAACTGAGCCTGTGCAGGAACCGCCATGCCCAGAAAGGCCACCAGGAACAACAGAGACAACGTCTTACGCATAGGAGTTTGTCCTTAAAAGTGAAGGTGTACGTCCTAGTATAGAATGAGGAGGTACTTTTGTCAATACAAAAGCGTCGTTCATTTGTTCTGTATCGGTCGTTGTTTCCCGGTGTAAAAATAGGGGGATGACGTACCGTGTTGCGGTGTCTCGATGAAACCATGTTTTCTCCACCGCATTCACCCTACGCTCCGTATCCTGGCGGATGCGGGAACGTGGTTGAATTGCCATCCTTCCAGTCGGCGTATGACGGACATCCAACACCCCATCATCCTCGGCATCGAAAGCTCGTGCGACGACACGGCGGCGGCTGTCACGGCAGCGGGACGGTTGCGCTCCAACGTCGTCTCGTCACAAGACGTGCATGCCGGGTTCGGCGGCGTGGTGCCGGAACTGGCCTCCCGCGACCATCAACGGCTGATCGTTCCCGTCGTGGAGCAGGCCCTACACGACGCCGGCCTGACGAAAGAGGACCTGGACGCCGTCGCGGTGACCTACGGCCCCGGCCTGGCAGGCTCTCTCCTGGTGGGGCTGAGCTTCGCCAAAGCCTTCGCCCTGGGGCTGGGAATACCGCTCATCGGGGTGAATCATCTGGAAGGACACATCTACTCCGTTTTCATTGAGGATCAGCCTCCGTTTCCCTACCTCTGCCTCGTCGTCTCGGGCGGGCACACGC
>JBHHWM010000339.1:0-4323 GCA_046756545.1 Rhodothermales bacterium | reverse complement strand
TGACCGGACACATCCCCTTCGAAGGGAGCAATGTCCTCGCTTTGTATGAAAAGATCAGCAAGGCGTCTTTTACGCCTCCTTCGGTGTTGAACCCCGCCATCTCGCCGCATCTCGAAACCATCGTCGGGCGGTGTCTCAAGAAGCGCCCTTCCGACAGGTATCCCTCCGCTGCCGAACTGCTCCTCGCCCTCGATCCACACACCGAAAGATCTGCATCGGCTGAATCTGTCTTGGACAAGGCCAGGCACTCGCTTGCCGGCATCGCTCCGTGGGTTAAAAAACTCCGGATCGCCCTACATAACAAGATGGGTAGCAGAGCGCCGAAAGAAGCCCCGTCTAAGGGTAGGGTTCCGACCGCGCTGCGCAGAATACCGGGTCACCTCCGGCAGATGGGGCAGGAGGTCAGGCAGAACGCCCCGATGGTATGGCAGAAACATAGCAAGCGAATCCTGGCCGGTGTGGCCGTATTCGTGGTGCTGCTGTTCGGGTTTGCCCTGTCTCGCTGGATCACGCCGACGCACAACCTCACGGTTACGATCCGCACGGAGGAAGGGAATGCCTACGTGTATCATCCCAACGGGCTGCCGTTAGGACCGACGCCGTATCGGTTTAGCGGGGTGCCCAATACGGAAGCCGTCTTCGTTCTGAAACGCCCGGGGTATGCCGACAAAGAGGTGCGAATTCTCGTTTCCGAGCAACGAACGGACTACGTATTCTCGATGGGTGGAGCGGGGACACAGTCGGTGCTCATTTCCGATGCGGAGGGCAAGGCGGACGTGTATCTGCCTAACGGCGAATGGCTGGGTGAGGCCCCTTATTCGTATCAAGGGGTACTCAATACGCAGACCCAATTAGTGCTTAAACGCCCGGGCTACCGGGACGAAGTGATCAACGTCGATATCAATGAGAGGCGAAAGGAATATGTTATTCCGATGGAGAAAATCCAGAGATAAAGCGGATCGAAAAGCGAAGGCCGGACGCCGCCGCAAGGCCGATGTCCCTGAACTACCGCTTGAGCCGGATGAGCCTGAACAGGCCGAAGAGCCGGTACCGTTTGACGTCATGGCCAGCGTGCAAACGGATGTGGGGTGTCATCGTGAGGTCAACGAGGACGCCATTCGGTTCGTCAAACCGTCTGAGTCGGAGCGCGGCGAGGCAAAAGGGATGTTGGCTCTCGTGGCTGACGGAATGGGAGGGCACGCCGCCGGCGAAGTCGCCAGCCGGATGGCCGTAGATATCATCAGCCGTCTCTATTATGAAAGCGACAAACAGCCTACGGAGGCCCTGGACGAAGCGTTTCACGCAGCGAACAAAGCCATCAACGAGGCGGTTCACAACGATGCCGCCCTGGAGGGCATGGGGACTACCTGTACGGCGGTCGTCCTGCACAAGGGCCGAGCGATTTCCGCCCATGTAGGCGATAGCCGCCTGTATCTGATCCGCAACGGCAGCATTTATATCATGTCCGAAGATCACTCGTTGGTGAGGGAGATGGTCAAAAACGGCGTCATTACGCAGGAAGAAGCTCGCCGTCACGAGGACAAGAACGTGATTCTGCGCGCGCTGGGGATTCAGCCTGAAGTGGAGGTAGCCATGTGGTCGCAACCGTTCCGCGTACAGATCGGCGACCAGTTGTTGCTGTGCTCGGACGGCCTGTCCGATCTGGTGGAGGACGACGAGATCAAGCAGGCGGTGCTGGCGGCAGATCCGCATGGGGCAGGTCAACACCTCATAGCCCTTGCAAAAGAGCGCGGCGGCTATGATAATATCTCTGTAGGCATCCTCCGGTTGCAGGAGATCGGGGATCTCGAAGAAGCCGCAGCGGAGCGCGAGACACGCGTGTCTGCTGCGATTGGAGTAGATGGAGCTTCAGGTACGGACGTAGCACGGGATGAGTTATGATGGTCGGTCAGACAGCGGGGAGTTACAAGATCCTTGAGAAGCTGGGTGAAGGCGGCATGGGTGCGGTCTATAAGGGCATCGACATCATGCTCGAACGCGAAGTGGCCATCAAAGTACTACGCCCCGAACTGGCGCACCAGCAGGATGTGGTCGAGCGGTTCCGGTCGGAGGCTATTCTGTTGGCCCGGCTCAACCATCCGAACATTGCCACCCTCTACAGTTTCCAACGGCAGGGCGACGACTTGCTGATGGTGATGGAGTTTGTGCGGGGCGAACCTCTCGAAGAACACCTCAAACGCCTGGGCCGGATGTCGCCCGAGCGGGCCGTTTCCCTGTTCAGCATGGCGCTTAACGGCATTGAACATGCGCACCAGATGGGCATTGTCCATCGCGACATCAAGCCGGCCAACGTCATGCTGACGCACGACGGCTCCGTCAAAGTGATGGACTTCGGCATTGCGCGTGCGCTCGGGGCGGCCCGCATGACGCGCACCGGACGGTTGATCGGAACCCTGGAATACATGGCCCCCGAGCAGGTTCGCGGAGAAGCAGGCGATACCCGGTCGGATATTTATGCCCTCGGCATTTTGCTCTATGAGATGCTGACGGGGAAAGTCCCGTTCGAGAGCGATAGTGACTACGGCCTGATGCGCGCCCAGATCGAGATGCCGCCGCCCCCGCCGCGCGTGATCGCCCCGAAGGTGCCGGAAGGGATCGAGGCGGCTGTGCTACGTGCGCTGGAGAAAGACCCCGACGCGCGATTTCAGGCGGTGGCGGCCTTCCGTGAACAGGTGGAAGCAGGGCTTCGCGTCAAAGAAAAGCCGAGGGAGGAAGCGGAAACAAAGGCTCCGCCTCCGACGCGGATAGCGTCCCTCGCCGATGCCGGGCCGGCCGATGGGCGCGAGGTGGAGCCGAAAGAAACGCGAGTGGCGGGTGCGCAAGAAGTGGCCGCAAGCCTGGCCGGAGAGAAGGTGCCCAAAAGCACCCGCATAGCAGGCAGTGGGGATGCATCCGGTGCTCAGGGGCTAAAGGGGACGCGGTTGGCCGTGCCCGAGCCGGGAGCGGAGAGCGCCCCGGCACCGCTTATGACGTCGCTGACCCAGCAGGCACGCGGCCTGCTGGAACGGCTTGCCTGGCCGCACTATGCCGGCGTCGTAGCGCTCCTTCTGGTGGCTATCCTCCTCATCGTGGCCTGGCCGGACGGCACGCCCCCCGTTAACAACGAGGAGGTGAATCCGAATACAGAGGAGGTCATAGCCGATGGAGAAGATCCCTCCGATAACCGGGTGAGACGACGGGATCCCCCGCCGCTACTTCAGGATCCGAACCCTCAACCTCCCGACGATTCGCAGCAGCTCGTCGCCATCCAGGACCTATTGGCCCAGGCACAACGCTATTTTGATGCCGACCAACTCACCACGCCGGAGGGAGAGAATGCGCTGGACTATGCCCGGCGCGTTCTGGTGATGGATCCCTTGAACGTCGAAGCAAAGACCCTGATCACTGCCATTGCCGCGCGGTACGAGCAGTGGGGCGATGCCCGGATGCTACGGGGCGAATACGAACAGGCCCTGACCTATTTCGAGCGGAGTCTCGCCGTGGACTACAACAACCCCGATGTGGAACGAAAGGCGGCAGAAGCCCGGGGAGCACTCTCCGATCAACCCCCGGTCCTTGGCGATGAATCTGCCGTCGATCCAGGGCAGACCACCGATCCGCTTCCCCTCACGCCGGAACGTCGAACCGTGAGTTTGCCCTCGGGAACGAGGGTGCGCGTCCGGTTGGAAGAGACGTTAGCAGCGGTCAATGGAAGTAATACAGGCGATGCCGTCCGGCTTACTGTGGTCGAGAACGTCGTGGTGGACGGGATGGTATTGATCGGTAAAGGAGCCCGGGCCATGGGGACCATCACCCATGTTCGCCGAGCACGCACCTTGCTCAGAGGCGAACTGCGCTTCTCGATCCGATCCGTCAAGGCGGTTGATGGGACGGATATTTCTCTCCGCTCAGAGGAGTTCGAGACGAAGGCGGCGCGAGGGCGCGACGCCTTTGTACAGAAGGGGGGGGTGTACTCGGCAAATGTCGCTCGGAGCGCATCCATCCGAACGCGTTGAGGTTCTCCTTTCGTACAGGTTGTCAGGTATCGTCGTTGAGTTCGCGGTAGAGCCAAGCTTTCGCTGTGCGCCAATCGCGTTTGACCGTAGCCGGTGAGATCGCGAGCACTTCGGCTGTTTCTTCGATGGTCAGCCCGCCGAAGTACCGATATTCGACGATGCGGGCGAGTCGTTCATCGACGGTTTCCAGGCGGGTCAGTGCTTCGTCGAGGGCGAGCATTTCGTCGGCCCGTTCATCGGTGAGGATGGCTTCTTCGTCGAGCGACAGGTTGGCCTGGCCCCCGCCTCGTTTGGCGGTGTTTCGTTT
>JBHHWM010000338.1:0-4395 GCA_046756545.1 Rhodothermales bacterium | reverse complement strand
CCAATGCGGCATGCGCCGTATATCACCGCGCCGGGTGGGAGAGTAATACATGAAAACAAACCGATATCGGCGTAGATTCCACTATGATCGCGCGCGTGGTTATTAAAGACCGCTCGAGCCGTGTACTTAAATATCAGGCTCCTCGAGGGAACGACGATTGAGAAAAAAGGCCGTCTGTGTCCGATGCGGGATGTTTAAGAAAAATGCAATCGCGGCCTGCCCGACGTGTGACTACAAACCTGAGTCGGAATACGAGGTGGCGAGGTCCTTAATCCTTTCAAAAAACTTTGCAGTTGGAGAACTCGTAATCGGACGAAGCTTGAACGAACTCCGCGCAATAGCCGAAGAGATTCGTGGCGGGCGTCCATATTACTTTGATCCAAACGAGCAACAGCTCGTTGTTGAGGCATATCGGACGCATGTGGAGATAAAATCAAAACGGCTCACGCTCAATTTCGTAAAATGGTTGGGTCCACTATTGTTGATTCTTGGTCTCTTGGCGGTGTTACTGTGGTCAAGATAGGAGCTGAACCTAACAAGAATAGGAAAATGGGGACAAGTCCAATTATTGACGGGATCTGAGAGAGATATCGTCCGGTGGACAATGCAAGAACGGCATACCTTCGATTGATGAGCAGCGTCGGCACGACACGCTGGGCGCAGCAGGGGCTAGTCGTTGGGTGTGCGCGGGAAATGACCATCGGTGGAGTGTAGAAAATGAAAGTCGGATTGTTCGTCACCAATCAACAGTATCTCGACAAAGACATGATGAGCGCTTTGGACGAGCAGATCGCGATGGTTCATCTGGCTCGTGATCAAGGCTGGGACTCGCTGTTCTCAGGGCAACACTATCTGAACGAAGGTAACAACAAACAGCTCCAACTGGTCCCCTTCCTGACCCGTCTCATGCCCGAGGCCGGTGAGATGACGACTGGGCTCGGTGTCCTGCTGCTCAATCTGCACAACCCCGTGTACGTCGCGGAGACGGTGGCCACGCTCGATGTGATCGCTGGTGGGAACTTCATCTTCGGCGTTGGGCTGGGTTACCGGGAGGTGGAGTTCGACGCCTTCAACGTCCCGAAGGGCACGCGGGTGAAACGCTTCGAGGAGTACCTCGAACTCGTGCAGCGCCTGTGGACCGAGGAATCGGTGACCTATCGCGGCGATACCTGTAGGTTAGAAAACGTGCGCATGAACCTTCGCCCCGTGCAAAAGCCGCGGCCGCGGATATGGATTGCCGCGAACAACGATCGCGCGATTCGTCGCGCAGCACGGATGGGCGACGCTTGGTTCATCAACCCCCATTCCACCCTGGATACGATCCGCCGCCATCTGGCGGTTTACCGAGAGGAGCTCAAGGCGAACGCCAAACCTTTTCCCCGAGAGCTGCCCATCATCAAGGAGATCTTCTGCGCCAAGGATCGGGCCACAGCCATCGAGATGGCAGGACCGTATCTGCTCGGCAAGTACAAAGACTACGCCAAGTGGGGGCAGGACGAAGTCATGCCCGAGGACGAGTCCTTTGACAAGGACTTTGAAGAGCTCGTCAAGGGCCGCTTCATCCTCGGCGCTCCGCAGGAGTGTTACGAGCAGTTGCGGCCGTATTGGGAGGAGCTCGGAATCAATCACCTCTGCTTCCGTACGCACTGGGCCGGCATGCCGCTCTCGACCGCACTCGACGGCATGCGCCTGATATCGGACGAGCTTTTGCCAGAGCTGCGCAAGCTATAGCCCCTCGTTGCGAATGTCATGCGCTGTAGATCATCAGCCCGTCCGGAGGGCTATGCTGAAGCACATGTGAACAAATGCGCTAACCGCTCCAAACAAAAGAGGCGCCGAACGGCGCCTCTTTCAAGTCACTAAGGGAAGGGCTTATTTCGGCTGCGGCACGATCCGTATGTACGGCTTCGGCGATTTCCAGCCCTGTGGAAACTTTTGCTTGGCGTCCTCATCAGAAACTGCGGGGACGATGATGACGTCTTCGCCTTGCTTCCAGTTAACAGGCGTGGCGACTTTGTGTTTCGCCGTCAACTGCACAGAATCGACCAACCGCAATACCTCGTCGAAGTTCCGGCCGGTGCTCATGGGATAGCTGATCATCGCCTTGACCGTCTTGTCCGGCGCGATCACAAACACCGAGCGCACGGTTGCATTGTCTACCGCCTTGCGCTCGCTTGCTTTCCCTTTGGCGTTTGGGTGAATCATATCGAAGAGCTTCGCGACCTTCAGGTCCGTATCACCGATCAGTGGATAGTTCAGCGCATGCCCCTGGGTTTCCTCGATATCCTTGGCCCATTCCGAATGATCACCGACTGAATCGATGCTAAGACCAATGACTTTGCAATTGCGTTGGTCAAACTCTGGCTTTAGCCCGGCCATGTAGCCAAGCTCCGTCGTGCAGACTGGCGTGAAATCCTTTGGATGGGAGAACAGGATGGCCCATCCGTCTCCGATCCATTCATGGAAGTTGATCGTTCCTTCTGTTGTCTCTGCGGTAAAATTCGGCGCTTCATCACCTATGCGTAACGGCATGGTTCACCTCCAGTGGTATTCCGCTTATTCATTGTGCTAATTGCCCTAAGCCCTATCAAAGTCTATCAGAGGACGCGAAACGTGTCCTCTACCTAGATGCCAGATTGTTCGATTAAACGTAGTATCATTCTCGGGCGCGAACCTCTACTTTAGCATTGGCGACAAGCCGTATGCATGTGAAGAGGAAAGCGGCTTGCCTCTGACATTTGACGTTGTGGGACGACGCCAGCAGAACACGGTCTGAAGATATCTAAACTGATCGTGACGTCAGTTCCGTGCTCGAACTCCCTTCTCATCGATGGTAGTGTCTTCAGCTCGGCCGTGGTGGGGCGTGTGCCGTCGTTGGTGAGGTAGGGGCTATGCTGATGATGACTCTAAGAAAGCACACCCTGAGGGGGGCGTGGAGCGTCGTTCTGTCGAGCTTGCTCTTCGCCGCGGCGAGCCCGGCTCAGATTGACGACTCGGCGGAGATGGTCCGTATTGCGCAGGGAAAGTATCGGATCGGCGTGGCTCACGGACCACCGGACTCGCGCCCGACACATGATGTGGTGCTGGCGTCGTTCTCGATCGATAGATACGAGGTCACGAATGCCCAGTTTGCGCGGTTTCTCAATACGCTCGACGCGACGGCGGTCCGGGACGCACCGGCTGGAAGCGTACGCAAGCGTGACGTCGAAGGGGCCGATGCCCCGCTGCTATTCGATGACGGGGGCACCGTCATGCCGCTGATCGAGCTGAATGACGAGGATGCGCGCATCGGTCTCGCCAGCGGGCGATTCGCTCCGCGCCCGGGCTTCGAAGACCATCCAGTGACCGAGGTAACCTGGTACGGAGCCCGGGCCTACTGCGCATGGCGTGGAGGGCGTTTGCCCACGGAAGCGGAGTGGGAAGCGGCGGCGCGCGGCAGGGAGGCTCGCACCTACCCGTGGGGAGAAGAGCCGCCGAACGCCAAACGAGCGGTATTTGGCCGTCGTCGAGGTGAAACCGAGCCCGTGGGAGAGAGACCGGCGGGAGCGACTCCGGAGGGCATTCACGATCTGGCGGGGAGCCTCGCCGAGTGGACGAGCTCTCTTTATCGCCCTTACCCGTACGCGTCGGATGACGGTCGTGAAGATCAGGCCGTGTCGGGGGAACGGGTCACGCGGGGCGGAGACTATGTCTTCGATACGTCGCCGGAGAAGCTGACGGGCTTTTTTCGGGCAGGGTTCTCACGCGCAGTCCATCATGGACATCGGCACATCGGTTTTCGCTGCGCCAAATGAATCGGCGGACCGGCCCCTCCCTGCGAAGCCGGAGCAATGAATCCGAGCCTCGCGAAGCAGGAGCGCCGTCGGGAATGAAAGAAGGTTTTGAGTCATGAAATCCAACGAAGAGAAAGTTCTGAGGGGGATAACGGCTGGAGGATTGGAAGCATGGAGAAAAACTGTATGCGATCGAATATTGAGAGCACTTAATGAAGGGGCTATTGTTCAATCTAACTAGCGAATCGTGCTGACAGGGTGCCACGAGGCGCCGCCCTGCAGCCCATTTCCACCGTTAGTTTTTCGCTTATGTGCGAATGGTACCTGTACTTGATTAGAACACGGCACGGCACCCTATACACTGGGATTGCCACCGATGTAACTCGCCGACTAATCGAGCACCAAGAGGCTGGTAACAAGGGAGCGAAGTACTTGCGTTCGAAGCGACCACTTGAGCTTGCATATCAAGCGAAGATCGGAAGCCGTGCTCTTGCCCTAAAAGCGGAGAGTTGTGTCAAGAGATTGTCGAAGCGAAAGAAAGAGGAGATCGTTGCGGCAAAACTGGGACGAGAGGAACTCTTGGAAGCCCTAGCTATTTGATCGCCAAGCTGATACCTCGTTG
>JBHHWM010000337.1:0-4425 GCA_046756545.1 Rhodothermales bacterium | reverse complement strand
CTGTTTCTTAACGTTTAGATAATCTGCGCGGTCGCCGTCTATCGGCCTGCCGAACGATACGTCGAATACGTAGCAAACCGTAGAAACGCGAGGGTTTCGGCAGCTATCGCCTCTCCTTCGTAAGTTTCCCCTTGCTGCGCGTCATGCCGAGCCGAAGGGTAAGAAACAGTCATTCCCCATGTCATTCGAAGCATTCCTCAAACAGACCGCCCTGGTGCTTACCGAAGGCTCTATCTATGAGCGGCTGCGGAGACATCCGTCCGTCGCATACGATCCGTACCTCGCCCATGGAAGCCTCATCTACGACGCCTCGGCGGCCCGCGTCCTCGAACAGGTCCACCGGGAGTATCTCGACATCGGGCGGCGGTACGGCCTCCCGATGATCGCCCTCACCGACACCTGGCGAGCCAACAAAGAACGGATCCGCCGTTCCCGGTTTAATACCTGTAGCGTCAACCAGGATAACGCCCGTTTCTTGTGCGACATCCGTGCCGGCTACGGCCCTTCCCATCCGCCCCTGTTCATCGGCGGCTTGATCGCATGCCGGGGCGACGCCTACCGTCCGGACGAAGCACTCTCCAGAGAAGAAGCGGCGTCCTTCCACGCCTACCAGGTGCGGGCACTGGCCGAAACCGGCATCGATTTTCTGATGGCCGCCACCCTGCCCGCCTCCTCGGAGGCCCACGGCATGGCCGACGCCATGGCCGCGACGGACCTGCCCTACATCTTGAGCTTCGTGCTGCGCCCGGAGGGTACCTTGCTCGACGGCACGCCTTTCCACCAGATCATCAAAAACATAGATGCGTCCGTAGCCAGGCCGCCGGTAGGCTACCTCATCAACTGCGTTCACCCTTCCATTTTTCGACAGGCCCTTTGTGTGGAAGAGAGAGCGGATACCGCCTCGACGAAGCGGATCCTCGGGCTGCAAGCCAATACCTCTGAAAAAAGCCCGGAAGAACTAGATCGCATGGAGCGGCTCGAAACCGAAAACCCCGAAACGTTCGCCCGGCTCATGGGAGCCGTACACGACCGCTTCGGCGTGCCCATCCTGGGAGGGTGCTGCGGGACGGACACCCGCCATATCGAAGCCCTGGCCGGGCGGTATGCAACCCCGGCCTAGTTGGCGCTTTCCCCCTCCACCCATTGCACGGCGTGCTGCATCAGTTCGGCGGCGGTCTTCAGGTTCAGCTTGTCTTTGATGCGCGCCCGGTACGACTCGACCGTCTTGACCGACAAGTGCAGCCGCTCGGCAATCTCGCGGGTGCCCAGGCCCCGCCCGGTCAGTTCGAAAACTTCCAGCTCGCGGTCGCTCAGCACTTCCAGGGGCGACTGCGCCAGTTCCTGCCGCCCGGCGGCCAGCCCGAGCAGCAGCCGTTCGTTGATCTCTTCGCTGACGTAAATGCCGCCGTTGAGCACACGACGCGCCGCTTTGACGATCATGTCGGCGGCTTCCAGTTTCATGACGTAGCCACGAGCACCGGCCCGGATGGCGCGCTCGGCGTAGAGCGCTTCGTCGTGCCGCGAGACGACGAGCGTACGCAATTCCGGCCGGAGCGCCTGCATATGCTTGATCAGTTCGAGACCACTCATGCCGGGCAGGGAAATGTCTACAATAGCCAGGTCCGGTTCCAGTTCTTCCATTGCGCTCAGCGCCTCTTCGGCGTCGGCCACCTGGGCGCAGACCGTCAGGTCCGGCTCGGCGTCGAGCGTCATGGCCAATCCTTTCCGCATCAACGGATGATCGTCAACAATCAGAATCTTTTTCATAGTATCATTGCTTAATGCGGCGTAGCGCCCGGCTTAAACCGCCGTAGCTTCCGCCTGATGAAAAGGAGTACTGAGACGCCGCAGGGTGCACGTAATGGTGGTGCCGCCATCGACCCCGCCGGCAATCTCCAGGGTAGCCCCGATAACACGAGCCCGATAGTGCATGATACGCACGCCCATCCCACCCCGTTCTTCATCTAGCTCTGCGGGGAAACCGACCCCGTCGTCCTGAATGCGCAGGCGAACCTGACCGTGCCCCGAGGCCAGGCTGAGCTTGACGTGCTTGGCCCGCCCATGCTTGACGGCGTTGCTTACGGCCTCCTGGGCAATCCGGAAGAGGTGTGTCGCGATGGTATTGTCGTGGATCAGGACAGAGCCCACCTCCTCGAATGTACATCGAACCCCGAAAAGCCTTTCGGCATTGACGGATAAGCGATGGAGCGCCGTTGCGAGTCCCTTGGCTTCGAGATCCACGGGGACAAGACCTCGAGCGAGCCCGCGCGCGTGCTGATCGGCCTCTCTGATCAGTTCGGTGATCTCGGCAACCTCCTCAGCGACACCCTGCCCCTTCGTTTGCAACGACCGGGACAGGCTCTGGCTGATCAGACCGATCCCGGTGAGCATTTGCCCCAGTCCGTCGTGCAGGTCGTGCCCGATGCGCCGTCGTTCCTGTTCGCTAATGCGCAGAATCTCCTGCTCCAGGCTACGGCGTTCGGAGATGTCTCGTGCGATGCCGGTGAAGAGTCGCCGGTCGCCCAGTTTTATCTCGCTCACGGCCAGGTCCAGAGGAAAGATCGTTCCATCCTTTCGCTGGCCCACCTCCTCTCGTCCGATGCCGATGACCTTCCTATGTCCGGTTTCCAGGTAGTTCTGGATGTAGGAGTCGTGCTCTTCGCGGTAGGGCACGGGCATGAGCATCGTAACGTTCTGCCCGATGACCTCGTCCGCCGTATATCCAAAAACCTTCTCCGCCGCAGAGTTGAACGCCTCGACGATGCCCCTTTCGTCAATGGTGATAATGCCATCGACGGTCGTTTCGAGGATCGCCCGGCTTCTCGCTTCACTCTCCTGCAAGGCCTGCTCGGCCTGCTTGCGTTCGGTGATGTCGATGCCCGTCGCAATAATGTATTCGACCAGGCCGGCGTCGTTGAACAGCACGGTATTGGACCAGGCGATGACCCGGCACTCGCCCTGCTTCGTCACCCAGCAGCCTTCATATTCATTACGCAACTCCCCTCCATGCAGCCGTTCGATAACGGCTCGCACCTCGTCGATCTCCTCGGGAACCAGGAATAGATCCCAGATTTTTTTGTCGGCGACCTCTTCGAAGGCATACCCGGTCATTTCCTCGCAGGCCCGGTTGAAGCGTACAATGTCGCCTTCGGCATCGAGCACCACCACGAGCGCACCCGCCGTATCGAGGATCGCGGAGACAAAGTTTCGTTCGCGCAGTAGCTTCTCTTCCGAGCTATACCGTTCGATGGCCGCGGCCAGGACGTTGGCGACGGCCTGTAAAAAGTTGATATCGTCCTCGTGGAAGGTATGCGGCCGGGCCGTATGAGCCCCCAGCAAACCGTAAGGGGCCTCGTGCCCTTGAATAACCACCCCGACCCCACTGATCACGTCATGCTCCTTCAGAAGGGGCGGCATGTTGAACCGCGTTTCGGCACGGAAATCCTCAATGACAACCGGTGCCTCGGAACGCAGCGTGTACCAGGGCTGCGAATTGGCACCGGCTTCAATGACGGCCTGGCCTACCAGACCTTCCTTCCACCCCACCCCTGCTCGTAGTAAAAGGCCGTCCTCTCCGGGCAATCGTTCCAACACCTTGCAGAATTCTACGTCGAGGGCGCTGGCCGTAGCCTCTACGGCATAATCCATAAGATTCTGCAGCGGAGCCCCTGCCAGCACCCGCTGGCCTATTTCGGCGACGACCGCCTGCTGCCGGACCCGAGCGTCCAGTTCGGCTTTGATCCGATAGCGCCACGCACGCTTCCGCGCGCGTTGTTCGAACAAATCCAGGCGGGCCTTCCCATAGGCCGGAGAAATCGCTTCCAGGATACAATCATCTATCCCGGCCTCCACAACCTCTTTCAGGTATTCCTCGTCCTCTGAAGGAACGACCGCCAACACAACGGGGCGTTCTCCCTGCACGGTCTCACGAATCCGGCGGCACAGGGCCAGGCTCTCCTCTCCCATGCGGGCCAGTATGACCAGATGAGGCTGCTCGCGCTCAAACACGACGGCGGCCTCCTCCACCTCCACACACCGATGAATCTCATGATTTCGAGCATGCAGGATGCCTTCGATCAATAATTCTTCGGTATCCTTTCCTTTCAGGATGAGGATTCGCATACGCATCTCGTGCTCGCTTCCCTGAACGCCAGGCTGCAAAGACCATCCACCCTGGATGTCTTTCTGCAGCTTTTTTCTTTCGGAAGGTAATAAAGTCATTGGCAGCGATCCGCTCAAGCGCCCTCAGCCTCGATTGACGGTGTCATACGCCTCAGTGTCACAGTAATACCAAAGCGTAACATTTCAAAAAGGGGCGATCCATGCTACCCCTCGACGTACAAAGACTACAAAGAATATCCCACCATGTTCGCAAGGCATTTTTTATCCTGAGCGTGGGGGAATCCCCCACAAATCCCCGTCATT
>JBHHWM010000336.1:0-4443 GCA_046756545.1 Rhodothermales bacterium | reverse complement strand
GAACCCGCCTCCGGCACCGCCCGGAGAACACGCGTAGGATGGGCAGACCGAGGCCGGATGAGGTGACGGACGTTCTTGACAGTAGTCTCCGCTGCGCCCTATAGTCTCGCCAACTCGTACCGTGGAATCCCACGGTCTCGAAGGACGCTCGGCAGGAGTCGCCTCCTGGGCGGCGACGAAGGGGAGGGCCATCCCATGAACATCGCAAGCATCTTGGCGACCAAGGGCGGACACGTGATCACCGTTCGCCCTGAACAATCGATTCGTGACGCTGTCGGCTTGCTCGCCAGACACAATATCGGGGTGCTCATCGTCGTGAACGAAGTCGGCAGCCCGGTCGGTATCCTCTCTGAGCGCGATATTGTGCGCGAAGCAGCAAGCAATGAGCACGTGTTTACGCGAACCGTGAGCCAGCTCATGACGAGAGATGTCATCACCGGGCTGCCCCAGGACGATCTGATAACCGTCGCCAACACCATGACCGAAAAGCGAATTCGTCATCTGCCGGTTGTGGACAGAGGGACGCTCGTCGGCATCGTCTCCATCGGGGATGTCGTCAAGGCCCAGCGGAACAAGTACCAGGGCGAGGTTGAAACCTTGGAGACTCAGATTTTGGCCGATGAACGCTGAGAAGTTGAAAACGGCGACTGATGCCCAGCCCGGGTACTGATGCTCGCTCGTTGCGAGTCGCGATCATTGGCGCCGGCCCGGCCGGATTTTACTCGACGGAGCATCTGCTGAAACAGGAGGGCTTGGTCGTCGAGGTCGACATGTTCGATCGTCTGCCCACTCCGTACGGTCTGGTGCGCGCCGGCGTGGCCCCGGATCATCAAAAGATCAAATTTGTCACCACGGTGTTCGACAGAATCGCGGCGAATCCAAAGTTTCGGTTCTATGGCCACGTCGAATTGGGCAAGGATGTCACCTTGGCGGACCTCAGGGAGCACTACCACCAGATTCTCTACGCCACGGGTGCTCAGACTGACCGGCGCATGGGTATTCCCGGCGAGGACTTGCAGAGGAGCCATCCGGCGACAGAATTTGTTGCCTGGTACAACGGTCATCCCGACTACCAGGACCGCCAGTTTGATCTCCAGCAGGAACGGGCAGCGATTGTCGGGGTCGGTAACGTCGCAGTGGACGTGGCCCGCATCTTATGTCGCACGCCGGACGAGCTGGCGGCCACCGACATCAGCGATCATGCCCTGGAAGCCCTGCGGCAAAGCCGGATCAAGGAAGTGTACATGCTCGGGCGGCGCGGGCCAGCCCAGGCCGCATTCACCAACCCCGAAATCAAGGAGCTGGGAGAGCTGGCTGACGCCGACATCGCCGTTCTGCCGGAGGAAACCGAACTCGATGAGCTGAGCCGCGCCGCGCTCGAACGCACCCGGGACCGGGCCACGCTGAAGAAGGTGGAAATTCTGCAGCGGTATGCGCGGCGAACGCCGAGCGGGAAGTCCCGGCGGCTGATTATCCGGCTCCTGGTCTCGCCGGTCGAATTCAGGGGCAACGAAGCAGGCCGGGTTGTCGCGATGCGCCTGGCAAAAAATGAACTCCACGCGACCCCAGCCGGGACACTCCAGCCCGGGCCCACCGGTAAAGTTGAAGAATTGGCGGTAGGCTTGGTGTTTCGATCTGTCGGCTATCGGGGTGTCCCTCTGCCAGGCGTCCCGTTCAGCGAGAGCTGGGGCGTCATTCTGAACGAGAAGGGGCGGGTGCTGGATCCCGACACGCGGCACCCCGTCGTCGGGGAATACACTGCCGGCTGGATCAAACGCGGGCCGACCGGTGTGATCGGTACGAACAAGCCTGATGCGGCTGAAACCGTACTCTGCATGGTAGAAGATCTTGCTCGCGGTGCGCTTCTCGCCCCGTCACACCCCGAGGTCGGAGCGGCCGAAGAGCTCATCCGCCAGCGCCGGCCCGAGTACTTTTCTTACGCGGATTGGCTGCGCCTCAATGAGTTGGAGGTCGCCAGAGGTCGAGCCGCGGGCCGTCCGCGGGTCAAGTTTACGCGGGTGGAGGATATGCTAGCCGCGCTCGGTCGCTAGCCCGAGGCAACCTCGTTCAGACACTGCTGGCAGAGCAGATCGAAGCGTCTCCGGCTCGCCACGTGGCCCGGGCATAGTGGCCGAGTGCAACCATGGCAGCGCACAGTAGCCCTGTTCAGACACCAGTTGCATGAGAACTTGACCCGCCGGAGTTGCAGCGTATTCACAACTGCCTGTTCCAACCCGGCGTGAACGAACTCGAGTGGGGTGCGACCCTGGTGGATCGCTACCCTCACGGCGACGCCCATCGCGCCAAGGGTTATGAGGAAGTTTTGCCACGAAACCAGCTTCCAGGCACAATCGCAAGCGTACAACCGATCCGAAAATGGCAGGTAGGGCCACAGCCCCCAGCCACCAGACCCAAAGTAGTCGCCCACCAAGTGTGAAAGGAAAGCCGCAAAGACCAGTGCTAAGGGTACTAGGCGTCGCCCCACCCAGCAGGTGCTCCCAAGGGTGACAACGACTCCGAAGAGAAGGTTGTGGGTAAGGAGGTGGTGGTAGCGGCCGTAGGCATCGAGACCGAAGACCAGGGAAATCCCGTCTAGATCGGGGGCAAGACTCGCTAGTAGACACCAGACACGCGTCGGCCGATCTGCCCGTCCCAGATGCGCTACAACCCATCCCACAAGAGCGTGCGTAATCGGATGGAAGGCGACATCACCTCCACGCCTTAGTTTGCATTTGCCTCCCCGAGAAGTGGGGAACAAGGTCGCCGTGGAGCGACTCTCATGCGTAGCGTCCAGTGCAGGGAGGATGCCAAGAGAACCCACGGAAATATTTGCGGAAGTCAGTAAAAATGATCAATGTTTCCTCCGAGCGGGTAGGGACCACAAGGTGCCACGCTGACAGGGACTGCCAGCCTGACAGGGTAGAGCCGACGTTGTCGCCCCGGGGGAAGCAACTAGACGCGGCCGTACTCTTTCAGGGATCGATCCAGGCTGTCAACGCGCTGGCGAACCGGCGACTGAGAAAGTGACATCAGCGACTCCGGATTCGATAATCGGCTGCCTGCTCGGTACTGCGGTCGGGGATAGTATCGGGCTTCCCTGCGAGGGCCTCTCAAAGGGCCGGCAGCGTCGGATGTATCCCAACATCACAGGACCCAGTCTTATCTTTGGGCGCGGCATGGTCTCCGATGACACCGAACAGACTTGCATGGTTGCCCAGGCCTTGGTCGTTTCGGCCGGAGAGGTCGAGGCCTTTGCGCAGAATCTGGCGCGACAGCTCCGTCTATGGCTCCTGGGCCTGCCCGCCGGCGTCGGGTACGCGACGCTCCGCGGCATCATGAGGCTCTGGCTCGGATATCCGGTCCATCGCAGCGGGGTCTTCTCTGCCGGGAACGGCCCGGCGATGCGAAGCTCACTCCTCGGCGTCTGTTACGGCCACCATCCCGCACGCCTCCACGCGCTGGCGAGTGCGTCCGCGCGAATCACGCACACCGACCCGAAGGCTGAGTATGGGGCGGTTGCCGTGGCGCTTGCGGCGCATCTGGCCGCCAGAGAACCAGAACGCGATGTCGCTCCAGAAGAATTTGCTCGCGAACTACAAGCTTTACTCCCCACTGGAGCCGAAGAACTGGTCGAGCTCACTGGAAGAGTTGTCGAAAGCGTGACGGCACGGCGAACGACGGGGTCGTTTGCGGAGGAGCTTGGCCTCCAGAGCGGCGTGAGCGGGTACGTGTACCACACCGTACCCGTGGCGCTTCACGCCTGGTTGACACATCAACGTGACTATCGTTCAGCCATCGTTGATACCGTCCGCTGCGGCGGGGACACGGATACCACTGCAGCCATCTTAGGCGGGATTGTCGGGGCGAGAGTGGGGAAGGCTGGCATTCCGGCGGAGTGGCTCGACCGCCTGTGGGAATGGCCTAGAACGGTCCGGTGGATGGAGGAGCTCGGGCGCAGATTAGCACAAGTGGTGGCTGACAGAGTCGGCCAGGAACCTTTACCGCTTCTCCTTCCCAGCCTCTACCTGCGCAATACATTCTTTCTGATGGTGGTCCTCGGGCACGGGTTCCGGAGACTACTGCCTCCCTACTGACCGGCTACGCTCATGGTTACCGCAAGGTGCGCGCGAGCGCAGCTTTAGATCGGTTTCTCCTTGCTTTCCCTCCACAGCCCGAGCTTCTGCTGCACCACCCGGTCCGAGTAGCTGAAGAGCATGCTCTCCTCGTCCGCGTGATGGTGGTGCGGATACCAGGACGGGACGACAAACACATCTCTTGGCTTCCAGGAGAAGTGGACCCCGCCGATTACGGTCTCGCCCGACCCCTCGATCACGGTGTACACCGCGCCGTCCGTTGAACGGTAGGACTCAGTGGTAAAACTCCTGGGAAACAGTTGGATGAAGGTGGAGATCGTCGGCATGGCCGGCCCGCCGTCCGCCGGGT
>JBHHWM010000335.1:0-4461 GCA_046756545.1 Rhodothermales bacterium | reverse complement strand
GGCCCGTTTGAAACGGCTCTCGACCAAATCCCCGACCTGGATCACTATGCCGCAAATAAGCGCCAGCGCCACGACGTGCGGCCAGGCGAGGAACGAGAGCAGTGTGAACTTGAGCAACACTGCGACCAGTACCGCCCCGATTGCTCCCCCTATGGAACCTTCCCAGGTTTTTTTCGGAGAAACCGTGGGAGCGAGCGGGTGCTTCCCCATGGCTTTACCGCTATAGTAAGCCAGCGTGTCCGTCGCCCAGACCAGTAGAAAGAGTGTCAGCGTCAGGTAGAAGGCTTCGAGATCCCCGGTTTCCAGCCCGGTACCCAATCGCAAATCCGTCAGAAAAGACAGCAAGGCCGTCGGATAGAAAACCCCTAAAACCGTCCCTCCTAGGCTCGTCAACGGGTTATCTGCTTTGGAAAAGGGGCTCCAGGCCAGCACACCCACTAACCCCGCCAGAGCCAGCGGCGTCGCATACGGAACGAGCCCTCGTAGCGCCAGCATCGCCCCGATCACCAATCCCGCAATCTTCAAGGGCTGGATGGAAGCCTTCTCCATCAGGCCGTACATCTCGGCCTGGGCCGTCAACGAGACGACCAGTACGAGAAGGCCGAAATACCATCCACCCAGGTAGGCCAGCCCGAGCAAGAGCGGCGCACCGATAACTGCCGTAAGTATCCGTAGAAGCGCGTTAGACACGGTGTACCAAGTTGACTACAAAACAATCAGTATCTCTACGATTCATCCATGGATCCCTCATCCGGCGGCGACAGATGGATCTTTTCTATTCCGGAATCGAGCAGAGACTCGGTAGAAACATCGTAATCGTCCGGCGTCGAGCCTTCCGCAAGGGCGGCCTCTTCCAGGTCAGCATCGGATAGAGGAGCGGTTGCGAGCAGGTCGGCGGCGGCCTGCGTATGCTCAGGAGGCACCAGCACATGCACTTTCGCCAGGGCACCGAGGGTCAGGTTGAACGCGTGGTCGCGCTGGGTTAACACGACGGCGGGGATCCCGGCATCGCCGAGCCGGTCGCGCACCAGGTCGGCTTCATAGTCGGTCCCCGATTCAAAAATGCTGATCCACCCTTCGTAGGTCTCGCTGCTCATGGTCACAGAATAGGTTGCTGTTCTGGAGGGGAAGGTGCTGGTTGGCGTGCCAGGAGGTCCTGCGCTCGTCGGTGCATAGCGTAGACAATCAGCCCGAAAAACACCAGACCCACCTGAGCAATATACCAGGGGATTTCGATTTGTTCGATATCTGCAATGTCAAGATCAGGCCGATTTTGCACGTACGCCGACGTGGCGATGGCAAAGGCGTTGTTGGCAAAATGCACCACGATGGGCACCCACAAACTCCCCGTTCGCCAGGCCAGATACGCCAGATAGATGCCCAGCAGCGACAGCGGCAGCACTTGCGTCAATCGTAAGTGATAGAGCCCGAAGAAAAGGCCCGAGGCCAAGATCCCTGCCTTGCTGCCCCACCCGCGCTCTAGCTGCCGCTGGGCATAGCCTCGAAAGAGCAATTCTTCGCACAAGGCCGGTGTAATGGCGAGCATGGCCAGGCTGAAGACCACACTGCGATTCCCAAGCAGGATCTTCTCAATCAACGCCATCTGCGACTCTTCCAATTCGCGGAGGAAATCCGGTAACGGCATCGACTGGTTGATCGTCCCGATCCATTGGACGGCAGGCATCAGCGCAAAGAGCCCGATGACTCCAAGAATGAGCAACGCGACGTCCGGCCTGCGCATCCGCACAAACGCCCAGGGTCTTTGCGAATGTAGACGCGCAGCGACGTAAGCGACCAACGCCAGGCCAAAGATCTGGCCGATGCTATTGGCGGTCAGAATAGCCCCTGCTTGCTGTTCGAGCACCGTAGCGAGATCCTCGCTCAATCGTGCAAGATCCACACCGCCGAGCATGAGCAACACAAGGGTTACCACCGTGCTGATACCCTGGAAAAGCACAAATCCAACGAAAAGGGCAAAAAAGGCCGTCAGAAGGGGACCGAAGCGGTTGCGCTCCAGCAGACCGTTCAGCGGGATAGAAGCGATGTGTTCCCACGGATCCGCCAGGGTGGCATGGTTGTCTGTCGAGGGGGTGTCCGGCATAAGCAAGAACCATCCAATGAGTTGTTCTTTCAAAAAAAGGGACGGTACGTACGCTCCGTCCCCATAACTGTTCGAAAAAAGGCGAACAGGGTTGCGTCACTGTCTCGCGATCCTATGGAATGTCCATCGCCCGTCGCAACTGTTTCACTACCGTTCGCAAACGCGTATAGACATACCTGTGATTGTTGTAATGCATGATCTTGGCAATTTGTGGAGCCGTTCGGTTGTGCTCGAAGCGTAGCATCACCAGGAGCCGGTCTTCCGGGTCGAGTCGTTCGAGCGCATCGTTGAGTGAATCGATACGGGCCTGGTGGAGGGCCCCTTCCTCAAAGGCATCGATGTCGTCCTCGACCGAGGGCTGAAAACCGCTCTCTTTTAAATCCTCAATGGAGAAAAAAGGCCGGTTGGCGCGCAGGGCGGCCAGCAAAAACCAGCGTTTCCGCGTCGTCAACAAATCGTTAATCTTGGCAATAGCATGCACGACGTCGAGTGCTGCATAAGGCACACGATGTCGCCGGCTGAGGATTTCGGCAATATCCTCGTGAGGTAGATGCTCTTGATAGTAGTATTTGAAGACCAGTTTCTCGCGCTCGTCGAGTTGGGAAAGAACCGAGTTCGGCACGGAAGACGCCTTCTTCCTGCGGAAGCGATCTCGGCAGGCATTGGCGACGACCACACTCAGCCAGGGTGTCAATTCGCGGCCTGTTCGAAACCGGCGCAGGGCCTGATACTCGTTGGCGCACAGCCGTTCGCAGATCTTGGTATAGACCTCCATGACTTCATCGGCATCCTGCATAAGGTGGCGGATCATTCGGAGCAAGGCAGGGGTATAGCGCTCAAGCAACTCGAGATATGCTGCCTCAGGATCTGTCTTGAACAGTTCTATCAGGTCGAGATCGCCCATGTTATGCTGCGCTTCCTGCGGACCCTCTCATATCGATAACACCACGCTCGAAAGCGATGAAACAACCGGCCGCGGGCATCAGAAAGTGAATGACTTTCGCTCATCCGAGGGTAAGCCAGGCCCTCAGCATCAGGTTCATCCCGGCAACCTTATGCTCTCATCATAGTGTAATGATTTCGTCTAAACTTTGCTCAGGATTCTACGCAGGACTTGACGGCCGTTCGCAGGTTGCATTATTTTGGTTGTTTCTTGCGCGCTAGTAGCTCAGTTGGATAGAGCGTTGGATTCCGGTTCCAAAGGTCGGGGGTTCGAATCCTCCCTAGCGCACGGCACAGGACGCCGCAGGCCCTCACGCTTGCGGCGTCTTTTTTTTGCAAGACGGGTCCGGTAGTATCTACCTCTCCCTCAGCCTCGCACCCGGTAGTTACGTTCCGATGTAGAGATCGTATCGATTGACCGAACCAGGGACGCATGAATGCCTTTCTTGATGTCTTCTTCCTGTTGTTTCACACCGGGTTGATCCTCTTTAACCTGACGGGATGGATCTGGAAGAAAACGAGGAGATTACATCTGGTCGTACTGACCCTGACCTGCCTTTCGTGGTTTGGACTAGGCGCTTTTTACGGCTTCGGATACTGCCCCTGCACAGACTGGCACTGGCGTGTCAAGCGAGCACTCGGAGAAACCGATCTGCCGGCCTCGTACGTGAAGTACTATCTCGATGGGATAACCGGACTGGATTGGGAACCGCTTCTTGTGGACCTGTCCGTGCTCGTGCTCGGCCTGGCAGCACTCGGCATGTCGGTTTGGCTGAACGGACGAGATTGGCAACGACGGCGGAGGGCGAAGAACACATGACCGGCAATTTGAACTGAATTGCTCTCCGTGTACTTAACCATCATCTCCCTGCATCCATATTGACGCCTGTGTCGTATCATTCGAGACTACTCAACACTTAACAGAGAGGGATGCTATGAAAACGTCCGTTCAATTATTGGTGGGCCTTGCGCTCCTTCTCGTGTTCTTCTGGGTCTTATCTACGGTCACAGGATTGCTTTTTTGGGGAGGGGTGGCCTTCGTGATCGGGGCGGTCGCTCTGGCCCTGCTGCGTGGTTTTTTTAACAAACGTCGGACGACCGGAAAGCCTGCTCGCCTGTCCCAGCGTCGCGCTGAAAAAAACGCGGCGCAGACCGTCAAGTCATTGAAGCGAGAGATGGAACGTACCCGTGCTCGGGAAAGGACGTAAGAAGCAAAAGTTGGAGGAAAACCTCCCGTAATCACCGTTCGCTCTGGATTCGACCGAGTGCTGTCTTCGCCTGCTGCTCCAGCGCCTGGCTATAATCGAACTCCTCCCCGTAGGTAAGAGCAGCCTCGAAGGCTCTCACGGCCTGAAGCGTATCGCCATGCTGGGTAAAAATCTCGCCCATGTAAAACCGGCTCCAGGGTGCCCATCGCG
>JBHHWM010000334.1:0-4530 GCA_046756545.1 Rhodothermales bacterium | reverse complement strand
CGGGTGGCTTTCTTGAGGGTTTTCCAGGGGGTGTCCAGGCTGAAGCGATAGCGCTTGGCCAGCACCTGGAGGGTCTGTTTGAAGTAGCCTGACTCGCGCCCCGCCCACGGGGCCAGCGCGCCCTGCCTGAGGGACTTCTGCGGGTCGGGGACGACCAGTTCCGGATCGAGCTCGTACCGGCTTCCGATCCCGCCGCACTCGGGGCACGCCCCGTAGGGGTTATTGAAGGAGAACATCCGAGGCGAGACCTCGGGGAAGGAAATCCCGCACTTGGCGCACGCCAGCCGCTCGGAGAAGAGGTAGGCCCGCCCATCCACTACCTCCACCTGCACGGTGCCCTCGGCCAGCTTGAGGCATGTCTCCAGCGAGTCCGCCAGCCGGCTGCCGATGGTGTCGCGAACGATGAGCCGATCCACCACCACCTCGATGGTGTGCTTCTTGTTCTTGTCGAGGTCGATCTCCTCCGTCAGCTCGCGCACCTCGCGATTGACCCGGACGCGAGCGTACCCCTGACGGCGAAGGTCGAAGAACAGCTTTTTGTACTCCCCTTTGCGGCCGCGTACCACCGGGGCAAGGAGCAAGAGCTTGGTCCCCGTCGGCAACGTCAGGATCCGGTCCACCATCTGCTGGACCGTCTGAGCCGAGATGATCTGGCCGCAGGAGGGGCAGTGGGGCACGCCGATCCGGGCGAAGAGGACCCGGAGGTAGTCGTAGATCTCCGTGACGGTGCCCACGGTAGAGCGCGGGTTCTTGGAGGTGGTCTTCTGCTCGATGGAGATGGCCGGCGAGAGCCCCTCGATGGAATCCACGTCCGGCTTCTCCATCTGCTCCAAGAACTGCCGGGCGTAAGCGGAAAGGCTCTCCACGTAGCGCCGCTGCCCTTCGGCGTAGATCGTGTCGAAGGCCAGCGACGACTTTCCCGACCCCGAGAGTCCCGTGATCACCACCAGCTGGTCGCGGGGGATCTCCAGGTCGATGTTCTTGAGGTTGTGCTCCCGAGCACCCCGAATAAGGAGCCGATCGCTAGCCATGACGCCCCACATTATACCGTTTTGCGGTAACGCGCCTGCGTCACCCCTGAATCACTTTGAGAATTCGGCACTTCCGCGACGCCCACCCTGCCGAATCCGGCTTTTGCTACCACTTCCCTCGTCAAGTCGGTCCACCAACGCCTTGTTTCCCCTGGGGAGCCATCGCCCGTAGAGGTCCGCAGTGAGCTTGATGGAGGAGTGGCCGAGTTGCCGCTGCACGTAAAAACCGATGCGAGATCGTGACTACTCGCCCAGACTCTGCCCTTTGAAGGCGTGTTCCACTAAAATGCACGGGGTTTCACGCCGGCTCCGAGTGTTGAGTCGTAAACGTCAGTTCGCCGGTCCCGCATGATGATGTTCAGGTCGTTCAAGGTCTTCGTACGACGCGCCTCGACAAGGTTGCACTCAGCGTAGATGATCTCCTCCTTATCGCCACTTGCAGGTCCTGCCACTAGCCAACCCGCCGGGTTGACGATCACACTGTTTCCCAGGAAAGGCTGCTGCCTCTCCGTGCCGACGCGATCGGCAGCCGCAACGTGCATCGCGTTGCAATGAGCAGCTGTCATGCACAGATGCACTGCCATGGGTCGCTCGTGGGGTGGCTGCCCCGGCATCGGAACCCAGTTCGTCGGTACACAGACGAGGTCGGCCCCCTGCACCGCCAGGAGGCGTAGACTCTCGGGAAACCATATGTCGTAACAGATGCACATCCCGATGCATCCGAGGGGCGTTGTGAAGACCGGGAACGCCAGGTCGCCCGGCTCGAAGAACAGCTTCTCCTCGTACCATAGGTGCATTTTGCGGTACTTCCCGACGTAGCCATCCGGCCCCACGAGAACCGCCGTGTTATAGAGTCGCCCGTCAGCCCGTTCAGCGATACCTCCAGCAATGACCAGGTTCCGGTCCCGGGCCACCTTCATCCACATCTGTGTCGTAGGCCCGTCGGGGACCTCTTCAGCGAGGCCGTAAGCCTCCACGCGTGTGTTAAACACGTAGCCCGAATTGCACAGTTCCGGCATTACGCACAGCCCGGTTCCCTCATCAGCTGCCCGATTTAACAATCGGACCAAGCGCGTAACGTTCTCCTCTTTGTCGCCGAACAGAGGCTCAAATTGGATACAAGCGACCTTCACCAGACTTTCGGATCCACGAACGCGGTGCTTATCGCCGTTCATTTCGGTCGTCCTCCCCCCTGGAGTAACAGAGGCGATTTGCCGTTGAACACTTGCCCCGCCGCACATCACCAGGCGCGCCCGCCTTTGCCCGGCTAACCCACTGAGCGCGCATACAGCCTCCTATCGACCGTACGGAGGTGGGCCAGAACACCATCTAACGGCATCACGTCCGCGCTTATCATGTCCATGTCGAAGAGGTTCACTTTGTGGGGCACCTCCGCCCTATCTGCGACACATTCTTCGGGGATAATGACCCGGTAGTTGTACGCGAAGGCGTCGTCGACAGTAGCCCGGACGCAGCCGGATGTCACCATCCCCGTAACGATAAGAGTGTCGATTTGGTGAAAGGTCAGCATGCTGTGGAGCTGTGTTGCAAAGAACGCGCTTGGTTTAGCCTTGATGATGACCGAGTCGTCCGGCTGCGGCGCGATCTCAGGTGGGATCTCGGCTCCTTCCTCCGTCTGCGGATCGCCAGGCTTCCCAAAGATACCCGGGGCAACATCGAGCCACCGCCCCGCTTCTGTCCGGGATCTGAACGCCACCATTTTCGTGAAGAAAATCGGGATGTCAACTTCCCTGGCGATGCTTAACAGTCGCTGGATCGCCTTGAGGGCCGCCTGTCCCCTTCTCGCATTGCCCAGAGCGAAGCGATCCTCGACGAAGGCGCGGGTCATGTCGACGATGACAATGCCAATCCTTCGGCCGAAGCCAATGCGGTGGCCGAACCCGGCTTTCTCATACATGGCGAGATCGCTTTCAGGAATAACGTCCGGCGCGTACGCGCTGTGTGGGTCTAGTCCCATGCTTCTAACCCTCCCATCAGTCATTGAACCCTCAGATCTGCTAGTCGTCCGCCGCTCTAGAGCGCCCGATCTGGTACTTCCGCATCCTTAGGATGCCGCTGGTGCCAAGACGTGGCTTCTTCGTAGGCGTTCGCGACGCGCAACACCACAGCTTCGTCGAAGGGTCGGCCGATCAGCTGGAGCCCCGCCGGCAGACCGTTCACAAATCCGCAGGGGATGCTGATTGCCGGAAGTCCCGTGAGGTTGGAGAGATACGTATAACGCCAACAGGCGTGGAGAACATGCTCCTCCTGGCCGTCAATCCGGACGGTTGACCTATCGATCTGCCAGGCTACCAATGGCAGAGTCGGGGTTACAAGCACGTCCACTTGGCGAAAGGCTGCCTGGATTTCGTTCATGAGGATCTGCCGAACCCGTTGAGCCTTGAGGAAGTCTGTTGCAAACATGAACTTCCCGGCGTCAAGTAACAACCGAACCTCGGGGGTGTAGCGCGCACGGGAGCCGGCGTCACGCAGGTACCGCTCGTGCCAGGCTGTCGCAGAAGCCAGTTCAATGGTTAGAATTGCGGCGAGGCTATAACGGATATGGGGGATAGATATCTCTTCGAGCCGCGCTCCCAATCCCTCAAGCTCTCGCAAGGCCTGCCGCACTGCTGCCTCGACGCCCGCCTCCAGCCGCTCATAAAAGTGCTCTCGGGGCACGCCCAATCTGAGGCCGGACACACCGCGGTGAAACGAAGCCAGGTAATCCGGCACGGGCAGGTTTGCCGTGCTCGGGTCGCGGGGGTCTGGTCCGGCGATGGTGCGCAAAACGATGGCGGCATCCTCTACACGCAAGGTTAGCGGCCCGGCGTGATCGAGCGACCATGAGTGTGGGAGGATCCCCAAACGGCTGACCCGTCCATACGTGGGCTTGAGGCCGACGACGCCACAGCAGGAGGCAGGGATGCGGACGGAGCCGCCCGTGTCGCTGCCCATAGCTGCGAAGCACAGACCAGCTGCGACCGCAGCTCCTGCGCCACCGCTCGAAAGTCCCGGCGTACAACGGATGTCCCACGGGTTGCGTGTGGGCGGAACATCTACGCCCCACGCGACCTCGTGCATACCAACCTTGCCAAGGAGAATAGCGCCAGCATTGCGGAGGCGTTCCCAGACTGTGGCGTCGCGATTCGGGATACGGTGCGCAAAAACCTGCGAACCGTTGGTGGTGGGCACCCCCCGGGTGTCGTAGTTATCTTTTAGGGCTACCGGGATCCCGTGTAACGGGCCCCGGTACCGACCCCTCTGAATCTCGCGCTCGGCCGCCCGCGCTGCATCCAAAGCCCCTTCGACATCGACGAAAGCGAAGGCCCGGATCGCTCTGTCAGAACGCTCAATGCGATCGAGACAGGTGCGAGTGAGCTGTACAGGCGACACCTCACGCGCCTCCACGGCCCGTGCTGTTTCGGTGATGGATTTCCATGTCGAACTCAGGTCAGCCATGGGATCCCTCCCCGGATTTGATCTTCGGAGTTCGACTAGT
>JBHHWM010000333.1:0-4610 GCA_046756545.1 Rhodothermales bacterium | reverse complement strand
CGCACCCCTTCGATGACGAGGTACACATCTTTCTTCAGATAATAGGTGTTCGTCACCTCGAGCTTTGACGATGCCTGGATATAGGCCAGGGTATTGCGGTCGAAGCGAGCGCCGTAGACCGCTTCTACCAGAGGCGCAAACACCTTGAACACGGTTCGGAGAAGCGGAGCCCGGGGATATTGCATTTCGAGCAGGCAGAACCGCCCGCCCGGCTTCAGGACCCGTTCAAACTGCTTGATCGCCAGGGGTTGGAGTTCATCAGGCATCACGCAACACAAGAACGTCGAAATCAACCAGTCGTAATGGCTTGAGGGAATAGATGCCATCACGGTGGCATCGTCCTGGCACAGATCGACCGTGCAGACCGCAGCTTTGGCCCTGATGGACGCTCTCTTGACCATGGCCTCGCTGAGGTCGAACGCCGTGAGGGCCACACTCGGATGATAGTACCGGAGGTTGCGCCCGGTACCGACTCCGGCTTCGAGCACCGTGCCGCGTACCTCTTTGAGCAAGCCCGGCCTCCAGCGTCTATACTTCCTTTCCCAGGGATAGTCCAAAAAATCGTAGAGCCGGGCCGTAATGCGGTATTTGGCCTGGAGGGCCCGGTTTTTCTCGTGGACGATATGGGATGACGGCTCCATCGCCGGGCGTTTTGATCGTTAGTGAAGGAGGAGCCTGGGAGTGCCCGCGAATATCGAACGGGAAAGGGCTAGAAGGGCGGGTTGGATGCTTGCGATGAGGGGTCGTACCCGGCGCTGTAGTCGGGCTCGCCGGGTGCGGCGTAATAGGTCGTCAGGTTCTCGAACCGGGCGAACTGCTTGACGAATGCAAGCTGTACCGCCCCAATCGGCCCGTTACGCTGCTTGCCGATGATGATCTCGCCCAGGCCCTCCGTCGAATTGCCGTTCTCGTCCACGGTGATGCCATAGCGCTCGGCGCGATAGATGAACGCGACCACGTCGGCGTCCTGCTCGATAGAGTTGTGCGCGATGATGTCGTTAGCGATGAAGTTATGAGGGCCGGGGACGGTGAGGTCGAAGACTTCTTCTATGCCCTCCGGCTCGATGGTAACGATTCTGTCCCAGTAGATATCACTCTCGGCGAGTACACGGAGGGGCTTTGACGTGACAGCCTCTGCAACACGGCTGGCTCGTTCTCGGCTGATGTTTTGTTTAAAGAGAGTCATTCCGCTATAGGCCATCTCAAGCTCTCGATGCAACGCACGATGCGTCATACTTATGCGGCGCATTGCAGGCTTGACAAGCGCTTCCCATACGTCGCTTGGAATGACGTCTCGGTTCGTGTTGGCAGATCTGTGAGAGATAAAAGCTCGCACCTTAGTAAGAGCTTCTGTCTTGTAGTGGCCTATTGCTCCAATGCACGTTGTGAAGCGTCTAATATCCCCATGACCGCTTATGACGACATGGAACTGATCACGCCCTTTTTCTCCCTGTCTCACACGCTTCAAGCGAGCGTTGATACCGAGGCGAAGCAGCAATGACTGGACATCCCGGCCAAGTTTTTCGCTGCTCGTGGCATAATAGATGGCGGGATAGGGACGCTGGCCGCCTCTAAGCTGAATGCATCCATCGGTTGACCACAGGTGGCGGAGGAAGTGTGCGATGCCGTTACTGGGTTGCTGAAAAACACGTTCCGGCACTCGCTTTTCGAATGAACGAAGCCCCCAGATGCCCAATGATTCCAGCCATTCGCTGACAGCGCTTCGTACACCATGCGTATGGTGCCGAGTCGAGGAGAGGTACACCTGGTACCACGACCGTTCCGGGCGGATGCGCGGCAAAACCTCATTACCGAACACCTCACTGGCGAGAGTACAGACGGTCCGGGCCAGATCGTGTTCGCGTGTGGTATACTCGATGGCATGCCCGGGCAAGGTACAACCGTCTCCGATGAGATGACCGAGCAGAGCCAACTCAGCATCCGTCATGTCCTGGCTTGGCGGGCTGGCCAGGGTGCGCGGCAACGCCAGCCGTTCACCAATTCTCAGCGCATCCAGTTGTTTCCAGCCCTTGATGGTAAGAAATTTATGATTGCCCGTTGCGCGGATCTGGCGGCCAAGCTGTGTGGTTAGCCTAAAAACCGGTTTGTACCCTGTTGAGAACGCAGAGCTTACGGTGGCCTTTTCAAGCTTGCACGTCTGTTGGTTGAGCGCCCACACGGCGAACCCTGAGTGCCCGGACAAGTCGCGTATGGGGACACGCTCGCCCGTATCGGCTATCGGGATGAGCGTGTCGCCGGTAAGACAGCCCGACTCGCGAAGGTCGGAGATCTGGGGCCGCTTGTCGCCACCGCGTGTTTCGACGGCACGGTTCAACTGCGAGAGCGCGATCACGGGCACGTCCAGTTCTTTCGCCAGCGACTTCAGCGACCGGGAGATCTGCGCAATTTCCTGTTCTCGATTCGAGTTGCGGCCTCCGCCCGTGCCGTGCATCAGTTGAAGGTAGTCGACGATGACCAGCCCAATGTCGTGTTCGGCCTTGAGGCGGCGGCACTTGGCGCGCAGTTCCAGGATGCCCAGGCCCGGCGTGTCGTCGATGAAGATGGGGGCGGCGCTGAGGCGGCCGGCGGCCCGGGCCAGGCGGGGCCAGTCGTCTTCGCTGAGGCGCCCCGTACGCGCCGACTGGGCGTTGACGCGGGCCTCCGACGTAAGCAGGCGCTGGGCCAGTTGCTGCGCACTCATCTCCAGCGAAAAGACGGCGACGCCCGTCTGGTGCTGCGGATGCACGGCGGCATTACGCGCACAGGCCAGGCTGAACGCGGTTTTGCCCATACTCGGCCGCGCCGCGATGATGATCAGGTCGGAATTTTGCCAGCCGCCGGTCAGATCGTCGAGCCGGTTGAAGCCGCTGGGGACGCCGGTGAGGCCGTCGGCGCGTCCGTGGATCGATTCCAGGTGAGCCAGCGTCTCCTTCAGCACCTCGTTCATCGATGAGGCTGCCCGGCGCAGGTTCGTCTCCGAGATACGGAAAATCTCGCTTTCCGCTTGGTCGAGCAGTTCGAAGGCGTCGGCGCTGGGTTCATAGGCGACGCCCACGAGGCCCGTCATGGTTTCGATCATCTTGCGGAGCAACGACTTTTCCGCGATGATGCGCGCATGGTATTCGACGTTGGCTGCCGAGGCGACCTGCGTGGTCAGCTCAGTGAGATAGTAGGCCCCGCCGATGTCGTCGAGTTCGCCGCGTCGTTTGAGTTCGTCGGTGAGGGTGATCAGGTCGACGGGGTTGCCACGCTCGAAGAGGCTGAGCATGGCCGTGTAGATTTTCTGATGCTTCGCGGTATAGAAGGCATCCGCCGACAGGATTTCGATGGCGCGCGGGATGGCTTCGCGCTCGATGAGCATCGCGCCCAGCACCGACTGTTCGACGTCGGTGGCCTGGGGCGGCACGCGGCCCGACTGTTCGTGGATGCTGCGGATCGCAGCACGCCGGGGCCGTCCGCCCCCCGTCATTTTTTCGATGGGATAGCGCGGGCCATCATCGTCGATGTGGAGGGGGCGAGGCTGTCGTTCGTCGGGCTCAGACATGGGGCGTCAGCATGCCGATCATCGAGAGGCGGGCTACCGGCGCTCGACGATCGAACTTAAACACGGGCTTGCTTTTCTTTGAGGAGCTGGTCATATCGCGTGCGAAGCAGCTTCACGTCTTCCCAGGTCGGACGCTTCCACTGCGGGTTGCGCAGCAAGGCGGCAGGATGATACGTGATCATCATCGGGATCCCATAATAATCGTGAAACGTGTTGCGCAACACCGCCAGCGAGGAACGGCGTCCGAGGAGCGCGTTGCCGGCGGTTCTGCCTACACACAATATCAACAGCGGTTTGATCAGGGTCAACTGTTTATACAGAATCGGGATATGGGCCTCCACTTCAGCAGGCAGCGGGTCCCGGTTGTTGGGCGGGCGGCTTTTCAGGATGTTGGTGATGTAGACGTCTTCGCGGTTGAAGTGGATCGCAGCCAGGATCTTGTTCAGCAACTGCCCGGCCCGTCCCACGAAGGGCTCGCCCTGTTTGTCTTCGTCTGCGCCCGGTGCCTCGCCGATCACGACGAGGTCGGCGTTGGGATTGCCGACTCCCATGACGGCGTTGAGGCGCGCCTCGTCGAGCGGAATGAGCACGGTGTTGTTCACGAAATCGGCCACCTCGTCCAAGGTCGTCATCGTGTGCAGGGGCGACTCCGAAGGGATGAGCGCCTGGATACGCTCCCACGGAGGCAGCGACGGATCTTCGGTAGGGTCTACCTGCTGGCCGAACAGATTGAAATTTGCCATCGGAACGACCGGTTCTTCAGTGGATTGGGGTGTCGTCTTTGGAGTCAGGATGGGGAGTACGTCTGCGTCAGGGGTTCGTCGTTCGGTGGGAATTCCGGCCTTGCGCCTCTGTACCAGGGTGTCGGGCTCAGGAACGTCGTCGAAGGGTGGCAGTCCCAGCGGCAGAAACGATCCAAAGAGGGCCTGTTCTTGCTCCAATATGCTCCGCAAAACGTGCAGCGGGTGAGGGTGCATGTAGCTAGGGTCCAGGCTCACGTCGATTCCCTAATAACAAAACAAAGTAGGTGCCGGGGCTCCGTTTCACAAGCATTTCGTCCGCTCCG
>JBHHWM010000332.1:0-4616 GCA_046756545.1 Rhodothermales bacterium | reverse complement strand
GTCTATTTCCTGGCCAAGCTGGGCCTGGCCACCCCGGACCGGATGCGCAAATCGCGTAAGTACGCCCTGCTCGTGGTGCTTATCCTGGGTGCGTTCTTGACGCCGCCGGATCCGATCTCGCAGATCCTCGTCGCCCTGCCCCTGATGATGCTCTACGAGGGTTCGATCTTTATTACCGTTTTCGTGGAGCGCAAGCACCAGCAAGAACTGGAGAAGGATCGCGCTGACGCGGCCCAATTCAAAGCCCAGGAGGAAGCCCGCGCCCGCCAGGAACAGGAGTAGATCGCCCCCCGAGAGCCTGCGTCTACCGACCTGATCCGGCACAAAAACACATGCCCTCCGAAACCCGACCCGGGGTGCCAGGGTCGTATGCATCTCGTTTCCCAGACGTACTGTGCCTGTCATGAAAAACAAGCGTCTTCTCGTGCTAGTCGTCCTCGTTGCCGCACTCGGGGTGGGATTCTTCGCCGGGTTCCAGGTCCCTCGCGACGACGACTTCTTCGCCCTCCGGAAGAATTTTGAGATCTTCGGCGCGGTCTACGAACAACTGGTCAGCGACTACGTGGACCCGCTCGATCCGGCCCGGCTCATGCATACCGGCCTGGAGGCGATGCTGGACGACCTCGACCCCTACACAGTGTTCTTCGATGAGGCCGACAACACAGACATCGACATCATTACGCGCGGACGCTACGGCGGCGTCGGCCTCAACGTGCAGGTCCGTAACAATCGAATCACGGTGTCCTCACCCATTGAGGATGCCAGCGGGTACAAACAGGGCGTCCGCGCCGGCGATATCATCACCCACATCGCCGGCCAGCCGACCGACGGCCTCTCGTTGAGCGACGTGCGCAACCTGATGCACGGCGAACCGGGCTCGACGGTCGAGTTCATCATCGAGCGAGAAGGCGAGCCGGAACCGCTCCACTTCATCCTGACGCGCGAGGAAGTCACCCTGAAAAACGTAACCTACCACGGCTTCGTGAACCACGACACCGCCTCCGGCCTCGGCTACATCAAGCTGGAGCGTTTCTCCCGAGGTGCCAGCCAGGAAGTGCGGCGCGCAGTGCAAGAGATCAAAAAAGAGGGGGCGGTGCGCGGCCTCATCCTCGACTTGCGCGACAACCCCGGCGGCCTGCTCGATGCCGCCGTCGAAATCACCCAGCTTTTTGTCCCCCAGGGCTCCACCATCGTCTCGACGCGGGGGCGCGCTCCCGAGATGGAGCGGGTGTACCGGAGTAAGGCGGCTCCCCTGGTGCCGGATGCGCCGGTCGTGCTCCTGGTCAACGAATACAGCGCCTCGGCCAGCGAGATCGTCGCTGGCGCCATGCAGGATCTGGACCGGGGCCTCATCGTCGGCACGACGAGCTTCGGTAAGGGCCTCGTGCAAATCGTCAAGCCGCTGCCCTACAACACCTCGCTCAAGATCACCACATTGAGGTATTATATCCCCAGCGGACGTTCCATTCAGGCTATCGACTACAGCCTCCACAACGGCGATTTCGAACAGATTCCCGACTCGCTCCGGCGAGCCTTCAAGACCGCTGCCGGACGCACCGTACGCGACGGCCACGGCATCGAGCCGGACGTGGAGGTCTCTCTCGGCGAGCCGAGCGAACTGGAACAGGCCCTCCGGCGCCGCGCGGCCTTCTTCTTCTTCGCCAATCACTACGCGGCCACGCACAAAGACGTGGTCACCTATGAAACGCCGGAAGACGCATTCTACCGGACAAACCCCGCCATCGAACTCGACCTGGACGCCATCCTGGTCGAGTTCCAGCAGTGGTTGACGACGCAACACTTTGCCTATCGTATTTCCACCGAACGCGACCTCGAAGAACTCGACGAGACGCTTAAACGGATGGGCTACACCGAAACCGGAGACGAAATAGCCGCCCTGACAAAGGCAATGCTGGCCGAAAAGGCCGTTGACTTCGAACGCCACGCCCCCCGCTTGAAAGAACAGCTTCGCGCCGAGATCCTGGCCCGGTTTGCCGACAAAACCATGCAAATCGAAGCCGCGCTCGCCCACGATCCTCAGTTCCAGAAAGCCGTCGAACTTCTCCAGAATCCGGACGCTTATGCCGGGGCACTGGGACGCTGAGGCAACAAGCAAGCTGCATACCGGAGAGCACAGACTCAAAAAGGCGAGATTCGCATTGAACCTCGCCTTTTGTTGTTCGTTGTGTCCGGCGTGCTAGGTCTCCACGACGAACGTGATATTCACGTTGACGCGATACTTGACGATGAGGTTGTCCTGCACGATGGCCTGGATATCATTGACATAAGCACTTCTGATGTTCTTGATCGTCTTGGCCGCCCCCTCGACAGCCGATTCGATAGCCGCCTCCAGGGAATCCCCCTCGGCCATTACTTCGATAACTTTCGCAATAGACATGGTTCGTATCCTCCTGTGAATGGACATGCGATGACCCTACAACATACTGTACGCGAACATAGCAATCTCCCAGGCCCTTCACCAAAATGGGAAAGCTATGATACGAATGACCTGAACGGCACGGCGTAGCAGCGTACCACACCGCTATTGGTTATTTTTAAACGCCCTCCACACTTCGACACTGCCTGCCTGGGTATCGTGACCTGCTCAGGAGGCTCATGCAACCAGCTATAGAGGGGTATCATGGGAATTTTTGACTTTCTCAAAAACATCGGCAAGAAGGTAGACAAGGGCCAGGAAGCCGAACAAATCAAGCGCAACATCCACACGGCCCTCGGCACCCAGGTGGAGAACCTGCACGTCTCGTACGAAGATGGCAACGTGACGCTTTCCGGCGTCGTCGAGTCGCAGGCGGCCAAGGAAAAAGCCGTTCTCCTGGCCGGCAACATCAAGGGCGTCGAGACCGTGGACGACAGCGGCCTGACCGTCAAGCCGCAACCGGTAGAACAGAAAGAGCCGGAACCCGCTTTCACCTTCTATACCATCCAGAGCGGCGACTCGCTTTCGAAGATTGCCAGGCGGTATTACGGAAATGCGACCAAGTGGCCCGCGCTGTTCGAAGCCAACCGCGAAGTCATCGAAGATCCGGATTTGATCTATCCCGGCCAGCAAATCCGCGTGCCGGTCAATCCGGACGCATAACGTCCATACGCAGGGAGGCACCGTCTCGCCGCGCATCGGCCTCCGGTGCGCGGCGTTTTTTGTTCCCTGTCCCATAGCGCAAGACACTTCACCTGCGCTACCCCGACCAGGTTATTACCAGTGCAAACCCTGACCTTTCAAGTACCTAGACCCCGGCTCTTCTATACAGGTCGGTGGCCGTATCTACGATGAACCGGCGGCGGACGCCCTCACCCCTATCGCGTCCATCACGGGCAAAGTCTGCCGTATCCGGCGGCAAGTCGGCAAACCTTTCCGGATTCCTCATGACGAGGACACCGCTCTTTCCTCCCTTCGAATGAAGTTCAAGAAGTAACCCCTTCCGCTACAAAGCGTAAGACACCGAGTATTTTCTCCTTGCCAGATTGAACGCGTCCTGATGCGCGAAGAAACCCTCTCCTTTCAGGCCTATCAAAACCAGGGAAAAATCCTTTTTTGCGAAAATTAGGTGCTTATTTCAGTACACACATCGATCATCGGAGAAGCCAATATCAGGACATATTGAATCTGAATGACTCATTCGAACACACTTTATACATATACATATCGAAACATGGGCTTCGATTTGTAATCCGCTTTGATTACGGAATTACACGCGCCGGCCCGACAAAGCTACAAATCGTAAGAACGGCTTGTTCTTTTTGTAATAATCCTTGAAGGCGTCAGGGGCCGTCTGCCGCCCGGATCGCTTTCTTCCAGCCGGGACGGAATCGCCCTAAAACCCGCAGAATGGGCCTCCAGTCCCTCTTTGTTCGATCCCCCCTCCACGCCTCTTCTCTTTCGGTCTAGATAGCCTCCCCGGCACGTCTCGGCTACACCCTTCTCTGCGGCCCGTGCCGGACCTCTTCGAGGTCGAGATGGCACACTGGTTGATCTCGGGAGACGGCGCAACATAAAGCGATGGGCGCTACAGGCACCCCCAACCCCTGAAAACTCCAGCTTGGTGCTCTGTGGACTGTACCTCCACTCTATCCCCAACCAAGTTTATTACCCTGATCATGTTTCGCGTCCGTTCCTCTGGGCTGTTTGCCCTGGCGATGCTGTTAGTGTGCACGTTCGCCTCCCCCCTGCAAGCCCAAATCAGCACTCAAGCTACTCCCTACAGCGCACTCCACACCACCCCGGACCGGCCTGCCACCTTTTCCCTGGCTCCGGTCACCATCCTGCCGAGACACGCCGATCAATACTACGATCCCAGCGACGACCTTCAGGGGTTCTACATCGTCCCCCCCTACCGGCACGGCTTCGAAATCCCCGTAGACCTCGGCCTGCACAATGCCGGCCACTGGCAATCCCTCCCCGACGGCGGTCGCCTCTGGCGCTTGCGTATTGCGTCCCTCGGCGCGCAATCGCTGAACCTCGTCTACGATGACTTCTTCCTGCCCGAGGGGGCACAGTTGTTCCTCTACAACGACGACCGCAGCACGGTGCTCGGTGCCTTCACGTCACAGAACAACAAAACGCACGGAGGCTTTGCCACCGCCCTGGTGCCGGGCGA
>JBHHWM010000331.1:0-4631 GCA_046756545.1 Rhodothermales bacterium | reverse complement strand
CGGGCCTGCGATCACCCGCACCCACTGCTCGAACCACACTGGGTACAGACATAACACGCGCCGCTGCGCACGGTGATGGCTCCGCAGTTGGAGCAGGGCGGCGAGTCCTCCTGGTTCTGGAAGGTGGCCCTGGCATCTACCTCGATGTGGATGGATGCTTCGGTGGCATGCGCCTGGTCGGCTTTCTCCAGGAAGGTTTCGATGGTGTGGCCCACCAGCGCGTCGGTCGCCTGCTGGCTGTCGAAGGGCAGCGCCATCTGGTGTTCGTCCTGGGCCGGGCCGCTGCGGTCCACCTGCTCCGCAACGGCCTCATTAGGGTTTACGGGTTCCTCCTCCTTGGCCTGGCCCAAAAACTTGATCGAGAGATAGCGGAAGATGTAGTCCATGATGGACTTGGCAATCGGGATCTGCCGGTTGTTGGTGAAGCCGCTGGGCTCGAAGCGCATGTAGCTGAACTTGGAGCACAGGTCTTCGAGCGGCACCCCGTACTGCAACGAGAGCGAGATGGCCGTGGCAAACGCATCCATCAGGCCCGAGATCGTCGAACCCTGCTTGGCCATGGTGATGAAGATCTCGCCCGGCATGCCGGTGTCCGGGTAGAGCCCCACGTGCAGGTACCCCTCGTGCCCGGCGATGGAAAACTTGTGCGTGATGGCGGGCCGCTCGTCGGGCAGGCGTTTGCGCACCGGCTGATACACGACCTTTTCTACGACCTGCTCCGTCGCGATTTCAGGCTCGCCCACGGCTATGCCGTCGCCCGAGGCGTCGAGCGCTTTGCCCTTCGTGTTGCCGTCCTTCGAGGTCGAGAGGGGCTGGCTGCGCTTCGAGTTTTCCCGATAGATCGCCAGCGCCTTCAGGCCGAGCTTCCAGCCCTGCATGTACGCATCGGCGATCTCCTCGATAGTGGCGTCTTCGGACATGTTGACCGTCTTCGAGATAGCTCCCGAGATGAACGGCTGGCAGGCCGCCATCATCTTGATATGGCCCATGTGATGAATCGACCGGGTGCCTTTGAACGGCTTGAACGCACAGTCGAAGACGGGCAGGTGCTCGTCGTGCAGGCCGGGCATGCCCTCGATGGTGTCATGTTCGTCGATGTAGGCGAGGATGGCCTCGACTTCGTCCTCGTCGTAGCCGAGCCGGGCCAGCGCCTCCGGCACGGTCTGGTTGACGATCTTGAGCATGCCGTCGCCCTTGCCGGCCAGCAGCTTGTACTTGACCAGCGCGATGTCCGGCTCGATGCCCGTCGTGTCGCAGTCCATCATGAACGCGATGGTGCCCGTGGGCGCGAGCACCGTGGCCTGCGCGTTGCGATAGCCGTAGCGGCGGCCGAGCGCTACCATCCGGTCCATCGACTCTTTGGCCGCCTCCACCAGATAGGCCGGGCAGCTCGGATCGATGTCTTGCACGGCGTCGTGGTGCATTTGCATCACGTCGAGGAACGACTCGCGGTTTTCGGCAAAGCCCTCGAACGTCCCGATCTTCGGGTTGGCCGCGATCTCGGCGCTGCGCGCGAAGGCTTCGGCGTGCTCGATAGCCATGACGGCCCCGGCCACGGCGCGACCCTCGTCGCTGTCGTAAGGCAGCCCCATCGACATGATCATCGCACCGAGGTTGGCAAAGCCGAGCCCCAGCGGGCGGTAGGCGTGGCTGTTCCGGGTAATGGAGGAACTCGGATAGCCCGCGTTGTCGACCAGGATCTCCATCGCCGTGATGAAGATGCGCGTGGCGGCGCGGAATCGCTCGACGTCGAACGTGCCGTCTTCGTTCTGAAACTTGCGGAGGTTGAGGCTGGCGAGGTTGCAGGCCGAGTTATCCAAAAACATGTACTCGCTGCAATTATGCACCGCCACGCCGTTGGCCACGAAGTGGCTCGTCACCGGCTCGGTCAGGTCGTAGACCGGCTCTTCGCCCAGCAATGCCAGCGACGCAACGCGGTCCATCATCTGATCCCGATACGTGCCGACGCGCTCGTTGAGGCGTTGGAGCGCCGTCGCTTTCGGACTCTCCGGCATGAAGCCGATCTTCTGCTCGAAACGAATCCGACTCGACCGACTGATCCGCAGGCTGTGCATTTGCTGTACGGAGTACTCTTTCAACCCACCATGCCCGTCAGGAAGAAGAGCGCGCTCCGCCAGGCGACGATTGCGATACAGCTTGCTTTTAATACCAAAACCCAGAAGCAGAAGCTGTACCTGCTGGAGCAGTTCTTCCGAGGTTGAATCGAGCGCGACATATTGGCTTTTTGCGCTATAATCGGCCACGGTGCCATCGGCCGTGAAGAGCCCCCGTAGCAGCGCCGCCATGCTCTGGCGGTTGAGACGGAGCGCCCTGTCGGTCAGCCGTTTGGCCGAAGCCCCCTCCCCGACCACGGCATACGTAGCCAGCATGTCCCTCACGGAAGCAGCCGCCGTAGCCACAGCTACACTTGTTTCTCGTTCCGTAGCGTGCACCTCACCGCCACGACGTTCGAAGCGGTTAACCACGGAAGCCGCTTGTTCTGCGATGAGATACTCGCTCTCTTTGTTCATAGAAAGCGTGGCAATGCCGTCACTCACACACCCGTCACCCAGCATCAGCCCGATATATTCGGCCACGTCGGCGTCCAACGTCTCTGAACCGAAACGCGGCGAAACCAGGCGGACGACATCGTCTCTGGTCAGTTCGGCAGCCGGCACGTCCCCCCGGTTCTCGGTCCAGACGCGATGGTCGGCGGTGAGCTTGATCTCGTAGCCGGCTCGGGTACGCAGGCGGTATACCGGCTTGACTCCCGTCTCGATGACCCGCGTGGTGCGATGCACGTTGCCGTCCAGCCCAACGACACGAGGCGTCTCGCCGAGCATGCTGTCGATGCGCCGTAGACCGTCGGCGGTGGCTACCAGCGTATCGCCCGTCACACACGGGTTGCTGGAGTTGATGGGCGCGGAGTGTTTACAGGTGTGCCAGCGCTGGATCGTATCTTCGTATTGCGCACCGGGATCGCCGCAAACATGGGTGCCCTCAGCGATCTTGTGCAGCACACTCGCCGCATCCCTCTCTTCGAGGATCCGGCCGGTCGTCACAGCGCGCAAGCCGTAGGTGGCACCCTGCTCGGCGGCCTCCATGAAGGCATCCGTCAGGCGCACCGACTGGTTCACGTTCTGGAACGCGATGCTGCCGTAGGCCGGGCCGTTGAACGAGCCGTCGTAGCCCTGCTCGATGAGCGCCCACGCTTTCTTCTCCTCCTCTTGTTTGGCTACGACAAACTCCATGATGTCCGGGTGCCACACCTTGAGCGTCTGCATGATGGCGGCCCGTCGCGTCTTGCCGCCGCTCTTGATAGTGCCGCCGGTGGCATCCTGCACGTGCATGAAGGACACCGGCCCGCTGGGCGTGCCACCTCCCGAAAGCTTCTCCCTGCTGCTGCGCAACGTCGACCAGTCGGCCCCCACGCCGGAGCCGAATTTGAACAACCGGGCACTCTCGCTCATGAGTTGCCAGATGTCGTCGATGGAATCTTCGACGGCGATGATGAAGCAGGCCGAAGCCTGGGGCCGTTCATACGGATCGACGGGCACCACTTCCTGTGTTTCCGGATCCCAGCCATAGATGGTCTTTCCCCCGGTGTCGCGCACGCCGTACTGGTGATGCAGCCCCACGTTGAACCAGACCGGCGAGTTGAAAGCACCGTACTGATTGACGCACAGCCACGTCAGTTCGTCGTAGAACGATTGGGCATCGGCTTCCGTGGTGAAGTAGCTCTGCGCATAGCCCCAGTCTGCAATTGTCCGGGTAACCCGGTGGATGAGCTGCCGAAGCGAATGCTCACGTCCGCCCTCATCAGGTTCCCGGTTGCTCTTAGAAAGATCCCCGTAGAAATATTTCGACGCGACGACGTTCGAAGAGAGCAGGCTCCAGGTCGTCGGAAACTCGACGTTTTTCTGCTCGAAGATGGCCTCGCCTTTGGGATTTTTGATCGCGGCGTCGCGCAGGCCCCAGGCTACCGAGTCGAACGGGTTTTCGCCCTCCTCCGAAAAAATACGTCCGATGGTTAATCCGTTTTCAAGATGTTCGGGCAACGTGTGCACAATCTCTTCATCGAACAACGACGGAGCGGCATCAGTGGACAGAACGGCCTGAGGCATAATTTCCTCCTCATGTAGTTTGGTGGGACAAACCGGGGGTGTTGAGGACCTGTCTGGAGGGGTCCTACAGTGCCAGGCGGTCAGGGCGGCGTCGGTCCGGATGGCAAAGCGGCGTGGGGCTCTGCGCGGTTTCGGCGTACACGACTGCAACGCCGGGAAGAGGATCCAACAGGCGACCGGCCACAACCGAAGATGAATAACGGTTTATCGCACTGACGATAAACCGCTGACCGTTCCTGGGCTGGGCACTCATTAATTAAGAGCAGGAAAGGCCGTTATGCAAGCTTTTTTTTTCCACAATTTATCATCGCCCCAAAATCGGCCAAATACATAACGGAAATAGATTTTTTTGCTCTTCTTACAGGTTTATCGACGATTCAGGCAGGTACTAAACCCGTTATTGACCTGTAGCAGCTTCGACGAAACAACCGACTCACAAGTTATCCACACACAACGGGTTCTTGGTTCAATAACGGCTCTTCGAAGGGCTCAATAACGGCGTAATAA
>JBHHWM010000330.1:0-4635 GCA_046756545.1 Rhodothermales bacterium | reverse complement strand
TTCACGAACTACTTCGAAATCCTGCCGGCCCACAAACTGGAGACGGCGCTCTGGGCCGAAGCCGACCGCATGCGCGGTCTCGCCATCACGCAGGACAACCTGACGAACCAGCAAGGCGTCGTAAAAAACGAAGTGAAGGTCAATGTTATCAACCAGCCCTACGGCGGTTTTCCCTGGCTCGACATGCCGCAATACGCCAACGAAAACTGGTACAACGCCCACAACTTCTATGGCGAACTGGACGATCTGGACGCGGCCTCGCTCGAAGACGTCCAGGCGTTCTTCGATACGTATTACTCGCCCAACAATGCCGCCCTTGTAGTTGTCGGCGACTTCGAGACGTCCGATGCACTTGCGATGATCGAGCAGTATTTCGGCGATCTCGAGGCGGCTGATCTTCCAGAACTCCCCGATATTTCCGAACCCCGGCAGGAGCAAGAGAAACGTCATAGCCGGACCGACCGGCTGGCAAACCGGCCCGCGCTGGCCTTTGCCTATCACATGCCCGAACGCAATACGCCCGAGTATTATGCGCTGGGCCTGCTCGACCAGATCTTGCTACAGGGCGAGGATAGCATGCTGCATCAACGCCTGGTCCAAGAGGAGGGCATGACCGGCGGTGTAGGAGGGGGTATTAACCTCCTGGGCAACATGTATAATTACAACGGCCCCATGCTGTGGACCGTCTCACTCTTTCACGATGACAACGTCCAGGCCGACACGATCATGCAGGTCGTGGACGACGTGATCGAACGCGTGCGTACCGAGCCCATCGACCAGGAAACGCTTGACCGCGCCATCGTCAAGCTGCGCTCCGGGCTTTACGACTCGATGGGCGGCTTCTTCGGCTTCGGACGGGCGGACCTGCTCGCCAGCTTCGCCCTGTTCGACGACGATCCGGCCCGTATAAATCGGATCGAAGAGGAATTCGACAAAATCACTCCCGACCTGCTAATGCAAACGGCCCAGGAATACTTGCGCCCCACCAACCGCACGATCCTGACGGTCGAGCCCGAGACGTCGGAGGTTCTGCCGCCTACCGGGTAGCATCCCCGGTATCTCGTGCCATCGTGTTTACTCATCCATTACTCCGAGAGATCATGAACATGAAGAAGCTCCTCTGGGTCGGACTGCTTGCCGTTGTGCTCGTTCTACCGGCCCTGGCTCAAGAGACGCCGCCTGAGGGTGGAGAGCCCAAGGATTTTACCCTGCCTCAAAAGACGACCTTTACGCTCGACAACGGCCTTCAGGCGACACTCGTACCCTACGGCTCGCTGCCGAAGGTGACGGCCAACGTCATCATGCGTACAGGCAACATCAACGAAGAAGCCGACCAGGTCTGGCTGGCCGACCTCACGAGCGACCTGGTAAAGGAAGGCACCCAGACGCGCAGCGCCAAGCAGATTGCCGAAGAAGCGGCGCAGATGGGCGGCTCCGTCAACATCGGGGTCGGCCTCGACCAAACCTTCGTCTCCGGCGATGTGCTCAGCGAATTCGGGGCGGACCTCATCGCCCTGATGGCCGACGTCATGCGTAACCCGGCGTTTCCGGAATCCGAACTGGAACGACTCAAGCGAGATCGTATTCGCCAACTGAGCATCCAGAAATCGCAGCCCGGCAGCATGGCGATGGAACGCTTTAGGAATGTGTTGCACGGCGACCATCCCTATGGACGGATTTTCCCCACAGAAGAGATGTTGGAGAGCTATTCGCTCGAAGACATCCAGGCATTTTACGACGAGAATTCCGGTGCGGCTCGCACGCACATCTACGTCGTTGGACGCTTCGATCTGCAAGCGGTTGAGCAGGCCATTCGCGACGCTTTCGGCGACTGGAAGCGCGGCCCCGATCCGTTCTTGTTTCCTCCGACGCCGTCGAGCGAACGGGCGGTTCACCTGGTGGATCTGCCGGGGGCGGCGCAGTCCAACGTTTATATCGGGCTTCCGGTCATCGATCCGTCGCATGAGGACTACGTGACGCTTCAGGTGATGAATTCGTTGCTCGGCGGTTCGTTCGGCTCGCGCATCACGAGCAATATCCGCGAGGACAAGGGGTACACTTATTCGCCCTTCAGCCAGGTTTCGACGCGGTATCGGGATGCGTACTGGGCGCAGGTCGCGGCCATCACCACCAACGTAACGGGGCCGGCCATCGAAGAGATTTTCAAAGAGATCGACCGGTTGCAGATCGAAGCCCCTCCACTCGATGAACTGGAAGGAATTCAGAATTACATGGCTGGTACCTTCGTGCTACGTAATTCTTCACGGAGCGGCATCATCAATCAGCTTTCCTTCCTGGACCTGCACGGGCTCGATGAGAGTTACCTGACCAACTACGTCAATAACGTCTATGCGGTCACGCCCGAGGATGTACGGCGCGTAGCCGAGCAGTATTTGCGGTCCGAGGACATGCTCATCGTGATAGCCGGGGACGTCGCGCAGATTGAGCAGCAGGTGGCTCCCTTCGGCCGCCTGGTGAATTAAATCGAGGACACCATGGAGAAAGTGCGGAAAACCGATGCGGACTGGCGACAAGAACTGTCGCCGGAGCAATACCGCATCATGCGGCAGAAAGGCACCGAACCGGCGTTCACAGGGCAGTACTGGGATCACAAAGAGAAGGGGCTGTATCGGTGTGCCGGTTGCGGACATCCGCTCTTCGAATCAGAAACGAAGTATGCTTCGGGCTGTGGCTGGCCGAGCTTCTATGCACCCTTCGCCCCGAACACCGTCGAGACCGAGGAAGATAAGAGCTTCGGGATGGTGCGGACTGAAGTGCATTGTGCGCGCTGCGAAGCGCACCTCGGCCACGTGTTCGAGGACGGCCCGCAGCCCACCGGACAGCGCTATTGTATCAACTCGGCCGCCCTGGCGTTCGACGATGAGGGCGAGGAAGATCCGGCCTGACCACGGGTGTCTTCACGCAGTAATTTTTTTCGAAAGGGACGGTGTTGGACGCCATCCCTTTCGTATGTTACCCGTGCTGGCTTCAGAAAGCAGCTATCATTGAACCCGAATCCATCGATGAGATAGCGTTATGGATGAAGAAAAAAAGACGTTTCGGGAGCGCAGTTGGCGCGTGTTCAAGCAGGCCGGTTTCAAAACGATCCAGATGATTGAGAAAGGGATCACCCGGTTTTCCCTGGTCGGAGACAAGACGTTTTTCGACAACGATATTTTTCCCTGGACCCGGGAGATCGAAGCCAACTGGCGTGTGATTCGGGCAGAACTGGATGAGATTCTGAAAGAACGCGCATCGCTACCGAGTTTCCACGACATATCCAAGGACCAGGTGTTGATTTCGACCGATGATAAGTGGAAGACCTATTTCCTGTACGGGTATGGTTACAAGTCGGAGAAAAACTGCGCTCGGTGTCCTGAAACCACCCGGCTCGTCGAGCAAGTACCGGGGATGAAGACGGCGTTTTTTTCGATCCTGGCACCGGGGAAGCACATCCCGCACCATCGCGGGCCATACAAAGGATTGCTCCGCTATCACCTGGGGTTGCAGGTCCCCGAACCCAAAGAAAAATGTCGCATCCGGGTAGGGGACGATATCCGGCATTGGGAAGAAGGCAAGGGCATGGTCTTCGACGACACCTACGATCACGAAGTGTGGAACGACACCGACGGCCAGCGGGTCGTCCTCTTCATGGATGTCATCCGGCCTTTCCGGCAACCCATTGCAGCGCTAAACAAAGGGGTCATCAAGCTGGTGGGGTGGTCGCCTTATGTGCAGAATGCACGAAAGAACCTCGATGCCTGGGAACAAGATAACCAGCAACCTGCCACGGCGCAGTCCTGAGTGGTTTTCTTGCTTTACCTTTTCTGACGATGGCATATCCGCCAACTAGGCGTCTTAGAAGCCTCTTTTCTACCGTATCAGCACCATCTTGCGATGTTGTACAAACTCGCCGGTGGTAAGCCGGTACATGTATACGCCACTCGCCACTTGCTGTCCCGCGCTGTCCCGCGCGTCCCAGGTGAACGTGTGCTCGCCTGAAGGCTGGTGTTCACGCACCAATATCCGCACGAGCCGGCCAAGCATGTTGTAAACGGCGAGGGTGACGTCATCAGCCGATGAAAGCCGGTAGCGGATCCGGGTCTCAGGGTTAAACGGATTCGGATAGTTTTGGTCGAGCACAACGGTCTTCGGAAGTTCACCGTGCGTGTGCTCTACCGAGGTCGGCGTGGATCGCATCTTGAACACACTTCCGCCTCTGGTACCGACATACATTTGGCCTGCGTCATCGATCAGCAGTGCTTTGGCATCTTTGTGCCACAACCCGTTGTTGACGCTTGTCCAGGTCGCACCATCGTCTTCGGAAATAGCCACTCCGCCGCCTCTTGATGCAATAAAAAGATTTCCTCCGGAATCGCGTACGAGGTCATTGACGCCCCGTGTAGGTACAGAGCCCGTTTTTTCCCACGTGTCTCCGTTATCGCTTGAGCGGAATACACCATCAAAACCGGAGACAAGCACATCGCCGTTCGGCTGAAACAGAAAAGCCGTCATGTCGAGATTTGGACCGAGTCCGCTATTGACTTCGCTCCAGGTCGAGCCGGCGTCGGTGGAGCGATACACGCCGTTATTGGGTGTACCGGCAAAGACCGTTCCCGTGGGGCTGACACCCAT
>JBHHWM010000329.1:0-4644 GCA_046756545.1 Rhodothermales bacterium | reverse complement strand
GCCTCGACACTAAATTCACAAAAGGATTGTCTCAAAGTTGTTGACACATACCGTCGACCCCGCCTATCATGGAAGCTGATTCCCATCCTACCGACCGCTGGCAACAGATCGAAGTGCTTTTCGCTGCTGCGCTCGACCGTGCCCCTGATGAGCGCATCGCCTTTCTCCACCAGACCTGCACCGACGCGGCCCTCTGCGCCGAGGTCGAAGCCCTGCTCAACGCTCACAATAGCGCCGAAGGGTTCCTCGAAGACCTGGATGTAGAGAAAGCCACAACCCTCCTCCACGATGCCGGCGATGCGTCGCTCACCGGTCGCCTGATCGGGCTCTACCGCGTCATACGTGAGCTTGGACGCGGCGGCATGGGCGTCGTCTATCTGGCCGAGCGCGCCGACGGGCACTTCGAGCAGCAAGTGGCCCTCAAACTGATCAAACGGGGCATGGACTCGGAAGAGATCGAGCGGCGATTCCTGAAAGAGCGCCAGATCCTGGCTCGCCTAGAACACTCCAACATCGCCCGCCTGCTCGACGGAGGTGTCTCCGACGACGGACACCCCTACTTCGCCATGGAATACGTCGACGGGGTTCCTTTGACCGCCTACTGCGACGACCATAAACTAGACATCGATGCCCGCCTACATCTGTTTCAGGAAGTCTGCAGCACCGTCCAATACGCGCATCAAAACCTCGTCGTCCACCGCGATCTCAAGCCATCGAACATTCTGGTGACCGACGACGGACGAATGAAGCTCCTCGACTTCGGCATTGCCAAACTCCTGGACACAGACGCCGATTCCGGCCCCGAAACGTTGACCGAAGCCGGTCTGCGCGTGATGACCCCGGAGTATGCGAGTCCGGAGCAGATACAAGGCGAGCCGGTCACTACGGCCACCGACGTTTATGCGTTGGGGGTCCTTCTCTACGAGTTGCTCACCGGGCACCGGCCTTACCAGTTTGAGCGGCGTACCCCGGACGAAGTAGCCCGTGTCGTCACGAAAGAAGAACCCTCAAGACCGAGTACCGTCGTCACCCTCACAACAGAAACCCATCGGGCGAACGGCACGATGACGGTCACCCCGGAGCAAATCAGCCTGGCGCGCAGTATGCCGGTGGCCAGGCTCCGCCGTCGCCTGTCGGGCGACCTGGACACGATGGTTTTGAAAGCGTTGCGCAAGGAACCGGAACGACGGTACCCCTCTGCTGAAGCGTTCCTCGAAGACATCAAACGGCATCTGGCAGGGCTACCGGTTACGGCAAGGAAAGAAACAACCGGCTACCGGCTGCGCAAGTTTGTGCGACGGCATCGAGGCGGCGTCGTGGCAGCGCTTGCTTTCGTACTGCTCAGTTTGGCCTTCTTCGCCGCCTACACGCTGCGGATCTCCCAGGAGCGTGACCTGGCCCGGAGCGAAGCGAACAAAGCCGAACAGGTTTCAGATTTTCTGGTGTCCCTGTTCCATCAATCCGATCCGTTCGGCCCGAACCAGGATACCTTACGAGTAGGGGATTTTCTGGCGCTGGGCGAGCAGCGCCTCGACAGCGAGTTGGTGGACCAGCCCGATGTGCGCTCCAAGATGATGCTCGTCATCGGAACGGTCCGTCGAAACCTCGAACACTACGACGAGGCGCTGAACCTCTACGAGAAATCGTTTCGCATCAGGCAGCAGTATCTCCCCCCCGATCATCTTGACCTAGCCGAAAGCCTTACCGAGATCGGCGCGGCGCTCCTTTTGATGGACCGATACGAGGAGGCGGATTCCATCTTACAATCCGCCCTCGCCATCTATCAAAAGAACGATGCTACGGCGCAACCCGCTGTGGCCGACGTCTTGAACAACCTGGCCGAGGTATACGTCCGGCAGAACGACTTCGAGGCCGCCGATTCCCTCCACCGTCAGGTCCTGGCGTTGCGACGAACGCTCTTCGATCCGACGCATCCGGAAATCGCCGTCACGCTGAACAACCTGGGGATTTTAGCCCGGCGACGTGGTGCCTATGAAGAGGCAGAGGAATCCCATCGAGAAGCGCTGAGTATCCGCCGTGCCTTCTACGGAAACGAGCACCCCCTGGTGGCCCAGAGCCTGATCAACCTTGCGCTGGTGCTCCACAGCCAGGATCGCTATGACGAAGCGAAAGGGTTGTACCGGGAAGGCATAGCCATCCAAACTACATTATTCGGCGAGACCGATCCCCGATTGATCAGCCCTCTCAACAGCCTCGCCGCCCTCTTACACTCTCAGGGTCTTTATGAGGAATCTGAACCCCTTTTCCGGCAGGCCCTCTCCATAGGCCGTAGGACATATCCAACCGGTCACCGCCGGATTCTGATAGCAATGAGTAACCTGGCTAATTTGCTAGGGGACATGGACCGGGGGGACGAAGCCGAACGGCTCCTCAGAGAGGTTCTGGCGGTTCGTCGCGCATCGCTACCCCCCAATCATCCCGATGTCGCAACCACGCTCTCAAACCTGGGGACCGAGATGAAAGGCAAAGGCAGGTATGACGAGGCCGAAACCCTTTATAAAGAAGCCCTCGGAATCTACCGTGCTCGTCTGGGTACGGAGCATCCCTGGACTTCCATCATGTTGATTAATCTGGCTTCGGTACGCTTCTTCTTCGAAGATTACTCCCGAGCCGATTCGCTCTACCGGCAGGCCCTTGCTATTCAGAAGGCATCCCTACCGACCCCGCACAACCTGACCGCCACTTCGCTCATTGGACTCAGTAATGTCCTGTTGGCCCGAGGACGACCGGAAGAAGCCGAACCCCTCGCCCGTGAAGCTCTGGACATGCGCCGGGCATTGTTTTCGGAGAACCACTGGCGCGTGCTCGAAGCCCAATCAACGCTGGGGCACTGCCTGAGTTTACTCGGACGGTTTGAAGAAGCCGAATCGCTGCTTCTTGCAAGCAACGAAGGTCTGTCTAAACTATCAGGCCGCGATGCAATCAGGCAACAGCAGAATACGCGAGAGCGCCTGGTGATGCTCTACGAATCCTGGGGCAAACCGGATCGAGCCGCCGCGTTCAAGTAATCGCCTCGGCGCGGAAGGCAATGCACACTTCCCTTTCCCAGGCATTGCACGCCTTTCGAAAAAATCTCATCTTGTAGAACGTTCGTTTATCGCCAGGCTCTACTTTTCCGCTTCCTCACATTCAGCCTCCTATGGATTCATGGTTTTACGTTACGCTCTGCTGCTCGCACCCGCCCTGATCCTGAATCTAGCCTGCGAGCCGACCACCGAACCGGTTCAAGATCCCAACAGCGGTGCCTTCCTTACACGCCTCGGCAATGACACACTCGTCGTCGAACAGTTCGTCCGAACCCCCAACGGCCTGGAGGCCGATGTTGTCATCCGAACACCTACCACCACGGTACGGCATTACGTCATCGAGCATGAACCCGACGGTTCGTTGCGCCGCTTCGAGGCCACGGTTCACGATCCAAATGCCCCTGCGGATGCTCCTCCCGTTCGGACGGATGTAGCCACGCTGGAGGGCGACAGCCTGCTCCTCGTCACCACGCAGGGTGAAGAATCACGATCCCGAAAGATCGCCGGGCACGCTCAGATGTTGCCCTTCCTCGACATGTTGCACTGGCCCTTCGAACTGATGTTGACGCGAGCCTACGCCAGTGGACAGGACAGCATCACGCAAGACCTCTTCACCGGGCGAAGCTCTATGCCGTTCGTCATTCGCCGCGTCTCGGACAGCGAGATGACCGTTACACACCCGACTCGGGGCACCATGACCGTCCAGGTAGACGGGAAAGGGCGGCTCCTCCATCTCGATGCCGGTGCAACCACACGCAAGTTGACCGTGGAGCGTCAGCCCTCCATCGACCTGGATGCCCTTGCACAGACATTCGCCGCCCGTGATGCGGCTGGGCGTCCCTTCGGCCCCCTCTCGGCGCGAGGCAAAGCCGAGGCTTCGGTTCATGGAACCGCCATCACCGTCGATTACGGAACCCCCTCGAAGCGAGGACGCGATATTTTCGGCGCGCTCGTTCCCTGGAATGAACGATGGCGCACCGGGGCTAACCGGGCGACGCACTTCGAAACCGACCGCGACCTTCGGATGGGAGACCTCGTCGTTCCCGCCGGTCAATACACCCTCTACACCATTCCGGAGCCTTCGGGCGGAACGCTCATCATCAACCGCCAGACGGGCCAGGGCGGCAGAACATACAACGAGGACCGCGACCTTGGCCGCGTTCCGATGATACTATCCACCTTGCCTGAAACGGTGGAAGTGTTCTCGATCCTCGTCGAGGAAAGCGGGGACGGCGGCGTCTTGAAACTGCAATGGGATCGCACGGAATTCTCCGTCCCTTTTTCCCTGCAATAGCTAGATACCTCGACAATAAACGCTCGACACCCCTATGCGTCACGCAACCGTACTCATCGTGATCCTCTTCGCCCTCATGTCCGAAGCGAATGCACAGCAGCGTCCCAGCACGCTGGCAGGCCGGTCAACCGTGTATGCCCCGAACGGAGTCATCGCGACCAGCCAGCCGTTAGCCAGCGCTGCCGGTCTCGCCGTCTTGCAGCGTGGCGGCAACGCCATCGACGCCGCCGTGACGGCAGCCGCCGTGTTGAACCTGGTAGAACCGCACATGACCGGCATCGGCGGTGATATGTTCGCCATCCT
>JBHHWM010000328.1:0-4743 GCA_046756545.1 Rhodothermales bacterium | reverse complement strand
CCCGCCGCATCCTGGACGACGGCGGCCTCCGGCACGTCCGGATCTTTGCCAGCAACAGCCTCGACGAACACGCCATTGCGGATCTGGTCCGCCGGGGCGCGCCCATCGACGGCTTCGGGGTCGGCACGCGCATGGGAGCCCTCGCCGACCAGCCCTACCTCGACAGCGTCTACAAACTGGTGGAGTATGCCGGGCACGGCCGGATGAAGTTGGCCACGCATAAATCCACTCTGCCGGGCCGCAAGCAGATTTTTCGCATCTACGAATCGGGCACGGCCGTACACGACGTGCTGGCGCTGCACTACGAAAGCCATGAAGGCAAGCCGTTGCTCCATCCGGTCATGAAAGGGGGACGGCGCACCGAGGCCGGGCGTTTTCGTCCCCTCGACGAACTACGCGCCCACGCCCGCACCTCGCTCGCTCGCCTGCCCGACCACCTCCTGGCCCTCGACACCACCGAGACCCCCTATCCCGTCGTGCTCAGTGATCGCCTCCGTACTGCTCGCGACCAGACGCGCCGGTCGCTGGAAGAAAGAAGCAGGCAGTTTGAAGAAGAGTAGGTTTCCGGTTCACACATCCCCCAACTGGGGCCGGAGCAGAATTTCTTCGACGACGGTGCGGTCGCTGAGGCGGTAGATGTCGAGCACGGTTCGGGCGATGTCTTCGGGTGGCATAAAGCGTTCTTCCGGCAGATCGACACCGTCCCAACTGGGCGTGAGCGTGGCCCCCGGCAGCAGCGTCGTCACGCGGAGACCCATCGGTTTGGTCTCTTCGCGCACGACGCGAGCCAGGCCGAGCAGCCCATGCTTGGCGGCGCAGTAGGCGGCACCCCCCGGATACCCCCGAATAGAGGCCACCGAGGCCATGTAGAACAGGTGGCCCCGCCCTCGCGCCGTCATCGCATCCAGAAACGCCTGCGTCACCACGAACGCGCTCGTGAGGTTGACGGCTACCTGTTCTCGGAAGAGGACCGGCGTCGTTTCCCGGACGGTGCCGGGCCGGAAGAGCCCCGCGTTGTTGACCAGCACGTCCGGCGCGCCCCAGCGTTCCAGGACGGCCCGGGCCGTCTGTTGCACGGCGGCGTCATCGGTCACGTCGCACGCGAACACGGCGGCGTCGGCACCCTGGGCTCGGCACTGCGCGGCGACGGCTTCCAGCTTTTCACGCGAACGCGAGACGAGGGCAAGGCGGGCGTCCGGCTCTTTCGCAAACGCTTCGGCAACGGCGCGCCCGATGCCCTGGCTGGCTCCGGTTACAACGACGGTTGGCATGGGTTACCTCTGTTGATCGGGACGGGGAAACAGGAGAAAGGTACACCCGGCGGATGTCCAAAACCTACCGGGCCTCCAAAAAGAAAGAGGCACACCGGCGGCATGCCTCTCACGAAAACGGCACCTGGCTTCCTGGTTGCCGATCAGGAGTTGGTTCGGATCAGGCGCATGAATTCCGCCCGTGTGGGTTCTTTTAGAAACTCGCCGCTCATGGCGCTGGTGGTCGTGACCGAGTTCTGCTTTTCGGCTCCGCGCATCATCATGCAGAGGTGTTGTGCCTCGATGACGACGGCCACGCCCAGCGGGTTGATGACGTCCTGAACGGCGTCGCGCACCTGGATGGTCAGGCGCTCCTGCACCTGGAGTCGGCGAGCGAACACGTCCACCACGCGCGGGATCTTGCTCAGGCCCACAATCTTGCCGTTCGGGATGTAGGCCACGTGCGCCTTGCCGAAAAACGGCAGCATGTGATGCTCGCAGAGACTGTATACCTCGATGTCCTTCACCAGGATCATCTCGCTGTAATCTTCCTCAAACAGCGCCGATTCGAGGATAGCGCGCGGGTCTACCTTGTAACCCTGGGTCAGGAACTGGTAGGCTTTGGCTACCCGCTCCGGTGTTTTTACCAGTCCTTCGCGGTCGGGATCTTCCCCGATGGCCGCCAGGATGTCAACCACGCGGTCGGCGATGAGTCCGGTCTTTTCCTCGTTGTACACGTCGGTTCGCTGATAAAGCGTCGGCATCTCGCGGTTCGGGGTCCCGTTTGGGGAAAGTGGATCGGTTGCAACGTCTCTATTCCGCATAAAAGGTAGGGGCTTAATCGCCGTGATATTCTGCAACGTTGCGCTCGGTTTCATAGAGCCGGACCGCGTGCAACCGGCCCGACGGCAGCGCGTCCTTGAGTTCGTTCCAGATCGCCACGGCGAAGTTTTCCGTTGAGGGCAGAATCCCTTCCATAAAGTCGACCTCAAGATTCAGGTTCTTGTGATCTACTTTATCGAGGATCTTCTCGACGATGATGCGTTTGAGTTCGCTCAGATCGATGACGTAGCCGGTTTCCGGATGCGGCTCACCGGCGACGGTCACCTCCAGCACGTAGTTGTGTCCGTGCCAGTTCGGATTATTGCATTTGCCAAAGGTCTCGCGGTTCCATGTATCCGATTTCTCCGGGTTATGGAGGCGATGCGCCGCGTTAAAGTGCAGCTTCCGTGTGACGTAGACCGTCGGCATGGAGGGGGCGGTACGGTTGGGAACGTGGAGCGAAATCCGGCCTGTTAGTTGGGACGCCGTGTGTTCTGTTACAGGCGCGCGTCCGAAGCTAAAAGCCGGGGTCTAACAACGTTGGATCTGCGCGATTGTTCGGTGGAGCAGGGCCGCCCTTACGCATCCTGCTTCGAAGGGCCGACTTGAAAGTCAACCGTCTGCAAGGTGCTCGTACAGACGATGGTCTTCCGTCCTTTCTCGAACCCGTTCCAGAACACCCGTAGCTGCGGGCTACATGTTTCGTTCTCCACGCCGGGTCCCTCCACCGCCACTTCAAGGGTATAGCGCCCCCCTGCATCCGTCGCGCTTTGCACCAGCATTTCGTCCGACACGGAGAACCCGCTGCCGGTGGCCCACAACTCGACAAACGCCCCCGATACCGGGCGCTGGGACGTCACCTCCGTCACGATCCCCGTAACACGGAGGCGAAATTCCGGTGTCTCTCCCTCCGCCGAGCATCCACAGCATACGAAGGCGGCCCCCACCAGCAGTCCTATCCCTGTGCTCCGAAGTCGATTTTTCATGTTTTTACGTCGCGTCCTCGTCGCTTACGACGTGGTAGGTTGTGGTTCCGCTCGTCTCTTTTTTCCATCATACCTCATCCCGCCACCACCTGCAAGCCTTCCCCGCCAGAGGCTTCCGTGACGGCTCCCGGGATGGGAGGCCGACAAGGTGACACTCCTCGCCCCGCTTCCCCCGGCATCTACTCGAAAAGTAGGCCGACAGCCCCTATATTACAGTCCGCCACTGTTATAAGAAGGGTTATTCGTCCATGTCCGAAAAAACGTTATTCGAGCGCATCATAGACCGAGAGATCCCGGCGAATATTATCTATGAAGACGACCTTTGTGTCGTCTTCCGCGATATCAACCCGCAGGCACCGATGCATGTGCTGGTGGTGCCCCGCAAACCCATCCCCACCCTCGACGACCTGAAGGAGGAAGACGTTCCGCTCGTCGGGCACCTGCTGATGGTGGCCAAGCAGATCGCTGCCCAGGAAGGGCTGGAGAACGGCTATCGGGCGGTATTCAACTGCGGGCGGGACGGCCAGCAGTCGGTCCTGCATCTGCACCTGCACGTCCTCGGCGGGCGCAAGATGAAATGGCCTCCGGGGTGATGCGTTTGAGGCTGGCGGAAGGAGGATAGAGGATCGATATTAGGATATGGCTTCTTGGCGATCCTCCACGTTTTACCTGCCGGCCCTCGCTGCGCTCTGGGCGCTGTCTCTGATGCAAATGCCCGCCGTCGCGCAGCCCGTGCAGCGGCTAGAGACCGCGTTCGAGCGCGACATCAACCGCTTCCGCTGGACCTCGAATGCCTACCTCGCGTTTCGCGTAGCAGGCTGGGACCTTGAACTCACCAATCGCTTCCTCTCCGACGCGTTCATCCTGTTTGAGGATCAACTCACCTTTCGCGACGAAGACCTGCTGCAATGGAACGCCCGGCGATCCTTCAGCCCCACCTTCTCAGCCCACCTGCGCGGGCGGACGGCCTGGTTTGGAAAGAGCCAGGTTTTTAGTCAGGAGGTGTATGCCGGGCTGCGGATGACCCCGCGCGCGTTTGCCTGGATCGAACCGGTCGTCGGAGTGGCGTGGGATCGACGTCCCGGGGTGATCGAACCGGACGGCTCGGCCCCCTTGCGCCTGGATGCCGGGCCGGCCTACGGCGTCCGCCTGAGCCTGACCCCGCCGCCGATGCAGGGCTACCGGCTCCGTCTTGGGGGGGAGAGCGCCTGGCAGGTGATGGCTCCCCGACGCGGGCGTAGCGTGCGCCTCAACGGCTCGGCCGAGCGCCGATTCGAGGAAACCCGGCTGGCCTCTACCCTGCGCGTGTCGAGCATCCGGCGCGACGTCTATCAGGCCGTTTCTTTTCTCAATCGCGCCGCTACCACCGACCGTTCCCCCGAAAGCATTGAGGCCACCACGAGCGATACCCTGGAAGTCCAGGTCGAACTGGATACGCCGTTCTACAAGGGGATTCGCCTGAACAGCCGCCTCGATGTGGCGGTCAACAATCGCTTCATCCGAACGCACCGGGCTCCCGAAGAAACATTGTTCTTCGAGACCGACTTCAACCGCCGGGCCATCGACGCCGAGGTGGGGTTGCTCTACGATACGCCCGGGCTTACGGCGCGCCTGGCGGCGCAGGGTGGAGCCGCTACCGAACGGCGCCGGTTGAGCAACCGCGACGCGTTGCCGCCTGCCGAAGC
>JBHHWM010000327.1:0-4796 GCA_046756545.1 Rhodothermales bacterium | reverse complement strand
TTGTGTGAAATGACGTGCCTGGAGTTCCTGCACTGGTCCTAAAACTGACTTAATAGTCGGATATTACCAGGCAACTCCCCTACGCTTGCCAGGAGAACAACCCATCTTCACGAAAGTATGGTATGCTGTCTCCATTTTTTTGTCTTGCAATAACGGGTTTCACACTCTCGATCAAAGCCATCCCACCATGAACAACACCATCACCCATACACCTCCTGCCGTTAATGAGCCCGTGCGAGCTTATGCACCAGGAAGCACAGAACGCGCCTCGCTCGCCCGACGCCTGAAAGAGATGAAGCGGCTGAACGTCGACATCCCGGCCTTCATCGGCGGCGAAGAAGTCCGGACAGGCCAGAGTCGAACAGTCCACCCTCCCCACGAACTGAGCCACACACTGGGGACTATTCATTACAACGGCAAAGTGGAAGTAGACCAGGCGATTGCGGCAGCACTGGAGGCTCATCACGATTGGTCGCGTATGCACTGGACTGACCGTGCCGCCATCTTCTTGAAAGCGGCCGACCTCCTGGCCGGTCCCTGGCGAGACACACTCAATGCAGCCAGCATGCTGGGCCAGAGTAAGAACGTCCACCAGGCCGAGATCGATGCGGCCTGCGAGTTGATCGATTTCCTCCGCTTCAACGTGAATTACATGGAGCAGATTTATTCCGATCAACCGATCTCCTCCCCCGGTATCTGGAACCGCTTGCAATACCGCCCACTCGAAGGCTTCGTCTTTGCAGTCACCCCCTTCAACTTTACCTCTATCCAGGGCAATCTCCCGCTGGCTCCAGCGCTTATGGGCAATACGGTACTCTGGAAACCCGCCACATCATCGGTTTATTCCGCCTACTTTACCTACAAATTGCTCGAGGCCGCCGGCCTTCCTCCGGGTGTCATCAACATGGTACCCGGCCGAGGAGCGTCCATCGGGGATCCCGCCTTTGCCTCGCAACACCTGGCCGGACTCCACTTTACCGGCTCGACGGGGACCTTCCAGCATATGTGGCGCACAATCGGCGAGAACATCGCTCAATATCGTACCTATCCCCGTATCGTCGGAGAGACCGGCGGGAAAGACTTCATCATCGCCCATACCTCAGCCGATCCCAGAGCCGTGGCGACCGCCGTCGTTCGTGGCGGGTTCGAATACCAGGGGCAAAAATGCTCTGCGGCATCGCGCATCTATCTTCCGCAGTCTCGGTGGGCGAGCACACGCGACGAGATGCTGCAGCAATTGAGCGAGATCAAGATGGGGTCGGTCGAAGACTTCAGCAACTTTATGAACGCCGTCATCGACAAACCGGCCATCGACAACATCACTGCCTACATCGACCGCGCAAAGCAGGCCGACGGGGTCACCGTTCTCCACGGGGGGAATTACTCCGATGAGGAAGGCTACTTCATCGAACCCACGGTCCTATTGGTCGATGACCCCAAGTACCAGACCATGTGCGAAGAAATCTTCGGCCCGGTCGTCACGATCTACGTCTATCCCGATGAGAAATTTGAGGAGACGCTCACCCTGGTTGACGAATCGTCGCCTTATGCGCTCACCGGTGCCATCTTTGCCCAGGATCGTGCAATCATCAATCAGGCGATGGAGCGCCTCGTTGACGCCGCCGGCAATTTCTATATCAACGACAAACCTACCGGGGCCGTCGTCGGCCAGCAGCCCTTCGGGGGTGCTCGTGCTTCGGGCACGAATGACAAAGCGGGCTCCCCGATGAACCTGATGCGATGGGTTTCCGCCCGGTCGATCAAAGAGACCTTCAATCCGCCCACGCATTTTAGCTATCCCTATCTGGCTCCGGACGAGGCGGTTGGAAACATGGCTGATGTTGATGCACAATAGCCGTTCGTCATCGTAGGTAATCCTTGGGCGGTGCTCTGCGTGGGCACCGCCCATTTTTCTGTTATCGACATTTCTACAAAAATCTGATTGACACTCCCCCCTTTCTTTCGTTTCATGGGGCGTTGATTTCTTAACTCACTTATCCCGATAGACTGTTCATGCCTACTCCTATCCGTGTCGTTCAATACGGCTTGGGGCCCATTGGGCTTGCATCGGCCAAAATCATCCTTGAAAAGCAGGTTTCAGGCCACATTCACCTGGTTGGCGCTATCGATATCGATCCGATTAAAAAGGGGCGCGACCTTGCGGAACTTCTAGGACTGGATGAGCCCTCCGGCATCGTCGTATCGGGAGATGCTGCGCGTGTTCTCGCTGAGACGAAACCCGACGTAGTCGTTCACACTACCTCTTCCTTTTTAGATCGCATCCGGGATCAGTTCGTTCTTTGCGCCGAAGCGGGTGCGCACGTGGTGTCGTCCACGGAAGAACTCTCGTTTCCCTTCGACCGGCACCCCGGCCTTTCAAGCGATTTGGATCAGGTAGCCAAAAAACACGGGGTTGTCTTCCTTGGGACCGGGGTCAATCCGGGCTTTGCCATGGACACGCTCGTCCTGACCGCGACGGGTGTATGTACCGACGTATCGAGCATTCGGGTTGAACGTGTGGTCGATGCCGGAAAACGCCGTGAACCCCTTCAACGCAAAGTAGGAGCCGGGCTTACCACCGCCCTTTTCGAGGAGAAGAAGAAAACCGGCATGTTCGGCCACATCGGCCTGCGCGAATCGCTCCTGCTCGTAGCCGACGGCCTGGGGTGGACCTTCGACCGGATTGAGGAGACGCTCGATCCCATGATTGCCGGGACCGACGTTCATACTCCTTACTTCGACGTGCGCCAGGGTGACGTGGCGGGGATTCATCATGCCATCACCGGCTTCACGCAACAAACGGCCCTGCTTTCCCTCGACCTCAAAATGTACGTCGGAGCCCCCGATCCCCGAGACGCTGTATACGTAGAAGGCACTCCGCCCATCGACCTGGTAGTTCGTGGGGGAATTTTTGGCGACACAGCCACCATCGCAGCGTTGATCAACGCCGTACCCCAGGTACTCGTCGGTCAGCCCGGCCTTCGCACCATGAAAGACCTGCCGATTCCTCGCGCCTTCGCCACCTCCCCTGGACTTCTCGAAGCAACGAGTTGAGACGGTGAGGCTGCTTTTCCTGAAGGGGTTCATTCCATCCGAGGCACGAAGTGGAACCTGGCACCGCCGGGTATGGGTACCAGCAAGCAAGACGTGGCTGATTACGTTTTGGATTTTGCAGGCAATGAGCGGTAACACGTGCATTCCCATCCTCCATCCCCTTTTGTAGAACCACGACGATTTACGAGCCTCTCTTATCCGGATGGGATCTCGTGGCGATGGACCTTTGCACGCGCTTTCGTCCGGCCGCTGATGACGTGCATGTTGCCAATTATGGTGGGGGCACTTATCGCCATGCTACAGGGATATCCGGCCCTTGCCTTCCTGACCCTTGGCTTTCCTATCGCGGTGACGATAGCTTCCGTCTGGACGCTCTTTCGGCTGCAAGCGACCACCGCAGAAATCTACGTCCGGCCTGGAGCCGCCTCCGTTCGATCCGTGCGAGATTGTTTCCGCAAGAATCACCCGTTCCATTGGGTCCCAATTCTCGACTTGCGTTCCGGCGAGAGGTCGCTTACCCTCTCCCTCGGTGACACAACGTACGAGCTTGACCGCACCGACTGGCCCGACGCCGATGCGCTCCTTAAAACCCTCGTAATGGCTCGTCAGGCCCCTTTTTTCTCGTTTGAGTCGCCCGCATGATACCCTTGTTCCCATGACGCCGTCCTGTTCATCCCATCCTTTTCAAGATGAATGATCACGATTAACCGGTCCTCCAACACGCCTATTCATGAGCAACTCATCGAGCAACTCCGGTATCTCATTGCCAACGGACATTTTAAGGTAGACGAGATGCTGCCTTCGACACGCTCGCTGGCTGAACAAATAGGCGTATCCTTTCATACGGTCCGAAAAGTATATCAACAACTGGAACGAGAAGAACGGGTAGAGTCGAAAGTAGGCAGTGGATTTCGCGTCACGGACCGCACCCCGTTAAGCAAAAGCGAGCGTTTCGAGCGAGGTGCGGTCGTAGTGCAGGACGCTTTCCAAAAACTGATTGGATTGGGCTTGCAACATGCTGAAGTAGAGAACCTCTTCCAGGAGCAATTCGAGTTACTCGCCGAATCGCCTCACAGCTATAAACTGGTGTTTGTCGCCCCTTTCCGCGAGATGGCCGACCTGTGCGCACATCAGATTGCCCAGATCCTGCAACAGCCCGTTGAGGCATCCACACTACCCGGCCTGAGACACCACCAGGATGCGGATTATGTCCTGGCTCGCTTTGCCGACTTGCATTCGGTCATGGAGGTGCTCCCTCGCGTCGATACGCTTGGAGTCATCACGTATTTAAATACTGAAGCCCAGGAATTCATAACCCGTTTGCTTCCGGTCGAAACCCTGGGCATGGTGTCTCGCTTCGGAGATGCCATTCAGCCCCTTATGTCGGAGGTAAGACGACAGACCGGCTTCTCCGGGCAAACCATCGCCACGTCCATCGATGAAGGCACGCAGCACCTACGTCAATTTATCACGCAGGCCGACCTGATTGTATATACCCCTGCCTGCCGTCGCCGCCTCTTACCGTTGCTTGATGAGAAGCGAAAACACACGCTCATCACCCCTCTCGTCAGCCGCGATTCTCTCGAACACATACGTAAAGTGGTGCCCCTATAAAACGGATGGAGAGAGAAGGTCTGAATGCCTGCGTTGAAACAGATCCCGTGAGATGAGTCCGTCATTAACTGCCGGTCTAGCTACCTATCACTTTCAGAGATAGGGTTGAAAAACCACTCGTATCGGGT
>JBHHWM010000326.1:0-4849 GCA_046756545.1 Rhodothermales bacterium | reverse complement strand
ACGTGAAGATAAACATCGACGGCGACAGCCTGGGCTACGACGTGGCCGATTCGCTGTCGGTCGTTGCTGCGGTGGAACACCTGACGACGCACGATCCTGACGCCGCCTTCGTCTACCTGGGCAACATCGACGTAGTAGGGCACAACACCAGTTCGCTCTCCCCGGCCTACCGGGCCGCCATCGAGACCGCCGATGCACAGGTAGGCCTGCTCCTGGCCGCCCTCGAACAACGCGCTACCTACGCCGACGAAGACTGGCTCATCCTGATGAGCACCGACCACGGTCGCCGCGACGACGGCGGACACGGCGGCCCCTCTCCTAAAGAACGCCGCATTTTTTACCTCGCCAGCGGGCCGTCGGCCCCCTGGGACCCCTCTCCCGAAGCACCCGGCATCGTCGATGTCGCCGTCACGGCCCTGACGCACCTCGGGGTGACGATAGACCCGGCGTGGAACCTGGACGGACGGGTGGTCGGCCTCCGCAAATAGGACGAGCGGTCCTTTTCACAGGCTGCCACCAGGTAGCCTTCATGCACACCGTTGCAGCGCTTCGACCAGTTCCTTCACCTTGATGGGCTTGCTCACATAATCGTCCATCCCGGCTTCTATGCACCGTGCCCGATCCTCCTGCATGGCGTTGGCGGTCACGGCGATGATGCGGGGACGCCGTTCGGCAGGCCATTCCTCGACGATGTGTTGTGTAGCCTCTATGCCGCTCATCTCGGGCATCTGAACATCCATCAACACCACATCATACGACACCTGGCACAGTGCCTCCAGCACTTCAGATCCGGTGGACACGACGTCGGCCCGATAGCCCAGCCGTTCGAGCATACGCGCCACCACGCGCTGATTCACCACATTATCTTCGGCCAGGAGGATGCGCAATGGTAATCGCTGAGCCATGGACGCATCAAAGCTCCCGTTGCCGGCAATCCGCCTTGTCATCGTGTCGTGAGCGTCGAAAGCCGCCGTCAACGCCTTGAATAACTCCAATCGGCGTACCGGCTTCGCTACCGAGAACGAGAGCGGGACGTGCCTGTCGTTGCAGTGGCAGATCCCATTGAGCAGAATCACCGGCACTTCCCGAGCCTTCGGATGCCGGCGCAGGGTTTGGATCAGCGCCGAGTCCTCCATATCCGGCATCTGCATGTCGAGCATGATCACGTCGAAGGCCGGTTCGGCGTCCAGAACCTCCCGCACTTCCTTGCCTGAGGCAGCTTCTCGGGATTCCATGTGCCAGGTTTGCACCATCGTCATGAGGACCTGCCGGTTGGTCTCGTGATGGTGGACGACCAGCACCCTGCGGCCTTGCAACATGCGCGCATCTTCCTCCGGGGCGCGATCACCGGGCACACCCTGCGACCTGATGGTGAAATGGAAGGACGATCCCTTCCCTTCGTCGCTCTCTACCCAGATGCGCCCGCCCATTTGCTCGCACAACCGTTTGGCGATGGCCAGTCCTAACCCCGTCCCGCCATACTTGCGCGTGGTCGAAGCATCAACCTGCGTGAAGGCGTCGAACACCCGGCTGTGGCGATCCCTGGGAATACCGATGCCGGTATCGCGAACCTCCACGTGCAATTCGCACCCTCCCTGATCGAGAGGCGCGGCCCCCACCGACACGACCACTTCGCCCTCATGCGTAAATTTCACTGCGTTGGAAAGCAAATTGACGAGAATCTGCCGCAACCGCGCGGCGTCGCCCACGATGGTTCGGGGCACTTCGGCGTCTACACAGAGCGCCAGTTCGAGCCCTTTCGCACAGGCTTTCAGGGCCACCAGATCGAGGGCGTCTTCCAGGCACGTACGCAAATCGAAGGGATGGCTTTCGAGTTCGACGTGCCCCGCTTCGATCTTGGAAAAATCGAGGATCTCATTGATGAGGTTCATCAGGGCTTCGCCGCTGGACCGGATCGTTTCGACGTAGTCGGCCTGTTCGGCGGCGAGCGGGGTATCCAGCAAGACGCTGGTCATGCCGATGACGCCGTTCATGGGCGTGCGAATTTCGTGGCTCATGTTGGCCAGGAATTCGCTCTTGGCGCGGGTAGCGGCCTCTGCGCGTTCCTTGGCGCGCTCCAGATCCTTTACCGTCTGCTTCAACTGACGCGCCTGGCGATGGATGGCATAGGTGCGCCTCCGAACGGCCCGTTCCAGCCTCGCTGTCCGCCGTCGAAGGTGCTGAACCCGAAACCGATATCCAGCCACGCCCAAGCCGACCAGCCCCAGCCCCAAGAGCAGATAAAACCACGTCCGCTGATAGACATAGGGTTCCAGGTAGAAGGCTACAGACGCGCCTGTTTCATTCCAAAGACCGTCATTATTGCTGGCGATGACCCGAAACGTATAGGCCCCCGGCGAGAGGTTGGTGTAGTAGGCCGTCCGGCGCGTGCCTGCCTCCTCCCACCGTTTGTCATACCCTTCCAGCTTATACTTGAAGAATACCTTTTCAGGAGCCAGATAGCTCAGTCCGGCGTAGTCGATCTCTATCTTGTCGTTGCCGGGCGGCACGACGATTTGTTCCTCGCGCAGATCCACGACCTCATCGCCCGCCACCATGTTCTCGATAATCACGGGCGGCGCGATGGGGTTCAGGCGAGTGCTATCGGGATTGATGGCAACGGCTCCATTCATCGTCGCGAACCAGAGCGTCCCGTCCCGGGTTTTCCGGCCGGCGGGTGCCGCGCTATTGCCTTCAACGCTCCGTAGACCGTCGGCCTTGCCATACGCCGTTGAGCTAACCGCAACCAGGCTTCCCTCGGCAAAGGAAGTAAGATCCCGTTTGCTGATACTGAAGATGCCCCGATTGCTACTCATCCAAAGATAGCCCCGATTGTCTTCGAGGATCTGATGGACCACGTCGTCGAACAACCCGTCGCGTGTCGTAAAAACGGTAAAAACGCCGTCTTTATACCGCGTCAGGCCCTTGCCGTAGCTCCCCAGCCAAAACACTCCGTCGGCATCTTCATAGATCGTCGTCACGAAGTTATCGGCCAGGCCGTCTGCGACGGTATAGGTCGTAAAGACGCCGTCCTGATAGCGGCTCAGTCCTCCGCCCCGCGTGCCGATCCAGAGGACTCCATTGCGGTCTTCGTGCAGGATCCAGATCGTGTTGCTCGGCAGGCCGTCCTCGGTGGTATAGAGGGACAACGCACCGTCCTGCAGCCGGTTGAGGCCGCCGCCGTTGGTGCCGATCCAGAGGCTTCCGTCGCGTGTTTCCTTCACCGTGCGCACGAAATCGTTTCCGAGGCCGTCCGCCGTGGTATAGGTCGTAAAGACCCCGTCTTTAAACCGGTTCAGCCCGGCCCTCCGCGTACCGATCCAGAGGCCCCCCTCCCGGTCCTCTCCGAGCGCCCAGATCGAATTGCTCGACAGGCCATCCGCCGTCGTGTAGGCAGTGATCGTGTCGTCGTGAATCCGATTGAGGCCGCCGCCCATCGTCCCGATCCAGAGATCATGGCTTCGGTCCTCATAGATCGCCCGGATGGCGTTGTGAGACAAGCCTTCCCCGGAAGCAAACACCGTAAATTTGCTATTTTTAAACCGGTTTAACCCGCCGCCCAGGGTCCCGACCCAGAGGCTCCCCTCCCGGTCTTCGAGCACCGCCCAGATCACGTCGCCCGACAACCCGTCACGGGTGGCAAAGGTGTCAAACCGCCCTTCGCAAAGGCGAGTCAGTCCTCCTCCGTCGGTGCCGATCCAGAGGGTCCCCCGCCGATCCTCGTAGAGGGTATTGATGTGGTTGTGCGATAATCCGTCATCGGTGGTATACGTTGTGAAGACCCCATCCTTCAGCCGGTTCAGCCCGCCTCCCCGGGTGCCGATCCAGAGGCTCCCCTCTCGGTCCTCATGTATCGCCCAGACCACATCGCTCGACAGCCCCTCGGCAATCGTGTAGGTCGTAAAGACGCCGTCCTTGTATCGATTGAGTCCGTTGCCGTTCGTGCCGAACCAGAGAGTCCCCCGGCGGTCTACGTGCAACGACACAACGGCATTGCTCGACAACCCGTCGTCGGTGGTGAAGACGGTGAAGACACCGTCCCGAAACCGGTTCACTCCCCCGTCGTTGGTGCCGACCCAGAGGGTGCCGTCGTGATCTTCCCCGATAGATGTAACGAAATTGCGGGAGAGCCCGTCGTCGGTGGTATAGGTTTGGAAGCCCCCATCCTTGTATCGCATGAGCCCGCCGGCCTGCGTCCCGATCCATAAACTGCCGTCGCGGCTTTCATGCAGGGCATACACAACGTTGTCCAGAAAGGCGTCCGTGTTCAACTTGTCGAAGACGGTAAACCGCACCCCGTCGAAGCGGACCAACCCCTCGTAGGTCCCGAGCCAGAGATAGCCGTCCCTCGTCTGCACGATGGCATTGACGGAATTTTGGGGCAGGCCCTCATCGGTCGTCCAGACGTCACGCGCGTACTGGGCAATCTCTTTGTTCGGGTCGAGGCCCTGGGCAAAGAGACGGTGCGTTCCGGTAAACAGCACAACGACGGCCACCAGAAAACCGGCGCGAACACACCACCGGTTTGCGCCCTCGCGTCTGAACAGATGAATTACTTTCATGGCAATAGCCAACAATGCGATTCTATACCCGGCATTTCTCAAAAATTGCCCCATTCTACCACGACGAGCGACGGCTGTTCAAAAACTTGACATTCCAGGATAAAACTCCTCCATTACGGCCCTTTCAGTCCCTATTTGCACAGTAGGCCCGCCCGCATGCCGGTATCACGGCAGCACGGCCCCAGCATACTTTTCCTTGGGCAAGGAAAAATAGTCCCGATAGCATCAAGGTGCAATACCATTCAAATAAGGAAAATGAGGTGGTCTGTTCTGACGTAAGTTCGTGT
>JBHHWM010000325.1:0-4899 GCA_046756545.1 Rhodothermales bacterium | reverse complement strand
AAGTCTGATAAAATCGCGCCGTTCCACTGGTATCTCTTGGCTTGGTGGGTGATGAAGTGAGAGGTCTTTCTTCGGCTATGAACGAAAAAGGTTGCGCGATAGTATCGAGGGTTCCGGTTTATTGACCCTGTTTTTTTCTCCCATCCAAGAGGGCGACGCACTTGAGACAAGAAGTGGCACCGCCCTCTACCGCCTCAGCCTGTTCCACGCCTTAAATACTGCGTGCGGTGTTGATGACGTTGACCCCGTCGAAGCGCGCCGTCGAACATCCGTGCGAGACTGCGCTGACCTGTCCCGGCTGGCCTTTTCCGTCGAAGAAGGTCCCCCCCAGCCGGTAGTCGCGCTGGTCACAGATGGCCGAGCATGCATTCCAGAACTCCTGCGTGTTCGACTGGTAGGCCACGTCTTCGAGCATCCCCACAATCTCACCATTGCTGATCTCATAGAACAACTGCCCCCCGAACTGGAAATTGTACCGCTGCTGATCTATGGAGTATGATCCCCGCCCCATGATGTAGATGCCTTTCTCGACGTCCTGTATCATCTCCTGCACGGTCAACGGATCAGGTCCCGGAGCCAGCGAGACGTTCGGCATGCGCTGGAACTGCACGGAACTCCAGCTATCGGCGTAGCAGCACCCGTGCGATTCGTTCTGGCTGATCATATGCACCTGATCCCGGATGGCCTGATAGTTGACCAGGATGCCTCTCTTGACCAGATCCCAGCGGATGGTTTTGACGCCTTCATCGTCCCAGCCACAGGCACCGAGCGAACCCGGCTGCCTCTTATCCGCGAAAAAGTTGACGATCTTGCTGCCGTAGTTGAACGAACCGGAGCGCCACTTACCAAGGGTGGCGAAGCTGGTGCCGGCGTAGTTGGCTTCGTAGCCGAGCACGCGGTCGAGTTCGAGGGGATGACCCACCGACTCGTGAATGGTAAGAAACAGGTGTGTCGGATCGAGTACCAGGGTATACTGGCCCGGCTCGACGGATTTTGCCGTGAGTTTTTCTCGTGCTTGCCGGGCGGCCAGGCGGGCATCCTCGATCATGTCGTAGTGCTGATTGTAGAGCACGGTAGGACCGCCCGTCAGCTTGTGATTCGGGTTCGGTTCAAGGTATTCGAATCCCATGCCCATCGGCGCACTCAAGGCATTCCGTGTCTTAAACGTCCCGGACTCCTTGTCGATGGCCGTGACCGTAAACGTGGGCCAGAGGCGATGGATATCCTGATCTACGTAGGTCCCTTCCGTCGAAGCAAAATATTTCTGCTCGTTCACCTGAAACAGCGACGACCTGACAAAGTCGGCTCCCTGATTCAGCGCCTCGGCATTGACCGAAAGCAATAAATCCACCTTCTCCGAGATGGGCACCTCGAAGGCGTTTTTCTGGATCGGCGTGCGCCATTCGACGTCCCCATAGGAAGGCACCGGAGCCAGTCGTATCGGCTCCGTCTGCAATTTCGAATTGGCCCTGGCGATAGCTGCCGCCTGTTCGGCGGCGCGGGCTATCCCCTCGGGTGTCACGTCGTTTGTGGCAGCGAACCCCCACGTATGATTCACGATGACACGGATTCCCACTCCGTAGGATTCCGTATTGACGATGTTCTGTACTTTGTCTTCCCGGGTGGTGATGAACTGGTTCAGGTAGCGCCCGATGCGTACGTCGGCATAGGTTGCTCCATGCGAGGTAGCGGCCTCCAGTCCAGTATCGGCGAGGGCTTTCTTGTCAGCCCGTGCAAGCGGCATGACGTTACCGGCGATCAGGCCGGGTCGTCCCCACACCGGTAGTACAAGCGTGCCGGCCGCCATCCCGCTCATGAGTAAAAAATCTCGTCTTTCCACGATTGCAAAAGGCTAATGATCGATTCCCTCACCCGTGCTTCTTGGTTTGTTCCCTATATAAGGATAAGAAGGTAGGCCCTCAAATTCTATGCTATTTTTCTGCGCTCTGCTCGTGCTTTTTCATGCATTGTACTACCTTACCTGTCACAGCGAGTTTGCAGCTACGGAGCTTGCTCATCTTTCAGGCTTACGGAAGGTGCCGTGATGAACCGAGATGCGCAACTACTGACGATACGCCCGGAGAGCCCGGCGGCTATCAAAGAGACCAGCGCCCTGGAATCATTTCAAAACCAGACCCTCTGGCCCATCCTCAAACTCCAACACCCCCTGATGCTAACTCTGGTATCGGGGTATGTGCGGAAATACTGCCCAACATACGCCCAACTCCAGCATGCAGAAAAGCGCTCGTTCGTGCATCACGTGTTGCGGCGAGACTCCCGTCCCCAACATATGTTGGTGGGTATGGTGGTCGGACACTTCACGGAGTACGAGTTCGCTTTTTTCGAAGAGCACGAGTCAGAAGTACGGAATCGTCTCGTGAACCTCTGTATTGAGATGGTGCTGGATCAACTGTAAGGGTTGTGTCCCGCTCCGGACCCCCGAGACATAACATCCACGCCTCTCTGAAGGCGCTTCTATTGTCCGGCAACGGTAAATACCCTGGCGCTGTCCAGTAGAGTTTGAAGGGTTTCATCATCAGGAACGGCAATCGTGATCGAGGTAGCCTCTCCCTCCCCCCCGGCTTCCAGCACGCAAATATCTCTCAACAGACGAGGCATGCCGGCGGCATCCTCCTGCTCTCCGGGGAGACAGCACAACAACACGGTATTCCCCGGTATCGCAAGGGACAGCGAGTGAGCCGCCACGCGCACAGAAGCGATCCGCCCCTCTACCGTCATCGTGCTGCATGCCGCTGAAAGCGCGAAAGAGCTCACTCCATTCGACTCGATGATTGCCCCCGGAGCAACGGCCTTGAGCGTGTAACGCCCCACCACCCTTGACTTTGTAGTGGAAGCACTGAAACGAATGCCGACCTCCTCCCTTTCTTCGACATCTTCTTCCATGATGAGATGATAGGGCGGCAGATATCCCGTGCTCACTACGACCGTTTTTTCCATCCTTAAGGCCCGCCCCAGCAGCACTCCGAACGCGATCACCAGAAGCACCGCTAGTACAACCAGTCCGTTTAGTCTCGCCTGTCTCCAGCCCCTTCTCCACAGGGGCACGTCCCTCCTCGCATACGCATGTAATCCCTGAATGACCAGTATGCCTTTGAGACGATCAGTGGCAATATTCTTCTCATTGGAAACCGCCTTTATCCCCTTGTTCCCAACGCTGTCCCACAGATCGGTCGATGTTGCAAAGCCGGCTCGATTGTACTCATACTCTCCCCGATGCGTGAGCACTTTTAGGAGCGACGAAAAGGGGATATCGGTCCTGTCTGCAAGTGCGTGCACCCCTTTCTCCCCAACGTAAACCCATAGATCATGGATCGTGTTGATGCCGGCATGCTGTAATGTGACGACATCATGCGGACTGAGTCCTTTGAGCGTACCAATCGTGTCCATTGACCTCACTCTCTGACGGTGGATGAATGCCGTGCGCGTTCTTGCGAAACGAAACCTCTCTTCGGGGAAAACACCGAACTAAAAAGATCTACAGGCTATCCCGTGCTAGAGATCGGGCAGCGTGCTGATATCACCCGGCAGATCAGACGCTTCCTCTCTTCTGGTAAAGAGATCCGGCGGCGTGCCGATATCGCCGGGCAAGCCCACCATCCCCAGAAGCCGCCGCTGAATGATTTCAGGGGGTGTGCCAGTCTTGTCCTGGATGAACGCCGGCAGTTCGTCGAGCCTGCCTTCGAAGCTATTAAGCTCTTCATCGCCCAATACATCCCATTCTTCTTTCAATTTCGCTCTGAATGCATTCCAATCGACCTGGAATGAAGGTTCGTCGTGCTCTTCCATGGTTCCCTCGCATGTTCATTGTCCCGGCCCGTACTTCATATACAGGGCATAGTAAGTGAGTACGACCTCGGCATCTCCCGGCACGGTACCGCTGATGTGGAACTGGTAGGGATTTGTTCCGACAACCCGCACGGTACGTCCGTGTGCGGTGGCGGAATCCCACTTGTAGATGAGCCCGTCCGGTAAGGTATCCTTTATAACAAGGTTATCGAGAACGTCGTTGTCGGCATGCTTGACCCCAATGATGACCCGCACCTGCTCCCCTATCATCGTGGGTTTCATTCCGCGCGTTATTTCAAAGTCCACCTTCTTCGATGCAGACGCAGCCGTTGGCTTCTCCGTAGGAGCCTGCGCCGGGGCATAATCGATGCGTGGGGCGCGGTCCCCGGATAGCTGCCTTTTGTCCCCATAGATCATTTGCTGAGTGATTTCATGCCACAGATCCCGTTCTGCCTTACGCGTCGTCGGCTGCTGTTGATAGCCGAGCTTCTTCAATAAGTCCCACCGAAAAAGATCGAACGCACCCTTCACCAGCGACCCCCAGGTAGCCGCCGGAGCGATGGATAATTGATAGAACCAGTACGCCAGGAACCCACACCCAAGTACCGGAAGACCCACACGCAGCATGGCTTCTGGGGGCATATACACGAGCCCCGCACCGGCGATTACCAGCGCCAGGATGCCACTCAACAGGGAAAGGTTGAGCATGAAATTGAACGAGGTACGCGCCGTATCTACAGCCGTTGCATAATCCTTATCTATGATGTTAATCAGCCTGGGCCAGAGTACGATGGACTCTATCTTGTATTCTACTGAAGAATAGCGCTCGAAATTGCGGATCACGTTTCCGAGCCTCGTGGGGAGGACCAGCGACCGTGCATCGGGATACATTCGCTGCAACTGGTGATACAGGTCGGTCCAGTCGGCCATGAGTGCGCCATAATGAGGGTGTTGAGGACCCAGTGAATGTAAAAGCCCATGAAGACCCGCCCATCGCGCCTGAACAGCGTCAAACTTTTTTTGGTGCCGGCCTTTGCGCCATCGACCCAACACGGAGTTTTCCCAGGGATACCCTTCATAAAAACGAATGAT
>JBHHWM010000324.1:0-4911 GCA_046756545.1 Rhodothermales bacterium | reverse complement strand
TCTCACCAGGGGTTAGCAGAACAGGTCGTCCATATCAAGCTACCCACGACGAGCCTCAGACGGTATCACATAAACGTGCCATTTTGAGGGTGGCGCAGCGCGCCTAGATGAGCCGTTCGCGCAGCGCCTTGGCAACGGCCCCGCTGCGGGAGTGAACGTGCAGCTTGGCGTAGATATTCCGGATGTGGGTGTTGATGGTGTGCTCGCTCAAGAAGAGGTGCTCGGCGATGCGTTTTTGCGTCAGGCCGTCGACGAGCAGGTGGAGCACTTCGCGCTCTCGTTCGCTGAGACCGTAGTCGTTCTGGGGCACGGCCAGGCGGGTAAACATGTCGAGCACTTTGCGGGCGATCTGGGCGCTCATCGGCGAGCCGCCCCGCCGCACCTCTTCGATGGCCTCGACGATCCGGGCGGGCGAGGCCGGTTTGAGCAGGTAGCCCGAGGCTCCGGCGCAAAGGGCCTCGAAGACGTTGTCGCGGTCTTCGTGAACCGTCAGCATGAGCACCTGCGTCGAGGGCGAGCGGGCGTGGATGGGGGCGATGCCGTCGATGCCGCTCATGCCGGGCAGCCCGATGTCGAGCAGGACGATCTCGGGCACAGCGCCGTCGTCGAGAGCGGCGAGTGCCGCTTCGCACGTAGCAACGTCGAGTGGGCAGTGCAACCCCGGCGTCTGGTTGATGACGTGGGCGACAGACTCCCGCAACAGGTCGTTGTCTTCAACGATCCAGATCGTGAGCATGTCGGGATGCGGAGAAGCAGGAGAGAATTCCACGGGTCGCTCAGGAGGGAAGAGGACGGTAGAGGTATGGTGCACTGATCACCTTCCGATAGCGTATCCAATGTAGGAAGCGGAGGGCGAGCGTGCCATCACACGTTTATGCCATTTTCACCGCCAGCGTGATCTGTGTTCCGGTACCGGGTTGGCTGGCGATCTCCAGGTGGGCTCCCAGTGTTTCAGCGCGGCGATGCAGATTGTGCAGGCCGTGCCCCCGATGCACGGCTGCCGGATCGAAGCCTACGCCATCGTCCGTCACCTGGAGGATGAACGTTTTTTGACGTTGCCTGACTTCGATCTGCACCGAGGCGGCCCGGGCATGCCGGGCAATATTGTGCAGGACCTCCTTGTAGATCAGGAAGACCTGGCGTCGGAACTCCATGTCGAGCGGGCCGGGGTCCGCCTCGTCGGCAACCTTAAACGTGTAGGCGGTGCCGTCGAGCAGCGTCGCAGCCGTGTCTTTCATCTTCAGGAGCAGGTCGTCCAGGTGGTCATGGCCAGGATTGACGAGCCAGACGATGTTGCGCAGATCCTCAACGGTTTGCTGCGCGGTGTCGGCGATGCGGGCCAGTTGATGCCGGTGTTCCGGGGCCAGGCCGGGCTGCTGTTCGACGATCTGACTCATCAATGCGATGCCGCTGAGGTTGCTGCTCACGTCGTCGTGCAGGTCGCCGGCGATACGCAGGCGCATCCGTTCCATCTCTAACAGCCGTTGGACCCGGTAGCGGTAGGCTGCCGCCAGCAGGACCGCCGCCAGCAAGACGACCAATCCCCGAAACCACCACGTTTGCCAGAATGCCGGCGTGATAATCAGGGGCAGGGCAAGGTGCTCAACATCCGGTGCCCCCTCCGCCTGTATCACGTCCACCTGGAGCGTGTAGCGACCCGGCGGGACGTTCGAATACGTCGCAAACCGGCGTGTTCCGGCATCGATCCAGTCTTTGTCGAATCCCTGAATCCGATAGCGATAACGATGCTGCTGAGGGGAAGCAAAGGTGAGCGCAGCATATTCGAAAGCAAAACTATAATCCCGATAGGAAAGGGTTAGCCGATCCAGGTTGTAGGGGATTCGCTGTGTGGTACCGTCCCGGTTCGAGACCTGAATCCCGGTCAGGACTACCGGTGGGCGATACGGGGTAGCCGCCCTGGGATGCGTCGGATTGGTGTTCGTCTGATAGACACCGTTGTGAGTTCCGGCCAGTAGCCGCCCCGAGCGATCCTGATAAATGCTCTGAATAAAATTAGAGGAGCCTGAGGGAAGAATGCGATGGAATGTCGGTGCAGCCTCAGCAGGATCACTGCGGTAAAGTCCCTCCGCCGTGCCTGTCCAAACCACGCCGTTTGGGTCTTCATAAAAAGTCCAGTGGATCGCTGAGACCGGCGTTTCGCGCGGATGGAGCACGCCCTGCGCATCGGGTGGAAAAGCAATAGGTGCCCGAGCCTTGATCCAAAAGTTATCGCGGCTATCGATCAAGAAAGGACCTACCTGACCCCATTCCGGCGCGAGGGTGTAGCGCGTGACCTGATCCCGGGTCAAATCGATCTGGTAGAGTGAGGCGCGGTTTTCCCAGAGGTTTTTCGACAATACCCAGAGGTGGCCGTTCCGATCTTGCTGGATGCCGCTGACGTAACGTTCATCCAGGCGTTCGGGCAGCCCGGTGAACGGCGCATAGGTTTCGAAACGATCGCGCGTGCCGTCGTAGCGATAGAGGCGGCCGTTGGTGCCGGTCCAAACGGTGCCGTCGCGGTCTTCGAAGAGCACGCGGATGGACTGGCGCGGATAGGTGCTGTCGGCGGCAAGCTTGTAGCGAATGAAGTGCTCTTTTTGATGATCGAAGCGGTTGAGACCGTCTTCGGTGCCTATCCAGTAATGACCCTTGCGATCTTCCAGCAAAGCCAGGATGGCACCCGGCGAAAGGGAGGTCGTGTCGTCCGGGTCGTGGCGGTATCTCTTGGACGTGTAGCCGTCGTAGCGATGCAGTTCGTCGTAGGTGCCGAACCAGAGGAACCCTTCACGATCTTGCAGGATGGCTTCTACGGAGGAATTGGGAAGCCCCTGGTCAGAATGAGCCAGCCGATGAAAGGAAAGCAATTCGGTGGCAAGGGCCTTCGAGAGGTCATAGAGATAGGCGGCACCGGTCTTGGAGAACGCCCCCGGTGCCCCGACGACCAACAAGTCGTCGCGGAGTGTCAGGGTCTGGGCAAAGGCATCGTCGTCGGAGCCGGAGGGCATCGTGAGTTTGACAATCTGTTTCCACGTCGTGGAGGCCTCGGATTGCCGAGCGAAGACGTACAGCGCGCCGGTGTCCTTGCCGAGACCGTCGTGGCCCGGTGCGCCGATCATGATCAGGTTCTCATCCATGGCGAGCGCATAGCCAAATCGATCGCCGGGTGCGCCATCGGAGGCTGTTATTTTGGCGACCTGCAGCCACGCAACCCGGTTTTCTGGATCCCGTGCAAAAAGGTAGGCGGCCCCGGCCTTCGGGCTTCTGCCTTCTGCATTGGGAGCACCAACGAGCACCAGGTCTTCGTGCATCACGATCTGATCGCCAAAGGCGTCATCCTGCGTGCCATCCGAGGCCCGGAGCTTCGTCTTGACGTTCCACTGGTCCGGCACGTCGGCCTTGCGTGTGAAATGGAACACCGCCCCGGTGTTCGGGCTTTCGGTATCGTGGCTTGAGGCTCCAATGAGGGTCGTCGAACCATCCTGCTTTACAGCCCCACCGAACCGGTCTCCGAAAGCGCCGTCAGGAGCGAGCAGGGTCGTGACAAGTCCCCAGGCATTGCTCCCCCCGTGATGGCGCGCATAGAGGTAAACGACCCCTTGCCGTTCGACAGTGCCGTCTGCACCCGTAGCACCCACGAGGAGGGTGTCGCCGTTGAGGTGTACCGCTCCGAAGTTTCTGGCGATTCCTGGATGAGGGGGCATCAACGTCTTTCTCAGGACCCACACCCCGGCGGCGTTGCCTTCATAGATGTAGACGGCACCGCTGCCATGAAAGGGCCGGGGGTGCCGAGGTTCACCGATGGCTATGGTTTGCCCATCGAGGGCGATATGAAAACCAAAAGTAATCGCTATCGGAGGGTTGGGTGGGGTGAGCCTGGCCGCTTGCACCCAGCCGTCCGTGGTCTGGCGGAAAACGTAGACCGCGCCGTGGCTTTCATTATGGCCGGGCGCAGCGATGAGCAGGTAGGGGGGCGCAAGCGCTACGGCATGACCGAAGGCATCGCCGGGCTCCGTATTCGCCTGTATCGTCACAGGCTGTGCCTGGACGATGCCGAGCACACCCACGAGCCAAAGCAGCCCGACGCTGTACGAAACCTTATGCCTGTTACGCCGCATAAAAAGAATGCCGACGGAGTAGTTGACGATCAGTGCGAAGAGAAACTACTCAAAAAAACCAGCGCGTTCATCGCCTGGTTCTGCGTGGAGGGAGCCACTTTTTTCACGGATCAGGTGGGTCGGAAACGCTTCGATCTTCGCCCCCCTGGAGGTCATCGCGGCGCTTCATGCCATGGTAGCGCACAAACCGTTTAATCCAGTAGCAGTAGGCCCGTTCGGTGTGGATCGAGTAGTAGTGAAGGATCCAGACCCTTGAGGTGCCCCTTCCGGAACCCTATCAGGGAAAATATGCCCCAAAACCCGGCTATTATCAACCTGTCAGGGCGATTTGCCGATCATCCCGAATGTTATGTCGGAGGAAGTGATTATGAAGAATGGAATATGTCCGAAGTGCGGCACCAATGACATACAGAAGGTTAACCATACCGGAGGTCACAGGAACCATCTTTCACTGTCTACTTTTTCATTAGTAAAATTGGAGGAATATGTTTGCTGTAGTTGTGGACTGGTTGAAACATACATAGCCGCCATGGAAGACGTAGAAAAAATCAAAAACAAATGTACAAGAATCGAAACGAAAGAATAGGGTTGAATAGGGTTTCGACCGAACACTGTTTTGCACGTGACTTCATATACTGACCCGCTGTGCTCCACCTGATCAACATCCGGAGTAACCGGCAATAGGTCACCCCGGATGTTATGCGCTTTACGTCTGGAAGCGAAAACACGCGTAGCACTCAAACTTACTGCATTATTGCTGCGCTATGCTGCTATTCCAGATGTCACGATGCAGCTT
>JBHHWM010000323.1:0-4918 GCA_046756545.1 Rhodothermales bacterium | reverse complement strand
TAGCCGACCGGGTCGGCAAGGTGGCTGCGTCTCTCTTGATAACGGATCGAGAGGACCTGGCGGCTCCGCCGTGGGAGGGCGTCGTCGTGATGTCGCCGGAAGCGATGGGTACCGAGGCTGGCGGATCTCCGAAGAACGTACGGCGCATTGCGCTGGGTCAGCCGGCAACAGTTGTCTTTACGTCGGGCAGCAGCGGCAGGGCCAGGGCCGCGCTGCATACGTTCGGCAACCATTTCTATAGCGCCAGGGGGTCGAACGAAAACATTGCATTGCGCAGCGGGGATCGCTGGTTGCTGGCTTTGCCGCTCTATCATGTCGGTGGACTCGGTATCGTGTTTCGCTGCTTGCTGGCAGGAGCCACACTCGTGGTGCCGGAGCCGGAAGAGTCTACCGGTGAGGCCGTCAGCCGATACGGCATTTCCCACCTTTCCCTCGTGGCCACGCAACTGGGACGACTGCTGCGTGAGGGGTTGCCCCGAGATCCGGGGGCCATGAAGGCGGTATTGCTGGGGGGAAGTGCCATCCCACCGTCGCTCACTCGAGAGGCCCATGCTCGCGGGTGGCCGATCCATACAAGCTACGGCATGACGGAGACGGCCTCGCAAGTAGCAACGACTCCGCCCGGTGCTTCGCTGGCCGATCTGGGGACGTCGGGGCGTGTATTACGCTACCGCCGGATCAAGGTGGAGGATGGCGAGATCCTGGTGAAGGGAAAAACCTTGTTTCAGGGCTACGTCGAAGGCGACACCCGGCACCCGTCGTGCGACAGCGAGGGGTGGTTCCATACCGGGGATCTGGGCACGCTCTCGACGGACGGCTTTTTGCGCGTTTATGGTAGAAAAGACAACATGTTTATCTCCGGAGGCGAGAACATTCACCCCGAAGAAATCGAGCGAGCACTCTGTATGCTCGACGGCGTGCGGCAGGCAATCGTCGTGCCCATAGCCGACGCCACGTTTGGACATCGCCCCGTTGCGTTCGTTCAGACAAGCGGCGAAGCGCCTGTCCTGGAGGAGTTGGCCCTGCACCTTGCGCCGGTGCTGCCGCGGTTCAAGATACCGACCACCTTTTATGCATGGCCTGAGGCGGCCTCAACGTCGGACATGAAGGTAGATCGGGCGTATTTCCAACGCTGTGCGATGCAGGTACACAGAGAAAACACCTGATCGGAAAGGCGGGGGCGAAGTGCTTAATCCTGACTGCGTTCGAGCCAGAACACGAGGATATCGTCCTTGAACGTGTCGGCAGGGCTCTGGCGCAGGATCTCCGTGAGGATCACGTCGATGGGCGTTGGGTGGCCCAGTGCCTGCATCGCGATTTGAAGGATGCCCTCTTCGCCCACCATTTTTGTTTCTGAGATACGCTGCTCGATCAGGCCGTCCGTATAGGTGAGCAAGGCACTCTTGGCGGGGATCGTCAGGTGAGTATCCTGAAATTCCGTATTGGCATCGAGGCCGAGGACCATGTCGCTGTAGGCGACGATCTCGGGGCCTTCGGGTGTGACCAGGATGGGGCGGCAATGCCCGGCATTGGAATACGTGAGCTGGTGCTTGGCCGGCTCCCAACGCATGATGAGCAGCGAGGCGAAGGTCTCTTGCATGAACTCGTCCTGCATGAGAACGCGGTTAATGCGCCGCATGAGTTCGGCAGGAGACTTGGAGTCGAGCAGCATCGCGTGGAGCGTAGTACGCACATAGGCCAGGAAGCTGAAGGCGTAGAACTTGGCCTGGAGGCCCTTGCCCATCACGTCGCCGATGGTGAAAAAGAAGACGCCGGGTTCGGGTTGGGACCAGTCGAAGAGGTCGCCGCCGCCGTGTTCGAGCGGGTGGTTGAGGAAGAACACCCGGTAGTTTTCTACGTCGGGCAGCGTTTTGGGCATGAGTTTCTGGGAGAAATCTTGCCCGATTCTGGCGTCGAGTTGTTCCTGGAAGATTTTGGTACGTTCGAGCAGGCGTTCGATGCGGGAGAGCAACTGTTCGATATCGAACGGTTTGGTGATATAATCATCCACCCCGGTCCGCATGCCCTTGAGGCGGCTCTGCTCGTCGGCTTTGGCGGTGAGGAAGATAAAAGGGATGGCTCGGGTTTCTTTCGCGTTTTGCAATTCCGCCTGTAGCGCAAAGCCGTCCATCTTCGGCATCATAATGTCCGAGATGATCAGGTCGGGAATCTCTTCAGCGGTCCGTTCGAGTGCTTGTCTCCCATTCGCCGCCGTGCGGACGTGATATTGTTTGCTGAGGCGATACTCCAGGAGCCTCCGCAACGTATGCTCGTCTTCGACGACTAGAATTGAGTACTTAGCCATGGGTCCTGATCTGCGGAGACGAAAAACTGTATCCGATTGAATCCTTCTTTCTCACTGCGTTGGTACACAAGGTTTTCGGTACAGATCTTCAAAATGAGCAAGCCCATTCCACGTTCAGGCAGCGAGTCGATGTACTCCGGTTCGATGTTTAAATGCGTATCGAGGACAAAGCCGTCGGAGTTGTCTTCGATGACACAGTAGATACGATCTCCACTGGCTTCGACGGTCAGTGAAACCACCGTCAACTCGCTCTCAAAATTCGCGTGCTGAACCAGGTTTGCCAGCCACTCGTGCACGGCGAGTTTCAGTTGATAGAGCGTGGCCACGTTCATGGGAGGAAAAAGGTATTCCTCTGCTTCCCAGGTGTCAAAGAGCGCATGGACCTGGTCGATGACCGTATTGAGATTATGGAATTGGTGTGTCTGCGAGCTCATAAATAGCCGGAGGGCCGAAACAGCGAGTGAAGCGGTGGGGGTAGCGACGCCGCTCCGGGAGCGTGCTAGGTTAATGCTTCCTCTGCCGCATCCACCGAAGGAAACTGGCGGAAGACCTTATAGGTGCGGGTCAACTGAACCACGACCTGTACCGGTCTCGATACCGAAGCAAAGACCACTTGACCGTTCAGGGGTGATACCTGACGATAGAGAGAGAAGATCGATCCCAGGCCTGTCGAGTCCAGGATACCCGTCTCCGAAAAATCGAGGATAAAATTCCGCGCACCGGAACGCACTTTCTCCTGGCACACCGTTTTGAATTCAGCCGCGTTGCGGAAATCCAAGGCTTTCCCGATGCGGACAATCACCGACTCCTGGTCGTTTGTTGGCTCCAAAATAAAGCTCATAATGGTTCTTGTGTAACTAGAGTGCAACTGGGCTGCAGCGTCTGCTTAAATATCGGATATTGCCGATTCAATTAAAGCCAGTACGCCACGCTAAGCCTATCGTTCGGGGGGGAAACGACTTAAATCCCGAACCTGGGCATTTTGTAGAACGAAAAAATGGTGAAGCCGGCCACGACATTCAAGCGGGCCGACGTCCTTCGCGACCGTATAATATACATTCTATACCTCGCGTGTCTCAAAATATTTTTGGAAAACGTGGGTGTTTTTAGGGTTTCTCACGAAGACGTATAAAATCGGGGGTCTCAAATAGGATGAAGATGCTCATTTACAACGCGCTTCCCCGCGTCGATGCCGCCCTCGGGGTGGTGCGCGCCGAGCAACTGGACATTGCGCGTTTGCCTCCCGGCTTCGAAGCGAAGCTGGAGGCGTTGCTCCGGGAGCGAAACCAGCCGCTTACCGACGCTGAAGACGCTGTCCGACGGGTCGCTCGTGACCTGCTGCGCAACGGACGATACAAGCCGACCGGGCGAGGGAAGCCTGCCAGCGAGTATCTGGTGCGCGCCGCCCAACGGGAAGAGTTTAGCTTTCCGCGCATCAATGCGCCGGTGGATGTGTGCAACTTCATCAGCCTGAAATCGCTGTGGCCCATCTCGTTGTGGGACCTCGACCTCGCCGGGACGGCGCAGTTTCGCTTTCGGCTCGGTGCCGCCGACGAAGTCTATACGTTTAATACCGGGGGGCAAATCATCAAGCTGGAGGATCTGGTCGTCGGGTGCCGGATCTTGCCTGGTACGGAGGCCGGAGAACCGATTGTCAACCCGGTCAAAGACAGCCTGGCAACAAAAACGACCGACACAACCAGCCGCGTGGCGGCCTGTATCTATACATCCCTGACGATGATCTCACGAGAGGCCATACAGGCCTTGTGCGCTGAGTTCGCGGATCTGCTCGCCGGATGCGGAGAGGGTGTAGACGTGACATACAGCGTGGTACTGCCGGGCGAACAGGTAGCTATTTGACGGAGTAGGAGAACCGAGGAGAGGGAGAGACGATGAATCGACGAACAAACACGGGGAATCCCCTCCTCAATGCGTCGTTTCGATCATAATCGTAAAATCGATCCATTGAGGGGGCTTTAACCATAAACGCCAGGGTGACACAGAGCGTGCTTCGAACAAAGTCAATGCGATGGTTGGCGGTAGGGGTCCTGCTTACCGTGGGAGGCTGCACGCGCCACACGAACACCTCCACCATGATCGAAAACGCGCGTGCCGAGGATGAACCGGAACGAGCAGGGTGGGGGGTTCACTTCGTCGTCAGCGAAGTGCCTGAACAGGGCGAAGAAAGCCGTCGCCGCCTGGAATTGATGGCCGACGTGATGGTCGAGTATCAAGACGAGGACAGTACCTACATGCTCCTCTATAGTCACCCCGACAGCCTGCAACGACGTGTTACGGCCTATCTCTACGATGCCCTGGGAGATTCCTCGGCCACCCTCACGGCAGACCGCGTATTCTATTATGAGCGAGAGCGGCGCTTCGAAGCGCGTAACAACGTGATCGTTCTTACGCAGGACGGCAAACGCCTGGAAAGCGAACACTTGATCTGGGTGGAAGAGGAACGACAGGTACGCACACCAGGCTTCGTGCGCGTGGTGACGCCCACCGAGCAGTTACAGGGGTACGGGCTTATCGCCGATGAGAACCTCGAAACGTATCAAATCAGTCGCCCCACGATTCAGGCCACGTTGGAGGGTGAGGAATGACGAAAGC
>JBHHWM010000322.1:0-4954 GCA_046756545.1 Rhodothermales bacterium | reverse complement strand
CGGCCATGGTGCTGACGACGGTGGATCAGGCCGTCTATCAAGCGATGCGTGTACCCCAGGGGCCGGTGCATCTCAATTGCATGTTCCGAGAACCCCTTGCTCCCACGCCGGGCGAGCACGATTACACGGTCTACGCGACCGGGCTCGCGGCGTGGCGCGACGACCCCAGACCCTATACGCGCTACGTACCTGCAAAAAACCGCATCGATCCGGGCGACATTGATCGTCTCTGGAAGGGGTTGCGCGAGGTCGAACGGGGCCTGCTCGTGGTCGGTCGGCTGGACACACCAAACCAGGCAGAGGCGGTGCAACGATTGGCCGACCAGCTTGGGTGGCCGCTCCTCCCGGATATCGGCTCGCAGATGCGGTTGGGGCAGAAGGAGTCTTCTCACCGGCTTATCGGGTATTACGACCAGATGTTAGGGAGCGACTCGTTTGGAGCGGCCCATGCGCCGGAGGCCGTGCTCCACATCGGGGGGCGACCCACGTCGAAGCGGCTGTCCCAGTTTCTGGCACGCAGCCGTCCGAAGCCCTATATCGTAGTCAATGCCACGCCCTTTCGCCTGGACCCGCATCACCAGGTGACGCATCGCATCGAAAGCGACGTGACGATCTTTTGCCGGGCATTTCTTGAGGCGATCCGGGCGCACCCGGTGGCATCGGCCGCCGCATCGGACTGGTCGGCCGAGTGGCAGCAGGCGTCGCGCCGGGCAGAGGCGATCTTGGACGATTTCTTCGACGAGGCCCATGCCTTGAGCGAGCCGCTGGTAGCCCGGCTTCTCTCGCACCATCTCCCTGAAGGCCACGGCCTCGTGTTAGCCGGCAGCATGCCCATCCGCGATATGGATATGTACGCGGTGCTCGACGGCCCGCCCGCTCCGGTGGCGACCAACCGGGGAGCCAGCGGCATCGATGGGCTGGTAGCGACGGCGGCCGGGTTTTCGGCAGGACTCGAAGTGCCCGTCACGCTTCTACTGGGGGATCTGGCCCTGTTGCACGACCTCAACTCGCTGGCGCTCCTGGGCAAGCGTCCCGTCGTGCTCGTCGTGCTCAACAACGACGGCGGAGGGATCTTCCACTTTCTGCCCATCGCCGAGTATGCCGACGTGTTCGAGCCTTATTTCGGCACGCCGCACGGCTTCACGTTCGAAGCGGCCGCCGCGATGTTCGGCATCGCCTATCACCATGCCTCAGGACCACAGGATTTCTTGCAGGCCTACAGGACGGCCGGCGAAAGGCAGACCGGAACGCTCATCGAGGTGCCAACGAATCGGAAGACCAATCATGCGCTCCACCGGCAGATCCTGACGCATATCTCTGAGGCCGTTGCATAGCATGGGAAAGAGAACAAAGCTGCACTATATCGCGTCGGGAAGGAACCAGATGCCTGCCGTACTTTTCCTTCATGGCTTTATGGGTTCGGGAGACGATTGGACCGGCATTATCGATGGGCTTGAGGGGAATTATTGCAGCCTCGTGGTGGATTTGCCGGGACATGGGGCCTCAACGAAAGGGGAGGACGATGCGTGGTATACCATCGAAGGCACGGCGCGCGCCCTCTGCGATCTGCTGGATGAGCGAGGTATCGAGCGATGTGCCCTGGTAGGGTATTCGATGGGGGGAAGGGTGGCGCTCTACTTCGCCCTGCACTATCCCGAGCGGTGCAGCAAGTTGATGCTGGAGTCGGCGTCGCCCGGCCTGGCGACGAGGGAGGAGCGGGAGGTCCGCCGTCGAGAAGACGAGAAGCGTGCGCATTACCTGGAGCAAGGAAATCTGGAGGCGTTCTTGAATGATTGGTACCGGCAGTCGTTATTTGCGTCGCTCACTCTGCATGACGGATTGGTCGAGCGTATGATCGCGTCGCGATGCCGGAACGATAGGCGGGAGCTGGCCCGGTCGCTGCGTGGGATGGGAACGGGAAGCCAGCCTTCCCTGTGGGAAGGGCTTTCTACCTTGCCGGTCTCAACGCTCGTCGTGGCGGGGGCGCTGGATGCCAAGTACGTGGCGATAGCGCGGCGCATGGAACGCCTGGGCGCGCAGATACGCGCCGCCGTCGTGCCTGACGCCGGGCACAACGTCCATGTCGAGGTCCCTGCCGTCTATCTGGATAGGGTACACACTTTCTTGAAACAGAGGTAGAACCATCATGGCTGATATTGCATGGCAACCCGTTGGTGACTACACCGACATTCGATACCACAAAGCCGAAGGCATCGCCAAGATCACCATCAACCGGCCCGAGGTGCGCAATGCGTTCCGTCCGCTCACTGTCAAGGAGATGCGGCACGCACTCGACGATGCCCGCGACGATCACGAGGTCGGGGTCATCATCCTGACCGGCGAAGGCCCCGACGCCTTCTGCTCGGGCGGTGACCAGAGGATTCGTGGTGTCGCGGGATATACGGAGCACGACACCGGCGTTATGCGCCTCAACGTGCTCGATTTTCAGCGCGAGATCCGAACCTGCCCGAAACCGGTCATCGCGATGGTGGCTGGATGGGCGGTCGGCGGCGGGCACGTCCTCCATGTGATGTGCGACCTGACCATTGCTGCCGACAACGCGAAGTTTATGCAGACCGGGCCGAAAGTGGGCTCGTTCGACGGAGGCTACGGCGCTTCGTTCCTGGCGCGCATCATCGGGCAGAAAAAGGCCCGCGAGATCTGGTTCCTGTGTCGTCCGTACAACGCGCAGCAGGCCCTGGAAATGGGGTTGGTCAACACGGTCGTGCCGCTCGAAAGACTTGAGGAGGAGACCGTGCAATGGTGCCGCGAGATCCTGGCGAACTCGCAGATGGCCATCCGGTGCCTCAAAGCCGCCCTCAACGCCGACTGCGACGGTCAGGCCGGGTTGCAAGAACTGGCCGGCAACGCGACCCTCCTCTTCTACATGACCGAGGAAGGACAAGAAGGGCGCAATGCCTTCAATGAGAGGCGCAAGCCGGATTTTTCGAAGTTTCCGTACCGCCCGTAGGGTGACGAGGGGGGCCTCGCCCAGATTATGGATCCAACATCTGTGAAAGAAGGATTCACCGCCAGACCCTCACCGCTACAAATCTGGACGCTGGCGGCCCGACCCAAGACGCTGGGGGCAGCGGTTGCGCCCGTGCTGGTGGGTACGGCGATGGCGTGGGAAGCCGGAGGCTTTCATGCCCTCGCGGCGTGTTGCGCGTTGCTCGGCGCAGTGCTGATCCAGATCGGCACGAATTTCAGCAACGACTATGTGGACTACCTGAAAGGAGCCGATACCGGGGAACGTAAGGGGCCGCTCCGCGTCACGCAGGCCGGTCTCGTTACGCCGTCAACGATGAAGCGAGCCACCATTGCGGTGTTTGCCCTGGCGTTTCTGGTGGGGCTATACCTGATCTGGAGAGGAGGGTGGCCCATTCTCTTGATCGGGGTGCTGTCGATCATTTCGGGGGTGCTCTACACGGTGGGACGCTACTCGCTGGCCTACCTCGGGCTGGCCGATCTGTTCGTGCTGATCTTCTTCGGCCCGGTGGCGGTGGGAGGGACGTATTATGTACAGGCCCTTGAAATCGACCTCATGGTTCTCGCGGTGGGCCTCGCGCCGGGCTTGTTGTCCACGGCTATCTTACTGGTCAATAATATCCGCGACGTGGAGGAAGACCGGCAGGCGGGGAAGAAAACCATCGTCGTGCGCACCGGTACGTCCTTCGGTATTGGATTATATGTCTTTTGCGTGGCTGTTGCTGTGCTGATCCCTGTCGGTATCTTCCTTGGGACGGGGCAGCATCCGGGGGCTATGAGTGTGTTGCTTGTAGTGCCGTTGGCGGTTCCCATCGTCAAGAAACTGCGCGCTGAATCGAACCCGACGGCGCTGAATCCACTCCTGGGAGCCACCGGACGATTGCTCCTGATCTACAGCCTCCTTTTCTCCATCGGGTGGATAGTGTAGCATCAGCGTTGCCTGCGTCGTTGTTTGGCTCGCGGTCTGCCTGGTACGCCGTCACATCGGCCATAATCGACCATGATGACCCTCTCCGGCTTCACTCTCTATCGCTACTCGGTGCCTCTGGTTACTCCTCTGGCGCTTAAAGGGGAGACCCTGGACCGGCGGGAGGGATGGTTGGTACGCCTGGAGAGCGATACGGGGACTGTGGGATGGGGGGAAGTGTCTCCCTTGCCGGGGTTCAGCAGGGAAACACTCGAAGGCGTTCAGCAGCAGCTCGTGTCGTTGCAGGGTGCTTTTGTGGGGCGTCCCGTTGAGACGGGGTGGTCCGAACCAGATGGTCGCTTTGCACGCGAGGTAGATGCACTCGCTCTGGTCCCCTCGGTGCGTTTCGGGCTGGAACTGGCTGCCTGGAATCTCCTTGCTGCTGCACAGGGCATACCATTACCCGCCCTGATAACCCCGCAGCCCTGTGCCACGGTATCCGTGAATGCCTTACTGACGGGGGCGGAAGAGGACGTGCTGGATACGGCCCGGAGACTGAGCGCAGATGGATATCGAGCCGTCAAGTTGAAAGTCGGGCGCGGATCGGTCGAGGAAGAAGCGGCGTTGGTGCGGGCTCTCGGTCACCTACTGGGATCGGAGGTCCGGCTTCGGCTCGACGCGAACCGAGCCTGGAGTCTGGAGCAGGCGCTCGCGTTTGCTCATCGACTGGGGGATACGCCGGTCGAGTACATAGAGGAACCCCTGGCCCATCCGGAGCGCCTATCCCTGTTTGCGGCGCGCAGCGGTGTGCCGGTGGCCCTGGACGAGACGCTCGTCGGGCTTTCTCCTGAGGCACTGCCCCGACATGCGTACGCCCGCGCGGTCATACTCAAGCCGACCGTCATGGGCGGTCTCATCCCGACGCTCCGAATGGCTCGTCGAGCCGAAGCACTGGGGATGACACCCGTGATCAGCGCCGCCTTCGAGACCGGTGTCGGCATGTTGGGTCTGGTGGCTCTCGCGGCTGCCGTCGGTACGCAGGACGTTCCTGTCGGCCTG
>JBHHWM010000321.1:0-4987 GCA_046756545.1 Rhodothermales bacterium | reverse complement strand
TATGCTGACAGCCTCTTTTTGTTCACCCTAGCCAAAGTGATAGGTAGCTAGTTGCATAGCTAATGATTAGGCGATGGTGCCTGACAGACTCGGAAGCTCCTCCTTCCACCTGCACCGTTCATGTTGCCTCCGTTCCGGCAAGCGTTTCTGTGTACAGTGTGAGCTACCCTACCGGATAGCTCGCGTCTTTTTTCGGTCATCGTTTGTTTGATTGTTCACCTCGGGTGCGGCATGCGGCACACGCAGCACGGCTCCCTGCGAGGCGCTGGTGACGAAGTAGCTATAGCGCTCCAGATAGCCGCCCCTGATTTTGGGTTGGAACCGAGGCAACGCTCGGAGACGTCTCGCCAATTCGGTGTCCGGAATCCGGAGCGAGATGCGACCCGCTCCCAGGTCGATGGCAATGCGGTCGCCCGGTCTGACAGCGGCAATCGGTCCTCCAGCGGCTGCTTCTGGCGAGACATGCCCTATGGAAAGGCCGCGCGTCCCCCCCGAAAAACGCCCGTCCGTAATCATGGCTACCTTCGTGTCGAGTCCCATCCCGGCCAGGGCCGAGGTTGGCTGTAGCATCTCGGGCATACCCGGACCGCCTCGGGGTCCTTCGTAGCGGATCACGACGACGTCACCCGGCTGCACTTCGCCGCTCAGAATCCCTTCGACCGCTGCCTCCTGCGACTCGTAGATGAGCGCCGGACCTTCGAATTGATCCATGTGCTCGGCCACGGCCCCCACTTTCACAATCCCTCCTTCAGGCGCGAGATTGCCGAAAAGTACCGCCAATCCACCCGTATCGCGGAACGCGGTGTCCACGGTACGAATCACCGCGGTATCACTGTTTTCGGCGGTTTCTACTATCTCGCGAAGCGTCTTCCCAGAGACGGTCGGCCGGTCGAGGTGCAGGACGTCGAGGGCAGTCAATTCTTTGAGAATCGCGAAGACACCCCCCGCCTTATCCACATCCTCCATATGAACGAACCGCGTAGCAGGCGATACTTTGCAGAGATAGGGGACGCGGCGGGAGACAGCGTTGATGCAGTTGAGATCGTACGGGATGTCGGCTTCGTGGGCGGCGGCCAGCAGGTGCAGGACGGTATTCGTGGAGCCACCCATGGCCATATCGAGAGCAAAGGCGTCGTCAAGGGCATCCCGGGTGACGATGTCGCGAGGCTTCAGATCGCGCTGCACGAGGTCGATGACCTGCCGGGCCGCCTGCCAGACCAGGTCCTCTCGGCGCGGATCGAGGGCGAGGATGGAGCCGTTCCCCGGCAGGGCCATCCCGAGCGCTTCGAGGATGCAATTCATCGAGTTGGCCGTGAACAGACCTGCGCAGGAACCACAGGTAGGACAACCGTGGGCTTCGAGCAGCTTGAGTTCCGCTTCGTCGATAGCGCCCTTTTTGTATTGTCCTACCCCTTCAAACACAGAGATGAGATCCACTTTCTCGCCGCTCGGCAACTGCCCGGCTTTCATAGGACCGCCCGAGACGAAAAGGGTGGGGATGTTGAGCCGGAGCGCCCCCATCAACATGCCGGGCACGATCTTGTCGCAGTTGGAGAGGCAGATCAACCCGTCCAGGCAGTGCGCCTGCGCCACGGTCTCCACGGCGTCGGCGATGATTTCGCGGGACGGGAGCGAATACCGCATCCCAAGGTGCCCCATCGCGATGCCGTCGTCCACGCCTATCGTATTGAACTCGAAGGGCACCCCCCCTGCTTCACGCACGGCGTCCTTCGCTACTTGGCCGAGCCGGTGAAGGTGGACGTGTCCCGGAATGAGGTCGATGTAGGAATTACAAACACCGATGAACGGCTTTTCGAAGTCGCCGTCGTCTCGGATAACACCCGTGGCTTTCAGGAGGCTGCGGTGCGGGGCGCGTTCGAATCCGCGCTTGACCGTGTCGCTTCGCATGGCATTATGTGGGTGCATCTTGTCTGGGGTTGGGTCAACCCCAGGATGCGAGCGCTATGCGAAGATGCGATGTGCCATGGGATTGACCGTTGGACTCAGCCTACAAGGAGGAGGCTAATAATAATGACGAGGACCACGAGTAGAATAATATCTAGCTCAAGGTCATCCCTTAACACGGCAATCCCTGCGATAAGCAGAAGAGAAGATACCGACACCCCAAAAGCCTGCCCGACACCCGGCCTCTGAGCCAGATGTACAGCCAGTGTCTTATGTGCTATCAGGTGTGTCATTGCGGACCAGGTATCGGTTGTGATGGCTCGCAATAAAGCCATTACAGGCCCTTAGATCAACCCATACAAAACCCAGCCCCCTTTTGCAGACAGGTCTCGCAAGGCATCTGCTGGTAGCGCTTCCAAATAAATTAGGAAAAGAATATTCTATTATTACCCTAATTTATTTTCCCGTTCTCGAATGATTGTAGACATTATTTAAGAATCTAAAGACAATTCATACTTATCATTATTTTTGCGCTTTACCATATCTTCACGAAAAAAAGTCCATCGACCTCTTTGATACAGCTTCATCTCCCCCGATGCCCATCCTCCTCTGGAATCATGTCGGGCACCGCTTGGGAGTACACCAAGAAGCCTCACCCTGGCAATCTTGCCTGAGTGAGGCTTCTTAGCGAGCGTGCTTTTCTCCTACTACCGTCAACCTCGAACTAACACCGAGGCCGAACTACCGACGCAGGGCGCTACAGGCACTACCTGATATCCTGCACATAAGCGCATTGCGGCACTACAAGCACACTTCTATAACCCATAAGGTATCCGCCTTGACGCGGATCGTCTGTTCTTTCCCGACTGCTCGGGCGACATCGTCATGGCTTTGACGTAATGATCCACATGCTCCTGTTGCTGCTGCAACTCGACGATCAATGCTGCTACACTTTCATAATGAGGCAGATCGTGCTTGAGGATGGTCTCCCAGATTGGATCGAGTGCCACGGTTTCCCAATCCAACGGTTTGCCGATCGTATACCCCATCGCCCTGACGACCAGATTGATGGCGGCAGTGGTCCGCACCAGCCGGTCCGTTTCGGGTGAACCACTGGATCGCTCAGGCTCGTGATGGAAACGAATAACATCCGTGAGCGAGTCGGGAAACCCGAGTTTGCGCGCCACAAACTCACCAGCCTCTGTATGATCACAGCCGAAAACCAGTTGCTCAAGCTGCCGGATATCCGGCTCTCGTAACCGCTTATCGAAGGTCCGTTTTTCGTATAATTCCAGCGCTTCGTTCGGGAAGTTGTAGACAAGGATAATCTTCCCGAAATCGTGGAGCAGCCCGGCGGTGAAGCTGACACCCACCCGCGAAGATTTCTTCTTTTGATGCCCGGGAATTTGCCGAGGAGGTCCATCCAACACGTGACGAAGCAGGAAGGCCGAAGCCAGGCTGTGCCGGATTAATTGGCCGAAACAGCGGGCGGCGGGACCGTCCAGGATGGAGTTAAGCTTCAGGATGTTCATCCCCACAACGATCCCGGCTACGGCCACAGGCCCCAACATAACCACCGTTCGCTCCACACTGTTAATGGTGCGCCGGAGTCCATAGTAGGCCGAGTTGACGATATGCAGCAGCTTGGCTACAACGATCGGATCGCGCTGCACCATTTCGGTGACGGGCCCCACCTCAAGCTGCTCCGGCTTGTCGATCAGCCGGGTCGCTTCGACGAGCGTCTGCGGCAACGGCGGGCATCTAAGCTCCAGCCGCCCGAGTGTGGCCTGCGTCGTCTTCGAAGTATCGTCTCGTGGCTTCATGGCAATGACTGTGGGAGGCGCAGCGTCACCCTATCTATGTCGGGAGCTCTCACCGGAATTCAAACGTTAGCGGAGAAAATCTACGAGAGACATCTGGAGTACCGAGCCCGTGACTTTGAGCGCCGCCTGGTAGTCGGTCTGGGCGCGTTGAAACTCCATGATGGTTTCGGCGAGGTCGGCATCCTCAAGCTGTGAGCGGCGCGCATCGACCCGCAGCGTGGCCTCACGCAGTTGCGTGGCGGCCGTGTCTAATCGGTTTGCGATGCCACCGGCCTCAGCCCCGAGTTCAATCACATGATCCCGCGCCGTGATGACCTGATCGAGGGCCGTATCTAATTGGGCTGGATCGTTCGTGCGGATCGCGTCGGCGAGATTCTGCAAACTATCGGTAATGGAATAACCGGCCCCCGTATCGAGAATGCGGTCTCCGGTAATATTGATATCCAGCCGCAGGTTGTCGCCGATCTGCCGGGTCCGTCCGCCGGTGTTCCCGTTATAGACGACTGACCCGGCCACGACGTCGAACGGCTGGACGGTGGTGCGCGTCCCGGCAAAGAGATATTCTCCCCCCTCGTTCATATTGAGGACGTCGAGTATTTCATCCACCATATCCTCGATCAGCCCGGCCTGGGTATCCCGGTCATCGGCATCGAGGACGTTGCTCCGCGCACGAATGCCCCGTTCATAGATCGTCGTGAAGCGTTCGGCCAGCCCGTCGAGGGCATCCTGCGTTTGATCCGTCCACAGGTTCGCCGCGTCGATGGATTGCAGGTACTGCGCGTACCGGTCACTCAGCCCCTCGAACTTCCTCGCCTGCGCAAAAGCCGATGCGTCATCCGAAGCCCGGTTGACCCGCAGCCCGGTGCTCAATCGCTCTTGCAGGCGGGCCATCTTGTGCTGACCGGCCTGCAAGGAACGCTCGGCAGCGGCCCTATACAAACTCCGTTCTCGGGACAGGTTGATCGACTCCATGGTTCGCTATGGCTACATCGCCTATCTGGTTGTGTGGAAGGTGCCTATAAGGCCAGGAGCGTATCCATCATCTCCTGGGCTGTATTCAAAACGCGTGCCGTAGCAGCAAACGCCTGCTGATATTGAATCAAGTTGGTCATCTCTTCGTCCAGCGAAACGCCCGAAACGCCCCGTTCCATCCCTGCCAGATGATCCAGCACCGCTGATTGCCCCACCGCGCGTAACGAGGCACGTTGTGCCTCTCCACCGATTTCGGCGAGCATATTGGTGGCAAAAGTTTCCACCGT
>JBHHWM010000320.1:0-4999 GCA_046756545.1 Rhodothermales bacterium | reverse complement strand
GTATCGACGACGGCAGAGACGGCCTCGGCCAGCCTTGCGTGGTCGAAGGCCGGTGCACGTGTGCCCGTGGTCGGGTCGGCGAGCACAAATTCGGTGCCCTCCGAGGTGGTGTTCCGATACCACAGGCGGTCGCCGGGAAGCCATGTGGGGCGCACCGTGGCACCAAACACGAGCGGTGCCGTGTTGGAGGATAAGAAACTTTCGGCGCGGATGTAATCATCGACGGTGACGGTGGGCTGTTGTGCCGTCGCCGGTGCCGAAATGACGAGCAGTGCAAGAATCGCTACGCTGAATCGCATGCCATACCTCGGAGTCTAAATCTGTATGCTATTAGCTGGAATGATAAGATCGCATAATCCTCCATTACCGACAACCATTGCGCATAATTCAGACTGGGTATAGACTGCTAGCTCGGAGCGGCTGTGGGCTGCCGTCACACCAACAGGAATCTCGCTGGACAGACAGAGTCCACACCACGCGATGTAGGTCTCATTTCGCAGAGCCGTACGAAATAAATGTAAAGCATACTTGACATCATGTTAAGTATGCTTTACATTTTGGCATGACTCTAAAGGTCCGGAATCACTTGCGACGCCACCGACGCCAACTCCACGACATGACCCAGCAGGAGCTAGCTGACCGGGTCGGCGTGACGCGGCAAACAATCCTATCCATCGAGAAGGGTCGGTACAACCCTTCCGTCGGCCTGGCGCTACAACTCGCCGAGACGTTTAGCGTCCCCGTGGAAGCGTTGTTCGAAATAGATCGGGGTGAAGGCCATGACTGAGCAAACTACAACAAGAAAGTTACCCTCGCTGCCCGGATTGATCGCGGGTGCCCTCGTGGTCCTCGGAGTGCTGCTCTGGATGTTCGTATCCAAGGGCTTTCTGTTCGTGGCGGGTCTGGGTGCGTTCGGGTTGGGCATCCTCCGCGAGCTAGGTTGGCTCAGGGATCAGGATGAGTTCCAGCGGCAAGCGGCCCACCGGGCAGGATACCATGCCTATTTGATTGGAGGCCTCGTCACAGTGCTTGTTATTTTTGCGCTTGAGTGGCGCGAGACAAACCTCGAAGACTCGTCCGCATGGATTCTGCTCATCCTGGTCGTCCTGTGGATGACCTGGCTCTTCAGCGCACTGCTGGCCTATTGGGGAGCCCAAAAGACGACGTCACGAGTCCTCATCACCTTCGGTTCGTTCTGGGCCGTGTTCGTCATTGCCTCATTCATTGGCGAGGATGCTCCCTCGAACCCAGTCGAGATCCTGCTCGGGAGTCTCATGGGCTTATTGGTCGTCTCGCCCTTCTTCGGGCTCGCCTGGACGGCCGGTCGATGGCCCCGAGCGACCGGCACCGCGCTTCTTGCGGTGTCCGCCCTCTTCTTCGTGCTCGTCAGTGTTCCCGCAGGGTCCCGTGCCCTAGCGTTGTCCTCGCTACTGCTCACGGCCACGCTGCTCATCATACCACTCATCGCATGTGGAATTGCGCTCCTCCGAGATGCGCCTGAGCCTGATGAGGGCGTGGCACCAGCGGATGTAAGTGGTTGATGCTCGACTTTTCAGAGAGAGTACAGGCTAATCAATGCCTTCCTGAACCTGCATCGGGATGTGATCAATTCGAGCAAATAGATTTCAGAATCTTACGACGCTTCGACAATTTATCGAACCAGACCTCCTGATCAATCTCCTGATCGTCCAGAAAATAGGTCCACGACGCCACGGTACTATCATTGAGAATGACTTCGGTATCCATGTGGGCGATGCGCTTGAGCACGGGGGCCATCCCCATCTGATGAACAAACGTAATTTTGCAGTGGCCGGTATCTTCGGTCTCCTTCACCGAAAGCCAGTTATCCCCGCACACATGGCATGTATAAAAACGCGACTCCGGCTCCTGCCCCAGAAGCGTGGAAATTTCGTCCGGCTCTTCCGTGGCCACTTCCATTGGTATCATGCTTTGAGAACCACAGGTCTTACATGTGAGCCGATCCATGTGCATCCTCCCATCTGTTTGTGTAGAACTACCTATTAATGTTTGTTCTACCCCATGAGGAATGCTATGTTCATCCCTCCGCTATCTTTTCATCAAGGGGACGACCGGAACCATGGCCTTCTGATGTCGATCCGAGCTGCCCGACCCGTTGCCTTACTGCCTCCCCTTTAACCGACCAGCGTGGCCACCTCATCCACCTTCTGAAACGCCTGGCTCTTGCTCCTTATGTCGCAAGGCATCCAGTGCTCGAACAGTTCACCCCACTGATAGGCCTCCCGGATGTGCAAACTGATCACACGATCATTCTCCAGGAACAGCGTGAGATTCGCCCCCTGGTGAAGGGTATGGTATTCCAGAAACGAGACCTGAGCAAGCGGGATGCACCGCCGGTGACGCCCTCGAAAGTGCCACCCGCTCAGTTCGATGCGATCCCCGTAAAACCGGACCTTACCGAAATACACGCGTCGGTGAGGATAGCGAAACCGGCTGGAGAGCAAGTGCCTTTGATGTGGATAGGATCCGAATGTTCGTCTGGACCGAGCTGTGTTTCCCCGATCTCTTTCGACGACGAAGTCTCCCATTATTCCCTCTTTCGTCGTAATTCACGGTGTTTGCCGAGCACGAAACCTCGTCTGTTGACGGAAGGAACCCGAAAAGGTTATAGTCCTCTTCGACGATGGGTGATCTTTTCTTTTTTGGTGTGATCGAACCGGTGAACGTTACCGAAAGATCGTGACCCAGCGCTGCTCTTCTACGAGATAAGAAGCTCCGATCCTCACGTCGAAATTCAATTGATAGAAGAGGCGCCATTGCAGACCGAGGCCGGCCCCGACAGCCGAGAAACGCGTACGGCGTGCCTGCCCTTTTACGGGGAAGACCGTCTCGGAAAAACCGTAGACATAGAGCGCCTTGAAATAGAAAGGCAAGATGAGAAATCCGTTATCGATGTACCAGACGGGTTGAACGATGTCAAGGCCGAGCCGAGCGAACGTCCCGGTGCCCAGAAACTCATCCTCGTAGCCGCGCGGCAAAAAATGATCGAGATTGAAAATAGCCCCCCGATTCTGGGTGAGGAGGCCGGCCTGGAGCCGCACGCCCGTGTGCCGTCGGAGTGAGACGGGCAGGTACTGGGATAAGCGAGTAAGAAGGGCGCGTCGGCGCGGCCCCACCTCCCGCCAGATATCGATGGAAGAGGTGGCGCTAAGTACGGTACCCGTGTTGGGGATCAGGTCGCGCGGGTTGGCTTGTAGACGATAGGCCAGGAAGGCAGAAGGCGTCAGGCGCGCACGCCCGCGGAAAGGCCGAACCGTCTCTCCACCGGGTCCGAAAAGGCGTTCTTCCTCAAGCTCTCCCATCATGGAAATACTCGCCGTCGTGGAAAAAACATTGGATTGCAGAATCATGGGAAGCCGCACCCCGAGGGCCACACCGCGCTCTTCCCTCCCCACCCGCAGCGTATCGATCACCTGCCCTTCCCGGTCCGTTCGAAACGCAACTACGGTAGAGGGAAGATCGGAGACAGAAAGAAAGGGGCGAAGCACCGTCTGCCCCGTTTCTACGACAAAACGGCCCCACACCCGCTTATCCTGGTAAAAAGCCTCGGCCCCATACGCCCATCGCTCCAACGGATCGGCTCCTTGAAGCGCCAGCCCAACGCCGAGCCCCAGGTCGGTATCTCCCGGTTCGATATTGTGATTTTCGTAGCGGACCGTGGGATAGAGCATGCGCGGCCCCAGGTACGACCACGCGCGGTACGGACGCGCCTCCCCCTCCGTGTAGCCTGTCGCCCTGCTCTCGGAGGCCCCGTCCGTCCGGGGCAGAACCCGGCCAAAGGCAGCCCGTTCACGCGGCACCTCTTCGGCCTCGTCCGGCTGAAACGGAATCCGAACGAGATCGAACTGTTCATGCCGGTAGTTCACGAACGCGAGGACCCGGCCGTCGGGAGACAGGCTGGGCTCTCGTGCCCCGTAGGCCACGTTGGTCAGCTTCAACACGCGATCCCTCTGCGCATCGTAGGCATAGATATTGGCGATGCCGCCCGGATCGGCAGTAAAGAGTACATAACGGCCATCCGAACTCCAGGCGGCATCGTAGATGGCGGCGTCTTCGAAGAGCAGCCAGGGAGACAGCGAGGGCTCCCCATCCTCTCCGAACGAGGCCCGAAAGAGACCCTGGTGCCCATTCACCCGCAACACGGCGGCCCCGCTATCCCCTCCCGGAGCAGGAACCAGGTGTACGAAACTGGCCCGCTCGATGTCCGTCAGCGGAACGATAACCCCCTGTTCTTCAATCCGTACCCACTGGCTGAACTGCCCCGTATTTTGTACCCCCCATATCGTCCCCTTCGACGTGACCGGCGCGAGCGTTCGGCCCTGCGTCGTGAGCTGCCGTACCTTGCCGGTATCGAGGTCGAGGTGGTGCACTTCGGCCAGCGCTTTTATCGACACAAACGGATCCTGCACATACCGGGAGAAGAACAGCGCCGTCCGGTCGGCATTCAGGCTAAAATAGACATCTTCCGTCACGCGCTGGTGGCTGATCAAGGACCGATCCCCGGTGCGCGCATTGAACCGATAGAAGCCGGCCCGCACGTCGTATCCCGAGACATAAGCCACGAGCGTCGAGTCATTGAGCCAGCGCGGGCGACGGTGACTGCGCCCCGGTCCCTCGGCCATCACCTTCGGCTCCGTAAGCGTGCCCAGCGCCTCGATCCGCGCCGTCTCTCGCTGCCGCATGGTCTCTCTAAAGGCGCGTCCCAGCCTTGCGGGGGTCTTTCCCGTTCCATACCAGAGTTCTACCCCATAGCCCAGGAAGGGAAAGCGATAATGCAGGGCGGTGCTACGGTGGAAAAAACGCCCGCCGTCGTTCTCCATGAGATACGTAAAGAAATTCGATCCACCGATATAAAAACGGTTGGCCGGGCGCGAATAGGCCGGCGGTTCGAGCATCTGGGCCAGGGTCCACGGGTGCCGGGCCAGCATGGCCGCACGAAACTGCATCTGGAACAGTGAGA
>JBHHWM010000319.1:0-5002 GCA_046756545.1 Rhodothermales bacterium | reverse complement strand
ACCTTCTACAAGGAACGCTACGTGATCTCGGACGCGGCCCAGGTTGCCGCCCTCATTGAGTGCGGCTTATGCTGCCGCATCGTTGAACCCGCCGGCCTTCTTCGCCACGCTGACGCTCGACGACCATGATCGATCAGCCTGCCGCCCCTACGCTGCTGGATCATCTCTTCGACTCGCCGGAGTATTATCTGCGTGAGATCGACTGGGATCGCCAGGAAGCGGTCTTTCTGCGCATGAACCGGTCCTCGTATGTGCGTTCCGCCTTTCTGGACGTGCGGACGCTCTCGGTGGACGGCAATGGATATCGGCTACCCCTGGCCGCGGTGCTGCAACGGTTTCGAGCATGTGCCCCGGCACCGAAACGGCTCAATTTCATCTTTCATACAGCATTCTGCGGGTCCACCCTCCTGAGTCGATGCCTGGACCGGCCGGGTGTGTGCCTGGCTTACAAGGAGCCGTTTATGATTCATCAACTCAGTACGGCTATACGTCGCGCACGGGATGTGGAGAAGGCGAAGCAAAAGACGCCGCTCATGGACGTGGCGCTGGCGCTGCTGGGACGCACCTTTAGTCCATCGGAAATCCCGGTCATCAAACCCACGGATTCCTGCATCAACGTGGCGCGAGAACTGTTGACGGAGCACCCTGCCTCGGCGGGCCTGTTGCTCTACGGGGCGCTCGAATCCTTCCTCGTCTCGATGCTCAAACGCCCCAAACGACGGCGCTATATGCGCGACGTTAGCTGGCGTGCCCGGAAGGACCTGGACACCTGGGGAAAGCTCCCCGGTATTCATCCCGGCACGTTGCCCGATGCGCAGGCTGCCGGCTTCGTATGGCTGGGGCTGATGATTCCCTATCTGGATCTCCTGGCAGACGAGCGCCTCCAGGTACGATCCCTGGAAGCGTCGGTGTTTTATGAGCATCCGGGCCGGACGCTGGAGGCGGTGTCGGACCTGTTCGGCCTGGCGCTTACGAAGGAGGATATACAACGCGCCCTGGAGGGGGTCTTTCATCGGAATTCGAAGCTCCCGCACAAGGCTTTCGATAAAGCGGCCTACACTGAAGAGCAAGAACGCCTGGTGAACAAACTGGCCGACGAGATACAAGACGGGGTTGCCTGGGTGGCAGAAGTGACACGCAGCGATCCCATCCCCGATGTGTTACCCCGACCGCTGCTGGCGTAGCGTGGTAGCGTAATGCCCCAACCTGCTACATCCATTGAATCGGGGGCGTGCCCAGCAGCCAGGCGACGGCGATGTACTTGGTACCCCCGACGACGCGCTGCGCCTGGTGAAGATAGGCGGAGGGAAAGATCAAGGCATGGCCTCGGATCGGCTCGACGGTATAGTCGGCCTCGGGAAAATGTGTGCCTCCTCCTTCAAATCCGTCATTCAGGTAGCATACCACCGTGAAGTATCGATTGGGGTTGTTCGGGCCGGAATCTCGGTGGGTGTGGTAGAAATCGCCGGGCAGATACCGGACTACCTGAAAGTCGGAGTATTCGCGGAAGTCCCGTTTCCACTCGGTGCGTACGAGCGGGCGGACGACCTGGGTCATTTTCTCATGGAGCACGCGCCAGGCATCGGTGTCCCGTTCGACGTAGCTGATGGTGGCTGAACGAACCTCCGTCATCACCGCGACCTCGGCGTTGCTCGTTCGTTTCATGACGCCGGCTTGCTCCCAGTCGTGCTCATCGGCGAGCGTAATAAGCCGCTCGCAGGTGGCCTGGTCGAGCAGGGGAAGGGTGATGATGCCGGGGCCGGGCTTCGAATACGTGATCATACGCTGCGTGGGTACGTCGAGGGCGGGGCGCTCGGGGCAATGCAAAATAGACCACCGGAGTTATGCAACCCAGGTGGTCTATTCCGTCGTGTCGAACGCCGCTCGTTAATACTGGAGTTCGTAGAGTTCTTCCATCACGATGCTTTCGCGCGTGGTGGGCGGCGGATCACCGGCCAGCGCGACGACCCCTTCGCGGGTGGTCGGCGGGGGGTCTCCAGCCAGGGCGACGATGCCCTCCCGCGTTGTAGGTGGAGGATCTCCCGCGAGCGCTTCGATCCCTTCGCGGGTCGTCGGCGGCGGATCGCCGGCGCGGGCGCTGGATGCATACACTCCTTCCATGGTGAGTGTGAGCTGGGCCAACACCTCAGGTTCCACAGCGACCTGGTGCTCGCGAAAGAGCCGGGATACGGCGGCGAGGAACTCGAGCCGCAGCCTGGGATTGGTTCTGAGGATGCTTTGTAATTCTGCCGCGATAGCGGCACGTGCCGAGGTATCCTGCTTGATTTCCATGAATCCTCTCCGGTTTGTGAAATGGGTAGGGGCTCTGGGGAGAGGGCGGCGATGAGAAGAAGATCTAACGCCGACTCTCTGACCAAAGAAAGCGGGTCGGTTGAACTGCTTTGGCCTATTATTCTCTCATGTACGACACGGGATCCACTAGAAGCGTGGGGAGAAAGGCTAGAGATTTTAGGCCGCTGCGCAATGTACACAACTCCCGGCAGAATTACCAGGGTAGGAGTACACATCAGGTCTCAGCGATTCCCGGAAGCAACGCGGCACCTTCGGTTGGCAGCGGAACGCGGTGGGCTCAGGCCGGGAGCGTGATGATGAATTCCGTGAACTGCCCGTCTTCGCTCTCTACGTCCAGGGTTCCGCCATGTCCCTGAACCACGATGTCGTAGCTCAGCGACAGCCCCAGCCCCGTTCCGGTGCCGGTCGGCTTGGTCGTAAAGAACGGCTGGAATATTTGCCGGCGAATCCGGGCGGGGATGCCCGTGCCGTTGTCTCGGATGCGGATTTCTACGGCGCGCTCCAGTTTCCTGGTGCGTGCCGACACGGTGGGCTCATAGGCATCACCGGACGAAAGCGCCTTCTGATGCACGGCATAGAAGGCGTTGTTGAGCAGGTTGATGAAGACGCGCCCGATATCCTGAGGCACCAACGACACCTCGCCCACGGCTTCGTCGTACTCCTGTTCGAGCGTGGCATTGAAGCCTATCTGGTTGGCGCGCATCCCGTGGTAGGAGAGGTTTACGTATTCCTCCAGGAGTTGATTTACATCCGTGAGTCCCCGCTCGCCCGGCGTGCCGCGCGAGTGCATGAGCATGCTCTTGACGATGCCGTCGGCGCGTTTGCCGTGCTTGTTAATCTGCTCGGCGTTGATCTTCAGGTCACTCAGGGTGCTTTTGAGCGTGCCGGCAACGGCAGCAAGGGGAGCGTCTCGGTGCGCCTCGATCTCTTCATCGAGTTCCTCGGCCAGTTCCATACACAGTTCCGCGAAGTTGTTGACGAAGTTGAGCGGGTTCTTGATTTCATGCGCGATACCCGCCGTGAGTTGACCCAGCGAAGCCATCTTTTCCGACTGAATAAGCTGCGCCTGCGTCGCCTTGAGCGTCTGGTAGGCTTTTTCGAGTTCGCGTGCATTTTCGAGTTCGTGTTCCTTGCGCGCATTTTCGGCCCGTAGGGCGCGAGCTTCCGATTCCACGGCCTGCGCCTGTAGTTCGGCTTTCTCGGCCTGAAGTTCGGCGGCTTCGGCGCGCAGTTCCGCTTCCAGTATCTGTGTGCGTTCGCGTTCTTTGCGGATCAGGCGCGCCCGCTGTATGCGATCCGTCGCAAAGACCCCCGCCAGAAACAGGAACGCATACAGAGTATAGGCCCACCCCGTCATCCACCAGGGAGGCCGTATCACGACTCGAACCGATGCCGCTTCCTCAGTCCATACGCCGTCGCTGTTGGAAGCAATAACACGGAAGAAGTATTCGCCCGGCTCCAGGCTGGTATAGGTAGCGGTTCGCTGGGTGCCTACGTAATGCCATTCATCTTCAAAATTTTCGAGCTTGTAGGCATACTGATTTTTGTCGGGGTTGCTGTAGTGCAGCCCTACATATTCAAAATACAGATCGTTTTCTCCGTAGGATAGCGTGATCGAGTCCGGCATCGTGAGGTGGATGGTGTGGGGTTCCGCTTCGGTGATGCTGCGCGACGGATTGAAGAGTTCGAAGGTCGTCACCACGACCTGCGGGGGGTAAGGGTTTTCGCGTATTCGCCCTGGGAAAAAAGCGTTAAAGCCGTTGGTCCCACCAAAAAAGAGTTCTCCGCGTGGATTTTTATACGAAGCGAAGGGATTGAAGGCGCGCCCCTGTAGGCCCCGGTCTACGCCATAGGTGTGGAACGTATCGGCGAGGGGATCAAATTTGGAGAGCCCTCCCAGGGTGCTGATCCAGAGGGTACCTTCCGCGTCGCCGAGAATGCCGTAGATCACGTCGTTCGGAAGCTCGCTGTTCTGCACCGTGTAATGGGTGAAGGTTTGGGTTGAGGCATCAAAGCGAGAGAGGCCGCCCGTCGTGCCGATCCAGAGCCTCCCTGCTTCGTCTTCGTAGAGGCAATACACGCTGTTGCTTCTCAGGCTGTTGGGGTCGTCGGGGTTGTGGACGAAATGCGTGAAGGTCTCGGTGTCGCGGTCGAAGCGGGTGAGACCTTCCTGGTTGCCGTCCGAGCCGATCCAGAGGGTGCCCTCGTGGTCTTCCAGGATCGACGTGATCCAGGTCGGGTGGTCCGGAATATGCCGGAAGGAAGTGAACGTGTCGGTGTCCAGGTCGAGCCGAATCAGGCCTTCCAGGCCCTGGGAGAGCCAGAGCACGCCCGATTCACTCGGGGCCTCGTAGATGACACGGACGATGGTATAGGCCGGGTTGGAATGCTCGTTCAAGTAATGTGTGAAGGACGTTCCATCGCGGTTCATGCGGTCGAGACCTCCCCGCGTGCCTACCCAGAGCACCCCCTCACGATCTCTGTAGACCGCCTCCACAAAGTTATGGATGAGGCTGCTCGGATCGTCGGGGTCGTGAACGAAATGGGTGAAGGTGGCGGTCGACCGATCCAGCCGGTTGAGGCCTCCCTCCGCCGTGCCGATCCAGAGGATGGACGGCTGTTCAGGATCTTCGTAGAGCGCCCAGACGGAGTTATGGTTGAGACTATTGGGATTATGCCGGTCGTGCTG
>JBHHWM010000318.1:0-5003 GCA_046756545.1 Rhodothermales bacterium | reverse complement strand
AGTGCCATCCCCGGATCTTCCGCTACCGGGGCACCGAGATCAAGATGGCGGATGTCTTGCAGGGGAACTATTGCGGCGAATGCCACGGCAAGGTGGCTTTCCCTCCCCCGACGGCCTGCGAGCGTTGCCACGTTGACCTGCCCCAGGCACCGAACCGGGCGCAGCCCTTGCTGCTGGGCACGATTCAAATGAAACGGGTGGCCCTGACCGGCGAGGACGATTCCACGCTGGTCGCGCTGCCGGCCGGCGGCGATTCGCTCAATACTCAAGACGTGTTGTACTCAACGGCTTCGCTGCCGAGGGCGACGTTTCCGCACTGGGTGCATCGCATCCGGTTCAAGTGCAAGGTCTGCCATACGGAGATCTTCGAACCGGAGGCCGGAGCCAACGAGGTCACCATGAAGGATATCGGAGCGGGGAAATTCTGCGGGCGATGCCACAACGACAAGGTCGCTTTTGGTGCCGGATTCAGTGCCTGCGACCGTTGCCATATATCTACGAATGCGGCCTCGAACTAGATTGCCTGGAGGAGGAAAGAATGTGCGCGCACGCTTCCTGTGGACTCTCCTCAAGGAGCTGGCTGCTCATCCTGGTATTCCTGGGATGCCTGGGATCGGTGCAGGCGCAGCCGTTGGTGCGCCTGGTGCCCAATCGCGCGCAAATCGGACTTTCGTTTGACGGAAACTGGCGAGATAGCGGCTTGGGTCGCTCCTTCTCGCAAAACAATTTCCGCGAGCGCCTCGTGATTCCGGTGATGGGGGCGTTGATCGCCGATAATTTTCTCCGCTACTCGTTCGAGCTGCGCCCCACCTTTTCGCAACAACGCAGCTCCGATCTCCCCAAGCCATTCCATTCGCGCGACTTGGGCCTTTCTACCGAGGCTACGCTGCTCTCATCCAGTTTTATCCCGCTGAACGTACGCTGGGACAAGTCCAGCGGGATCCAGAGCGGCGGGTTCGGTACTCAGAATCGGTTCGACACGTCCATTCTGAGTTCGACCCTGAGTATCCGTAATCCCCTGCTCCCGATGAGTGTTACCGTTTCCCGGCGTTTCAGTGATACCGAGATCCAGGTAGGGCCGGATCTATTACCCGTGGGGCGAGCCGAAAATGTCCGTAGGCTCCAGGCCTCGGCACGCAATCGAAAGCTGGACGTTACGTACGATTGGCTGAAATTCGACGACCTTCTCCAGGAGAACGATCATACCACCTGGAACCTCAGCATCAATCACTGGCTGCGGTGGGGCAAGCGAAGCGAATTGAACACCCGGTATTTGCAGGCGGAACGCAAAGGAAATCTTCCCTATGCACGGAGTTCCTGGTCGGAACGGCTCCGCCTGCAACATACCATGACCACCTACACCCAGTTCGACTATCGACGTTCTCGTGCGGAAGGAGAGCATATCGTTACGCAGGAGGAGGGCTATGGCGGGTCGTTTACTACGCGGGCCGGGCGGGAACTGGGCTTCGGTGTGAGCGCATCGGTCGATAGGGATCGCATCAATGAAGGGAAACGCAAGACGATAACGGTGAGCCCGTGGCTCGAGATGAACGTGGAATTGCCGTTCGGGGCCAGCCTGTCCGCTCAAGGATCCGTGGGGTTCATGACGAGGGAACAGTCGGAAATAGAGGAGGAACTGGTCCCGATATTCCTGGAACCCCACCTGGTGAGCCAGGGCCTGGTGGTGGTGCTGGATCGACTGTTTGTGGATCCGGCCAGTGTGGTCGTGTTGAATGCCAACGAGACGTTGGTATTCGAAGAGGGGCTCGACTATGAACTCATCACGGTCGGAAATCTGACGGAGATTCACATCCTGGTCGGGTCACGCATCCGGCAGGAGGATACCATTCTCATCAGCTACCTCTACCAACCGATCTTCAATCCCGAGTTCGAAGAAGAGGGCGTGGACTGGAGCTTCAACCTTGGGCTGCGCCTGGCCGGGTTCGCCCTGCAGCACGCGCAGTCGCGCCGTTCCACCACGGTCGGTGGAGAAGATGCGCCCCCGATCCTGGGCGATTTTGAAAACCAATCGACCTCGCTTAGCACCAACCGGCGTCTCCCGATCGGGCGTATCCGGTTCAATCTAGTCCGGCGGCGTCGGAAGACGGCCACGCTCAGTTACGTGACCGAGGATTTGAAAGTATCGTACATAATGCCTCCGTTAAAGAGGTTCAGGATCTCGTTCGATGCAAACGGGCGAAGAGTTCGGGAGGGCGATGTCCGTGTCACGTTGCTGTCAATAAGCACCTCGTTGTCGCTGGATGTGGGGCGCACCTTGCATCTGCGGACCACCGGGCGCTATCAGGACTGGAGGCAGCATTTCGAAGAGGAGGGACTCCCACCCACCGATATCGTCACGCGTTTCTTCACTGCAACAAGCTCTCTGGATTACCGGATTGGCCGTTCGACGGTGAAAGTCCGTTTCAACTACGACCGGCGCGTTGTTCCCCTCTCCAGTTCCGGGAGCCGGGTCGCGGTATCGCTGACCCGGCGTTTCTGACGATGGGCTACCTGGGCGGAGGGGCTACTGGTCGGTATTCGTCTGGAGCGAGCGAATGGCCTGTTCGGCCTGTAAATAGAAGGGCGATTCCGGATCAGCGTAGGTTTTTACCTGCTCGAACTGTTCCACGGCTTGCTCATTTCGTCCGATGAGCGCCAGCATGACGCCGTAGTTGAGCCGGGCCTGGACGTGCGTGGAGTCGGTCTCGAGCACGCGTTTTACTTCTTCGACAGCCTGCATCGGGTTGTTTGTACTGAGGTAGGCGGTGGCCATGTCGGTACGCACATCCACGTTGTCCGGCTCGGCGGCGAGGACGTGTTGATAGGCTTCGATGACCTGCCGGGCCAGTTCCGCTCCCTGGCCCAGGCGTTCCATGCTCTGCATCCACAGGTCGCCGGTGTGGCGCCATTCGGCCGGGGTGTTGAGGGCTTCGGCGATTTTCTTCTGTTCCAGGGCCGCGCGATAAGGGCGTCTTGCGTTGGTGAGCAGTTCGACGAGTTCGCGTTGCTTGGTGATCTTGGCGTTGCCCTGCAGGGCCTCAATGTCTGCCTTGATGGTGGCAGCCTGCTCGGCCAGCGGGGCGGGGAGCGGTGGTAGATGCTGCTCAATGGCCGTGTCGGAAAGCTCGGCCGTTGGCTGCTCTGAATCGGAGGGCGTTGCCGATTGCTCGGTGGCCGCTTCGGGACTCGCGGCCTGTTTCTTGCTGAGCGCTGTGATGAGGAAGAACGCCACGACGATCAATACGCTGGCCCCGAGAATCAGACCCATATAGCGTGAAACGGCACTGCGCTCTCCTTCCTCTTCTTGAATGACGGGCGGAGAAGGAGGGGCTGGAGGTTTGCCGGGCATACTTTCCAAAGCATCGGCTTGAAGGCGGGTTCCGCACCGGGCGCAGAACCGCGCGCTGTGCGGATTGTGCCAACTGCATTCCGGGCACGGCATAGACTCAGGCTTCGACATGACTTCGGCGTTCTAACAAGGATCCGGGGTACCCCAAACGCGGCCGTATTCTGCCGTTTGGGCGGTGTACCTGACGTAATGCTTTATCGCCAGGGGTCTAGCGGTGTAGCAAAGATAGGGCACAGATTGCTTTGTGTCCCGTTGAACTACACGGAGCCGTCGGCAGCGGCCCCGTGCGCCCCATGAATCACGACACTTACGAGCAGTCTACGCGCACCCCTTTTTTCGGCTGAGTATGAAGCCCATGACTTTTCGTCTGTTTCCTTGTTTCCATCGGTGCATGCCGCGTGCAACGTGCTTTATGCTCTTGTTTGCCGGGATCGCTGTACCTGGGCAGGCGCAGTCATCTGCGGATTCGACGCCGGCCGACACTACGCTGACGGATGCCTACCGTATTTATCGGGCGGACGGACAGCCTGCCTCCCTCGACGACATCGTAGCAGCGATGAGCGAGGTTGAGGTTGTTTTTATCGGTGAGCAACACAACGACCCGGTGGCGCATCATCTTCAAGCGGAGCTTCTGAAACGGGCCTGTCAGCAATGTACGCAGGGCGTCGGGGCGCGGCCTCTGGCGCTGTCGCTGGAAGTGTTCGAGCGCGATGTACAACCCATCCTCGACGAGTACCTCGCCGGGTTCATCACCGAAGAACATTTCCAGAAAAGCAGCCGTCCCTGGAATAATTACGAGACCGACTACAAGCCCCTTGTAGAGTTTGCCAGAACGCACCACCTGCCGGTCATTGCAGCCAATGCGCCGCGTCGCTATGTGAACCGTGTTTCCCGGCAAGGTCCGTCTTCCCTCGATTCGCTGTCGGAGTGGGCAAAGGCATGGCTGCCGCCGCTTCCGTACCCGGGGCCGACCCCTGAATATATGGCCCGGTGGAACAAGGAAATGGCCGGAATGATGGCACGGAGGTCGCCGCAGACCGCCGTGCCGGTCGCCGATGGGAAAACGGGCGGAGAGGAGCAGGGGGCTTCTTCGGTGCGGCATGGCATGAGGCATATGCTCGACGCCCAGGCGTTCTGGGACGCGTCCATGGCCTACACCATTCGCCAGTATCTGCTGCAAACCCCTGATGCCCTCGTGCTGCATGTGGCCGGCAGCTATCACGTGAAGGGGGGGCTGGGGATGCCGGAACAACTGCGAGGCTACCGGCCCGGCACACGGCACCTCATCGTCATCATGGAGCCGGAAGAAGATTATACCACCTTCGACGCCGGGCGCTTCGGTTCCTTCGGCGATTTTGTCATCTTGACGAATGCAGCCCTTCCCCGTACGTTCACTACCGTGTATTGATTGTTAACCGGCGAGGTGGGCCTCGTAGAGAAGAGGCTTGCGTTCCCCGGCAAGATGCGCTGGAAGTAATTCAACGCTCTGCTCTATCTTCCGGGATGAAGCTCGCGCGGCGGCACGCCTTGCATTGAGGCCCGTCGCGTCGTACTCTTGCTTTACGTTTCACAGGCTAGTCCACCAACTCCAGATTATTACGATGAAAAGGGTATTCACTGGTATGAGCCTGGTGCTCGCGCTCGTCCTTATGGC
>JBHHWM010000317.1:0-5092 GCA_046756545.1 Rhodothermales bacterium | reverse complement strand
ATCCGGAGACGGTGATACCGTTCGGGTTGCCGGAGGAGGGACATGTGCGAGTGTCAGTGTATGACGTGTTGGGTCGGTTGGTGACGACGTTGGTCGACGGGGTGTTGTCGGCGGGTCGTCACGAGGTAGTATTCCGAGCGGACCGGTTGCCGACAGGGGTGTACCTGGTACGGATGGAGGTGAGCGGTGAGGTACGTACGCAGCGCGTGACGTTGATGAAGTAGGTGTTTTCTAGCCCCGAAGAGAGGAGCCCGGTTGTCTGAACGACAGGGCTCCCTTTTTGTGGAGAAGAACCGGCAGGTCGCCCCGTTCACTCGTGCTCCTTCCGCATCGATTTCCTGGACGGAGAAGCATCCGGAAACCGTGCTCCGCGCGAAGAGTACCCGCCTTGCCTTGTTCACGTTCAGGCTCCGCCATGGCCGACGTCCTCGACATAGCGCTTTTTCTAGAACGGAGCCGTCAGCTACCGGTGCTCGACGTACGCACCCCTGCCGAGTTCACCCAGGGCCACATCCCCGGTGCGCACAACCTGCCCTTGTTCTCCGACGAAGAGCGCGCCGAGGTGGGTACGCTCTACAAGCAGGAAGGACGCGACGAAGCCGTCCGCCGGAGACTCGACATCATCGGACCGAAGATACGCCGCCTGGTCGAGACAACCGAATCGATGGTTGTGGGCCGGGAGGTACTGATCCATTGCTGGCGAGGCGGGATGCGTAGCGCGGGCATGGCCCGGCTGCTGGAATCCGCCGGCTATCACGTCGGGACGCTGCGGGGCGGCTACAAGAGCTTCCGGCGCTGTGTGCTTGAGGCGTTTGCCCTACCCCGCGAGGTCCATATCCTTGGAGGAATGACCGGTTCGGGAAAAACGGAGGTCTTACGCGCCCTGGCACAGCGCGGCGAACAGGTGATCGACCTCGAAGCGCTGGCGCATCACAAAGGCTCGGTCTTCGGGCATCTTGGCGAACCGAAACAACCGTCGCAGGAACATTTCGAGAATGTGCTGGCGGTGCAATGGCGTTTTCTCAACCTGGCTCGCCCCGTCTGGATCGAAGACGAGAGCCGCCGCATCGGCCGTCTCCTCGTGCCGGGTGCATTCTGGGTGCAGATGCAGCAAGCCCCGGTCTACGTGCTCGATGTCCCCTTCGAAGCACGCGTGCATCATCTGGTAGCAACCTACGGCGCTCACGAGGCAGCCTACCTCGTCGAAGCCATCGACGCCATCAGCAAGCGGCTGGGCGGCCTGCGTACAAAACAGGCCCGGAACGCCGTGTTCGACGGCGACCTCGAAGGAGCCTGTCGCCTGGTGTTGACCTATTACGACCAGACTTACCAGTACGGGCTTGAGAAACGAAACAGGGCGAATCAACACCTTTTTTCTGCTTCTACCTGCGACACGCCGGATACTCTGGCCGAGGCCCTTTTGGAAGTCGCGCTGTGCTCATAGTCAGCCGGAGCCGGTCTCGCTCCGGCACCTGGTTTTGGTTACTCATTACAGAGGCACCGCTCAATGAATATGCTCTTTCCTTGATTTTTACGTAGCGGTGCAGGTTATTGGGAGGCGATTCGTCGCAACAATGGGTTCCCCCCTCTTCTACCCACCAACCCGTATACTTCTGCGCAGGCTACGTCCGACGCGGTTGTTTTTCCTTTCAAAACAGGACCCACTCTATGGCAACATCATCCACCACAGATCGCGGACAATGGAGCGGCAAGCTCGGCTTTATCCTCGCTGCCGCCGGCTCCGCCATCGGCCTGGGCAACATCTGGCGCTTCCCTTTCACAGCCGGCCAAAACGGCGGAGGGGCCTTCGTCCTTATCTATCTCTTTTTTGTCATTCTCATCGGCATTCCCGTTATCCTTGCCGAACTCTCCATCGGACGAAAAACCGAGCGAAACCCCGTCGGTGCTTTCAAGGCGCTCGTCCCCGACTCGTGGTGGCCCGCCGTGGGCGGCCTCGGCGTCGCTACCGGGTTCGGCATCCTGGCGTTCTATGCCGTCATTGCCGGTTGGACCATCGGATACCTCTACAAAGCGATTGTTGGAGATTTTGGAACCGCAATTGATAATGCGCAGAGCACACAGATCTTTGGTGAACTGGTCGGCAACCCGGTGCTGGTCATCGCCTTGACCGCCCTGTTCTTGCTGATCACCATCGTTATCGTACGCGGTGGTGTATCAGGAGGCATCGAGCGAACGGCCAAGATTCTGATGCCCGTGCTGTTCGTGCTTCTCATTATCCTCGCGATCCGCGCCATGACGCTGCCGGGAGGCGAGGCGGGCATCAGCTACCTCTTCAAACCGGACCTCTCGAAAATAACGGCGGGGGTCGTGATGAACGCGCTGGGGCAGGCGCTCTTCAGCCTCAGCCTGGGCATGGGTGCTATGATCACCTACGGCTCGTACATGTCGAAGAAGGAGAACTTGCCGTTTGCGGGTGCTTCGGTTGCGTTCTTCGACACCCTCATTGCCATCCTGGCCGGGCTCATCATCTTCCCGGCCCTCTTCGCCGCCGACGTCGATCCGGCGAGCGGCCCCGGCCTTGTGTTCATCGTCCTACCGACGATTTTTGATGCACTGCCGGCAGGCTCCTACTTCGCCATCGCCTTCTACGCCCTGCTCGCCATCGCCGCCCTCACCTCGACGATCAGCCTGCTCGAAGTCGTCGTCTCGTATTTCGTCGATGAGCGGGGGTGGAGCCGGACCAAGGCCGCCTGGTTGATCGGCGGCGCGTGCTTCCTGGTGGCCATCCCCTCGGCGCTGGCCAACGGTGCCGTCGGCTTCCTCTCCACCTTCTTCGGTCCCGGCCTCGACTTTTTGAGCGTGCAAAACATCATCTGGGGCAACTGGTCGCTGAGCATCGGTGCGTTCTTCCTGTGTGTGTTCGTCGGCTGGAAGTGGGGCATTCCCAAGACGCTCGAATCGCTCCAGGAGGGTGGTTTTCGCATGCCGGCTTCCAGCTTGTGGGCCTTCATGATCAAATTCGTCTGCCCGGTGGCGTTCCTCATTGTGCTGATCTACATGGTCATCACCGGCAATTATTTGTAGGGTTTTTGAGCCGTCAGTGGTCAGCCGTCAGCTTTCAGCACCCTCTCCCACAAGCTGACGGCTGACCGCCGTTGTTCATCATGTGTAGGGAAACGCACCCTGGATGCCCGCGTTGAAGAAAATGCGCGCCGGTCGAGAGGTCGTTTTTTACAGATCCTCCCTTCCAAAAATCGTATCTTCGTAAAGGACCGAAAAGGGATGTCGCGCCGGCCGCAAAGGCCGCTATCCGTTGAACCAACCGAGGGAAGCCTCCTCACCCACCTTGGACCCCGACTCTCCTCCTTTACTCTTCGCTCTTTACCTGTTTCCTCTTGCTCCTCCGCTTGCCTTAGATCCGGCCTTCGTACTGATGCTGGGGCTTTTTCTGTTGCTGTTGCTCGCTTCGGCCCTGTTCTCCGGTTCGGAAGTGGCCCTGTTCTCGCTCGACGGCACCGCCAAGGAAGCGCTGACCGAAGCAAGGGATCGCGCCAGTCAGCGCGTGCTCAAGCTCTTGAAAGAGCCGCGTCAGATCCTCATTACGATTCTGCTACTCAACACCTTCGTGAATGTCTCCGCGGCGATCCTGGCCGCGCTGATGACAGAGCGGGTCGCGCGGGAGTTCGCCCTGAACCCGACGATAGTGTTTATTCTCGAAGCCATCGCGCTCACCTTCGTCCTACTGGTCGTCAGCGAGATCACCCCTAAGCTCATCGCCACCCGGCATGCCCGAACGTTTAGCCGTCGTGTCTCCGGGCTGCTGATGGTGCTGCACGTGCTCCTGCGTCCGTTGTCCATCGTGCTCTCACGCGCGATGCTGTTTGTGCAACGCCGGTTCCAACTCTCGACGGCCACGCGCCTCTCCAGCGAAGACGTGAAGGCCATGGCCGAGATCGGCGAAGCACACGGCACGTTCAAAGAAGAGGAACGCGAGTTGATTCACTCGATTGTCGAGTTCGGCGATACGCCGGTGCGCGCCATCATGATCAGCCGGCTCGACATCGAAGCCCTGCCGGTGACTGCCACGCTCTCCGAAGCACTCGACATCATTCGTTCGAGCGGCCACTCGCGCCTCCCGCTCTACGTCGATCACCTCGATAACATCCTCGGGGTCATCTACGCGAAGGACCTGCTGCCCTACCTCAACAACAGCAACGGCATTCGCCGGATCGACTGGACCCGCCTGATGCGCCCGCCGATGTTTGTGCCGCAGGGACGTAAACTGGACGATCTGCTCAAAGATTTTCAACGTAAGAAAACCCACCTGGCTATCGTCGTGGACGAGTATGGCGGCACGGCGGGCATCGTCACGCTCGAAGATGTCCTCGAAGAAATCGTCGGCGACATCCGGGACGAGCACGACGAGCCGGAAGACGTCCTCTTCAAACGCCTCGACGACGGCACCTACCGCGTGGACGCCCGCATCGACCTCGACGACCTCAACGACCTGCTGGACCTGGACCTCGACACCGAAAGCTTCGACTTCGAAACGCTGGGTGGACTGATTTTTCACCTGACCGGCGAAATCCCTTTCCGAGGCGACGAAGTGGCCTATGGCCGACTCAACATGCGCGTGGAAACCGTTGAGAATAACCGGATCGGCCAGATCCACGTCTGTGTCGCTCCTCCAGTCAAAGATCCCAACCTCTCTGAAAACCGTGCTGCCGATACGCCCTGACCCTCCGGCTCGTCGTTGTGGCCCCCCCGGCAGACGGGAGGGGGGCGAATACGCATGGGTGGGGCTGCTCATACTGGTCTGCGTTGCACCGGTCCATGCGCAATCGACGAACGTCCGTCTCCCCGGTCCTGCTTCGGCAGTCTTCGTGCGCGCTGCGATCGTATACTCCCTTCCGAGGCTGCCGCTCTCCGCACCGCTTGCGCCGCCTCGCGAAACCCCTGCCGGGCTTTCGGCATTGAAGGCTCCTTCACGCGATCCCTGGCTGGGGCTCGATAAAGTGCAACATGCCACGTTCGGTTTTTTATGGACCCTGGGCAGCCAGTACGTCCTGGTCAACAAAATCGACGTGTCGGAGCGACGGGCACTCCCCTTTTCCCTCGCTTCGAGCGCACT
>JBHHWM010000316.1:0-5152 GCA_046756545.1 Rhodothermales bacterium | reverse complement strand
GGGTAACAAAGAAAGGCTCCGCTTCTGCAAGCGGGGTGTCTACGACGAGAGGAGCAGGGGTTTGTTCCGTGTAGAAGAGCCGGATGTAACGTCGCCCTTCGCCGCGTGAGATCGTCGTTGGAAAACAGGAAAGAACGGGAGCGAATGAGGCAGGAAGGCCCCGCTTCGGCTCGCTGTCTCCGGGTGTTCACCCGCGACTTTTTCTCAGGACGACCGACCACCACGCTCCCTCCGTCTCTTCGCGTGTGGCGGTAAAGCCGTGTGCCATGGCGGCATTGAGCATGCGTCGGCGATCCTGCCGGAGCAGCCCTGCCAGCACCACATGTCCGTCCGGTGCTGCTTTCTGCGCAAAGGCCGGAATCAGGGTGAGGAGCACGTTTCGATTGATGTTGGCCAGGAGGAGATCGAAGCCTTCTTCGCGCACACGGTCGATGCCGCCATGGCGAAAAGCGATCTGCCCGTCGACATCATTGAGGTAGAAGTTTTCGACGGCGTTCTGTTGCGCCCAGGGATCGATGTCGAAGGCGACGGCCCGTTCGGCTCCGAGCTTGATGGCGGCAATGGCCAGGATACCGGTGCCGGACCCGGCGTCCAAGACGTACTCGCCGCCTTTCACCAGATCCGGCAGGAAACGCAGCGCGAGGCGAGTGCTCTCGTGATAGCCGGTTCCGAAACTCATCTTGGGGTCGATTTCCAGGAGGATCTTATCGACATGCTCGTCCGGGATATCGGCCCACGTCGGTTTGACAAGGAAAGGCCCAATGGCAAGGGGTTTGATCGTCTCTTCCCAGCGACGATTCCAGTTTTGGGACGAAATGACGCATTCTTCGACCGGGACTACCTGGCCGTGAGACCGAAGCCAGTTTTCGATGTGTTCCCGTTTGACGTCGTCCCAGTGCGGTGCCGCAATGTAGGCTTTGACGGCATGAGGGTCCTGGAAAAAAACGTCAAAGTCCAGGTCTCCCAGTTCGGCAATGAGGAATTCTTGCCAATCGCCCGCTACATAGATCTTTAGCTCGACCGTGTTCATCATTCCAGGCTCACTGTTGCAGAGGCCTGCTTCTAAGTAAGCGGGTTTTTGCGCAACAATGCAAGTCTTTCCAACGATGAAAACGATCTTCCGGTACCAGCCTATTGTTCCGGGTCGGGAGGGGCTTCTTCGTCGGCGACAAAATGGATGGTTATGCCCCAGGCCGCAGGCTCATCAGGGCCTTCATCGCCGAAAAAGCCATAGTGGTGTGACGAGTCGGTCTTATAATTCACGACGTATCCGCCCGGCGGCAGCGTCACGATGCCTTCGAAGCGACGGTTACGGTCGGCCCCGCCTGCTGGATGGGTGTTGTCGAGCATCATCTCCCACACGACGTCATTGGTGCCTGCCCGTTCGATCCAGCCGTAATCGTACTGGCTGCTGGAGGTGATTTCGCCGAGGGCAAGAATGTACAGCCGGGCTTCATCCTGGAGTTCGAAAGGATGACTTTTCTCCTCATCACCGCGCAGCTGGGTCCAGTCCAGCAAAACCGCTCCTTCGTTGACGTCCAGGCCGGAAATGGGGGGATTGGGTGTCGGCCAGTCGTCGCCGGAAAGGGAGGGCAGCAGTTGGAACACCCCTTCGTCGAGAGCCGGGGCCATCGGAAAAAGGGTGACGCCCCAGCGCTCCGGATAGTCCGGCGCGCCGGTGTTCCAGTCGTCGTATGCGTGTGAGCCGTCAGTCTGGTATTGCAACGTGTAGACCCCTGGTTCAAGGCGAATAAAGGCCACTTCGAGGCGGTTTTTGTCGCCTCCGCCGGCTTGTTGCGACGCATTCCATTTCATCTTCCAGATGCTCCGCTTCCTGTTGGTCTCTTCCTTGAACAACTCGCCGAAGTCATAGATACTATTTCGGTCGGTCATCTCTCCGACACTATAGAGCACAACCTGGATGGGTTGCTGCACTTCGAACCGCCGGCTCAGCTTGGTGTCGTCCGGGACGCGCGTCAGGCTAACGAGCGGTTGGCGTGACGTCCAGGGATCGAAGGCGGTGATGGCATATGGATCCTCGGCGTAGAGCGTGAGGCCCCATGCAGAAGGGTCGTATGGAGGGTTCCCTTCCCAGTCGTAGAAGGCGTGGTCACGATTGGTTTGTGCGGCGACCCGATACGCGCCCGGTGCCAGCGTCAGTTCGCCTCGGAAGCGCCGGTTGGTGGCAAGACCGCCGGCCGGTTTCGTGTTCTCCTGCTTCATCTCCCAGACGTGTTCTCCGGTCCCGGCATTCTCAATCCAGTATTGATCGCCGGATTGTCCTTTGATTTCACCGACGGCGTAGAGACGAAGCTGCGTGGGTTGTTTTATCTCGAAGAGGTGCTCCTGTTCACGATTACTCCGCATCGGCGCTGAGGTCCAAACGACGTTTTCGGCCTCTTTGGTGATAGTGTCGATGCGGTCGGAAAGGCGACGAGCTGGGATCGTCTCGTCGGTCAGGCGCAGGACAAACTCCCACTGGTCGGCGTCATTGCGCCAGCGTTGGCGGCGGTTTTGTCGCTGTTCCTGGCCGTAGCTGGCAAAATAGACATCGTAAATGCCGGCTTCCAGGTCGAAGGTGTCGCCGGGTACATGCGCGGCGTTTCCTCGCCCGGCCTCGGCGGTGCGCGGGTCCATTTCCCACACTGTTTCCGCGTCGGCACGACGAACAATCCAGCTATAGGCGGCTAACGTGGAAGAAGCACCCTGTTGCTCGAAGGAACCTGTGGCGAGGATGGCGACTTCGGCGGGTTGTTCTAGCTCAAACGCCGCATGCCGCAATGTTTGCGCTTCCAGGTCAACGAAGACAACCAGGCCGCTGGGTGCGGGCGGTCCTACGATCATGCGGACGATCACCAGCAAGGCAAGGACGACGAGCAGGGTAAGTTGGATACGTATGAGGCCGCGTTTTTTCATGGTAATATCCGAGGTGAAACGGGGGGACGTGCGTTGCTGTACGAAGGTGAACAAGTGAAGTTACTCGTTCCCGAACTGCGTTGCCAAAGATTATACTGTCTATTCTCACATTGTGTCTCCATCGGGTAGAAACGATGAACCGGGGAGACGAAGAATCGAGGAGAGGTTTCCCGTGTGTTTCCTCGTTCTCGATCCTATCGTTCGAAACTCTCGCGTCCCTTCGGAGTCAACGATTCTTGTAACATTTGTGTCTACGAATGAGTAAGATGGCCGATGATATGACCGGAGCCCCCTGCGCTCTGTGACGATTGCCACCCAGGATTTCGCCGGACAGAATGCCCAACGGCTTTTTTGCTAAATGGCCCAGGCGCAGCCGCCCCTCAAAGCTGGGTGCGCGCATGAAGCGTGCGCTCTTGCTCATCTTCTTCGTGGTTTTCTACGTACTGGGCTTTGTCTTTCACCTCTTTACCTGGAACGTTCCTGAGCAGCCTCTCACCCTTCAACTGGTCTATAGTGTGGTGATTCTGGCGTGCTACGGATCGTTGTGGCTTTTTCTTTCTCAACAGTTCAGAAAACATCGTGTAACACCGGCCAAAGCGTTTTGGGGCACGCTTGTGCTTGGTCTACTCCTGATTGGTGTGGCCTATCTGATCGGACGACCGGGTTTCAACGTTGTTACGCTTACGGATCCCGTTACCGGCACCGAGACCGATATCGTCACTCCGCTGGCGCTGGCCTCCGTCGTCAAGATGAACGTGTTGAGCCTGTTGGAGACGGTGTTCTTTTTCATTCTGCTCTTGCGGTTTCGGGATCTCGTGCTCTTTAAACGTACCAGGAGCAGCCAGCGTAACTGGTATGTGATGCTGGCGTTGATGGTCATTGCTGCCTTCACCACCTTTTTGAAGCCGCCGGTGGAACCGGGGTTCACGATGATCCAGACCATGGCCTTGATCCCGGCCGTTGTGTTTATGGTGATCAATTCCTTCCGGCTGTCCTGGATTGTGCATCTCTCGTTCAAGGAAAAGATGCCGGTTATCGGCCTCTCGATGCTATTGCTGGGAATGTTCGGCCTGGCCATCGGCCTCGCGGGCGACACGCTGATGCCTGTCTTCTCGATCTCGCTGGCCTACTACAGTTATCCGCTGAGTATCTTCTTGCTACTGGCCGGTCTCTTCGGCTTTCTCTACTGCACGACCGCCCTACTCTCGCTGCTTTTCCACCTGCCGACGACCAGCGACTTCCAGCGGAAGACCGACGAGATGGCCGTGATGCATACGCTCACGAATCTGGTCAATCAGGTTTTCGATCCCGAAAAGCTGGTCTCGACGATCACCGCGTCGCCGGTCGAAGCCGGTTCGGCCGACAAGGCCTGGCTGGCGGTGGCCGATCCGGAAACCGGCTCTTTGCGTCCGCACGTCATCGCCACGCATAACATCGCGCCGGCGCTCATCGCCGAACTGGTAGATACGACCGCTTTCTACCAGGATATGTTGGCAACGCAGGAACCGATGTTGCTGGATCAGGCCCCGGCGGATCACCGCGTGGAAGCGCGCCCCGGCGACGGCCTCAGCAGCCTGCTCGTGATGCCCCTCGTCGCCCGCGACGAAACGCTGGGAGCCCTCTTCGTAGCCCGGGATGTGACCCACGGTTTTGAAAAGGACGACGTAGAAGCCATCAGTGTCTTCGCGGCCCAGGCTGCCATCGCCCTCGATAATGCCCGCCTCTTCGAAGAACAGATCGAGAGGGAGCGTCTCTCGCGTGAGTTGGCCATTGCCAAGGAAGTCCAGCATAAGTTGCTGCCGCACCGGCTCCCTTCACTCGAAGGGGTGAGCCTGGCCGCCTCCAGCGTCTCGGCTCATGAAGTGGGCGGCGATTATTACGACTTTGTGCAACTCGACGACCACCGGCTGGCCTTTATCGTCGGCGACGTATCGGGTAAGGGCACGTCGGCGGCGTTTTATATGGCTGAGATGCAGGGCGTCTTCCAGTCGGTCAGTTTCCTGGCCCCGGATCCCCTGGATTTCTTGACGCACGCCAACCGGGCACTGGCCAGTTCTCTGGAGAGAAATGTCTTTATCTCGGTCATCTACGGCGTGCTCGATTTGCAAAAGGAAGAGTTGTTGTTGGCGCGTGCCGGGCATTGTCCGGCAGCTACCATCAGCCTGACCGGAGAGGCGCGCTATCTTCGTTCCCAGGGGTTAGGGCTCGGCCTGGATCGGGGCTCCTTGTTCCAGAA
>JBHHWM010000315.1:0-5185 GCA_046756545.1 Rhodothermales bacterium | reverse complement strand
GCAAACCGAATATCCTGATTCGTGGCGAACGGAACGATCGCTTTGAGGCCTTTCATCTTTTCGAGAGCCGGATCAACGTATCGCCCGATGGCAAGCTGGCCTTCGTCACCAAGAGTGGCGGGAAGGACGTCATTCATGTCTACGACCTTGAAGGAGATGAACTGGGGCCTACCTACGGCTTCGACGACCTGATTGCTGTGTATTCGCCGTCGTGGAGCCCGGACGGGACGCAACTCGCGTTCTCTTCGATTGATCAGAGCGGATTCAGCGACCTCTACATCTACGACACCGTCGGCGGCACGCTGCACAAGCTGACCAACGACAGCTACGATGAACGCGACCCGGCCTGGAGCCCGGACGGGCGGATGCTGGCTTTCTCGTCGGATCGGACGTCAGTTGGCGTAGAAAATGCCTACAACCTCTTTACGTACGACCTCGAAACGGGGGCCATTCGATACATAACTTTCGGTAAACACCACGACTTCTCGCCCCAATGGAGCCCGGACGGGACACAGCTTGTCTTTACGAGTACCCGCCGCGACAGTACAGGGCGATTCGGAGCACAGGATATCTGGGTCGCCGACATGCGGCTAGAAGCCGGCCTACCTCCGGCAGTAGCCTCGGCGGCGACGACCACCCTCGGTCCCGATGCGCTCTTCGTGCCCGAGGCCGGACGCGACCTGCGCCAGTTGACCCGCCTGACGAGCGCCGCCTACGATCCTGTATGGACCGGAGACGGCCATTTGATCTTCAACAGCTTCGAAAACTTCCGTTTCACCATCCGCCAGCTACCGAACGTCGATTCGCTGATTACGCATCCGAAGAAGCTCGAATCGGTTCAACTGGCCGATGTATCGGACGAACGTTGGACGTTCGCCCGGCTCGGCGACGAGAGCGGCGCGGAGCGTGTACCCTATCGGCGTAAGTATAACCTCGACCTTGCGCAGGGTCAGTTGACGAACAGTGTGGTGTGGGGCACGGCTGGCGGGGCGGCCATGGCCTTCTCCGACATGCTGGGTAATGACCGCATGTTCGTCACTTTCTGGAATTCTCCCCAGAGCGGGGGTGGTTTCCTCAAGAGCATCAATATTGCGGTTTCTCGGGTGCAGTTGCACCGGCGGACTAACATCGGCTACGGCCTCTTTCGCTTCGGCGGACGCCGCTACGACATTACCGACCCGGATGCTTCGACCGATCTCCCGATCTTCTGGGAGACCGTATATGGCGGATTCGGTGCAGTCAGCTATCCACTATCCATGTTTCGCCGTATTGAGGTGAGTACGTCGCTGAGCTGGAGTGATAAACAGATTCCGGAGCGTCGTATTGACCGAGAGGCGTTACTGGTCTCGAATGCCGTCTCGCTGGTGCATGATAACGCGCTCTATGCGCTCAACGGCCCGGTCGATGGCTGGCGCGCCAAGCTGACGACGGCCTACACGACCGACGTGCTCTATTCGAATGTGAACTATTTTACCCTCGAAGCCGACGTCCGGCGATACTTCAGGCTCGGGAAGGACCTGACGTTTGCCTCTCGCGTCCTGGGGCGCTGGAATCAAGGGCGCGAGGCCCGGCTGTTTTTCATGGGCGGTAGCTGGGATCTGCGCGGATATCGCCTCTTCAGCGTCCGGGGAAAAAAGATGTGGTTCATCTCTCATGAACTACGGTTCCCCATTCTGCGACAGCCGTCGCTGTTGCTCCCCGTCCTTGCTCCTTTCGGCGTGACCAACTTGCGAGGTGCGCTCTTCTTCGATGCCGCGCACGCCTGGAACGACGATTACGGCGAGAAGCTGCCGCAGATCAACGCCGGTGAGACGGTAGGTGCCGCCGGGCTGGGATTTCGACTCAACCTCTTTGGCGGCTTTGTGTTGCGCTACGACATCGGGTATCGCTTCCGAGACGGCTTCCGCGAGCGCTCAGACCGGGTCTTTAAACAATTCTTCTTCGGGTGGGATTTTTAGCGGTAACAGGGGGTGGTTCGCGTGGTCTCTTCAAACAAACGAACACTTGCTCTTCTCGGGATGACCGTGCTTTTTCTGTTCACCGGGTGCAAGGCCTTGAAAATTGACCGCGCGGCAGTTACAACCGAGGCCGATTGGCTGACGGAGGGCGACTCGCCGGAGCGCCGAAACGTGACGGAGGATGCGGTCGTCCCTCCGCTGGAAGAAGTGTGGGTCTATAACGCAACGGCTGCCTTCGGATCGGGCTCACCTCTGCTCCTGGGGCAGAACGTCCTGGTCGGCACGCGGAAGGGCGAGATCCACGCTATCGACTTTGAAACGGGCAAGCGGAAAGGCATCGATAACTTCGGCGAAACGGTCGAAGGCACGCCCATCATCCAGGACGGCAAGCTGATCGTTCCGGTTGGGTGGGGGAAACGGATGCTCTATGTCTATGACCTCGCGAACGCCCGGACGTTATGGAAGCTCAAAGGGACTCCGATTGAAACGGGTATCTTGTCGCTCGGAGAGGCGTTCGTCGTCGCCGACGCGCAGGCGCACGTTCGCAAATACGATACCGAGACGGGGGAAGTACGCTGGGAATATGTGCTCGACGAGGGCAATTCCGTGCATGCCACGCCGGTGCTGGCCCGAGAACGCGTGATCATAGCCGGTGATCGAGGCGACCTGGTAGCCCTTCGACCGGATGATGGAACCGTCCACTGGAAGCAGGCCCTTCGTTCGCCGGTGTATACGTCCATCTCAGCCCATGAGACGGCCCTTTTCGTACCCACCACCAGAGGGCGAATTTTTGCACTCGATGCCGAGGGTGGTCGTGTGCGTTGGACCTTTGCGCTCCCGGATACCACGATCCGTTTCGCTGCACCGGCTGTCGATGGCGACTTACTGGTCGTCGGTGCTTCGGATGGTCTGTTGCGCGCCCTGGATACGGCGACGGGAGCCCTTCGGTGGTCGTTCAAAGTGAGTGCCGCATTGACAGCCGCTCCGCTGCTCACACCGCGCCACGTGTATATCGGAAGTATGGGGCGGATGCTCTACGCCGTGGATCGAGAGACCGGTGCGAAGCAGTGGGAACACCAGCTTCGCGGGCGCGTGAAGTCTGCGCTGGCGGCACGGGACGGCTATCTCGTCGTGCTATCCGAACCGCACTTCGTCTATCTATTCAGGTCAACTTCGGCCCCTGATCATGCTGCCTCTCTGTAGGCTTTGTGCGCTGCTTTTTCTGTTGGTTCTGGAAGTAGGCTTCTGCCGGGCGCAAGAACGTGTCGTGGTGTTGATTGACACGAACCTGCCCGGCGCGACCGTATATGCCGACTCGTCGCGTCTCGGTCCGGCGGCGCTGGGTACGTTCCTGGTGCCGGCGAGCACGTCGAGGGTGCGTCTCGTCCCGATGACGGGCGAGACCTGGTCCATTGCACCGGTCTCGTCTCCGCTCGACGCAAGCGCGGGGGACACCCTGGAGCTTTTTCTTCCGTTTCCATACCACTATCAGATCGAGTCGGTACCATTCGGCGCTTCGGTGTTTCTTGAGACGCTCGACGGGCGCGCCGACATGGGCCGTACTCCGGTGTTATATACATCCCCGCAGGTCCTCGACGGTACCTTCGTTGTTGAACATCAAGGATATATTTCGGAGGAGTTGACACCGGGACAGGATGTGTGGAACCGGTATGTTTTGACGTTGCAGCCGGTAGAGCCGCAGGAGGTTCAGACGGCCGAACTCGTCTGGCGTCCTCCACCGAAGCGTCATCGTTGGATTGATTATACGGCGGGTGCCGTGGCCGTCGCGGCAGGTCTCGTTTCGATCCACTATAAATTCAAAGCAGATCGCATCAACGACCGATACCAGAAAACCGGCGATCCGACCTTGCGACCTCGTGTCAGGGACCTGGATATCCGCGCCGGGGTAGCGTTCGGTGTCATGCAAGTGGGGGTGGGCGTGTTGGTGTTCCGCTTCGTAACGCGATAGGATTTTTTTCAGAGAGGTATCTTCCCCGTGTCTTCGTCATGCGCCGGGGGCTCTCATTTTTCCAGTAATCCGCGTACATTCGAGGTATGGGGTCGTTGTATGATCCTCGTCGGGGATCTTTTTCCATGTCACCATCAACCAGTCTGAGCAATGAGTGAATCGATCAAAGAAAAATTGACACAAGACCTCAAGCAGGCGATGCGAATGAAGGATGCCGTTCGTCTTCGTACCATTCGTTCGTTGCGGGCTGCCATCCAGGAGAAGGAAATTGCGGAGCGGAAGGGCGGAGAGGCGACGCTCTCAGAAGAGCAGCATCTGGCCGTGTTACAGAAACAGGCCAAGCAGCGTCGGGATGCCATCGCGCAATTCGAAGAGGCCGGGCGCGAAGACCTGGTAGCCAAAGAGCGCGAAGAACTCGAAATCATAGAGACGTATCTGCCACAGCAACTTGGCGACGAAGAGATCCGTAAGGTAGTCCAAGACATCATTCAGGCGACCGGAGCCGCCACGATCCGTGATATGGGCAAAGTGATGGGCGGGGCCATGAAGCAGTTGAAAGGCCGCGCCGATGGACGGCGTATCAACGAGATCGCCCGGGCACTCCTGGCCGACTCCTGAGCTTGCTCCCTTTTCGTGTAGAGACGCCATGAATACACTGGACCTTCTAATACTCGGTGCATTAGCCGGTGGACTGTTTATGGGCTATCGGTCGGGCCTGATTAAGCAAGTCCTGAGTTTTGTTGGGTTGATTGTGGCTTTCGTGCTATCTCTGAGCCTGATGCAAGGGGTCGGTGCGATGGCCGCCGGCAGCCTCGGCATTTCTGAAAAAATCGCGCCGCTGGTTGGGTTTGTTATCGTCTTCCTTGCCGTGCAGGTGGGCGTCTTCGCCCTCATTCGCCTCGCCGAAGGGTTGGTCGGTGTGCTTCGACTTACCTCGCTCAACCGGTTGCTGGGCGGGGGCGTCGGTGCATTTAAAGCGGCCCTGATCCTCAGCGTGGTGTTCCTCGTACTGGGGTATCTCGGAGTGCCGTCGGAGAAAACGAGGGAGAGGTCGGCCTTCTACGAACCTATTTCTACGGTCATGCCGGCTGCCTGGGATTATATGGCGTCCGCATTCCCTCAGGTTGAACAGATATCCGAGCGATTCGGACGAGAACTGGAGGACCGTGTACCGCAGATCGAACCGAATGGCGAATAAAGGAACGTCTAGCTACCTATCACTTTCAGAGATAGGGTTGAAAAACCACTCGTATCGGGT
>JBHHWM010000314.1:0-5211 GCA_046756545.1 Rhodothermales bacterium | reverse complement strand
CCGATCCAGAGCGCTCCGTTGCGGTCTTCATAGAGAGCAAAAACGTTGTTATTACTCAGGCTGTTGGGGTCGTCGGGGTTGTGGACGAAGCGGTCGAAGGTCTGGGTGTCGCGGTCGAAGCGGTTGAGGCCGCCGTCTTTGGTGCCCACCCAGAGCGTCCCGGAACGATCCTCATAGATGACCCGCACTACATTGCTTCCCAGGCTGTTGGGGTCGTCGGGGTTGTGGACGAAGTGGGTGAAGGATTGGGTGTTGCGGTCGAAGCGGTTGAGGCCGCCGCCCCAGGTGCCCACCCAGAGGGTGTTTCGGCTGTCCTCGAAGATGAAGGAGCCGACATTGTGACTGAGGCTGTTGGGGTCGTCGGGATTGTGGACGAAATGGGTGAAGGAATGGGTGTTGCGGTCGAAGCGGTTGAGCCCCTGGTCGGTGGTCGCCCAGAGGATCCCCTCGTGGTCTTCATAGAGGGCGTTGATCCAGTTCATGCTCAGGCTGCCGGGGTCGTCGGGGTCATGCCGGTACTTGGTGAAACGATAACCGTCATAGCTATTGAGGCCGTCCAGCGTGCCGAACCACATGAACCCCTTGCGGTCTTGAATGATGGAGGTGATCGAATTATGGGAGAGGCCGTCGTCCACCGTGAGATGGGCAAACCGGATCTCTTGCGACTGGGCATGCAGACGCCAGGGAAGGAGTAGCAAGAGCCATAAGACGGTCGAAGAGACCCGGAAGAACGATTGCATCGGATGGATCATCTGCGGTGCCTCGGAACGGCGCTCGGATAGGTAAGGGAAGGTCGGGTTCAGGGGATGGATGGTTGGGTTCATCATCGGCCCCGGTAGCGTAAGGCAAGGGCGGTGAGATCGTCTTCCGGAGGGGCCTCGCCGGACAAACGGGCCACCTCGCGTATCACCGCACGGATGATTTCGGCAGGAGAAGACGCGTGAAGCTGCCGGAGCAGGGTCGATACCCAGTCGTTCGAAGTCAACCGGTTGGCATCTCCCGGGGCGCGGAGGAGCCCGTTTGTGCAGAGAAAGAGGCCGTCGCCCGGCTGAAGGACCAGCGCGCCCGTCTGATATTCAGCGTCTTCCAGCAGGCGTATCGCCATGTCGTCGGCTTCGGTGTTTATTGGCGGAGCAACGGTGCCGTCGGCATGCAGCACGTAGGGCGTCGGTTGGCCTGCGTTGCAGTACGTCACGTCTCCGGTTCGGCTATCCAGGATGCCGTAGAACACCGAGACGGAGATCTCGGGCAAGGCGTCCAGAAAGAGCAATTCCTGCATGTGTTGCACCGAGGCTCCGGGAGGCCCGCCCTGCATCGCAATGGCCCGGATCAGCGTGCGGCTCATGACGGTAAAGAGCGCCGCCGACACCCCTTTGCTCGATACCTCGCCCACGACGAACCCCAGCCGGTCTTCGTCGAGCAGGAAGAAATCGTAGAAATCACCGTTCACTTCTCGGGCCGGAGCCATAAAGGCGTATAGCTCAACGTCGTCTCGCGGCGGGAGGGCATGCGGCAGGATGGCTTCTTGCAGTTCTCGCGCCACGTCCAGCTCTTTCCGCAGGCTCACCAGTTGGTGTTGGGCTTCGGTGGCTTGCCTGAGCGCGCGCCATTCCTGCTCCGTTTTCAGGATGGTTGTCTCTAGATCCTCAAAGTCGATGGGCTTCGTGACGAAATCAAAGGCTCCCCGGTTCATCGCCGTTCGGATGTTGTCCATGTCGCCGTAGGCGGAAATCACGACAGCTTTCAGCAGGCGATTCGTCTCGCCGAGCCGGGTAAGCAACGTGAGCCCGTCCATCCGGGGCATGTTGAGGTCGGTGAGGACGAGGGCGATGTCGGGGTCGGCCTGCAAGAGTTCCAGCGCTTCGACGCCGTCCTGGGCGAAGATGAAGCTCCAGTCGTTCGCCCGGATTTTTTTGCGAAACTTGAAGCGAATGAGCAGTTCAAGCTCGGGCTCGTCGTCTACGACCAGTATTATTACCGATCCCCCGGAGGAGGAGGCAGAGGACGCCGGCTGCCCCGAGAAGGGCTGACGCGGGGTGGACAGAATCTCGTCGAGAGACGGGGTTTCTTGTCGTACTGCCTGTTCTGCCAGCGACTGCTCGGCGACGTTTTTTTGGATCCTCTTCAAGTCGACCAGCAGATCGTCCCCGTGCTGGTAGCGTTCGTCGGGGTCTTTGGCGAGGGTTTTATGGAGGAAGTGGTCGAGTTCGGCGGGCAACTCGGGCCGTAGCTGGGCGACGGGTTTGTGGTCGACGTGGAGCACCGAGTAGAGCACGGCCTGTTCATAGTCCGCGGTGAAAGGGCGCTGGCCGGTCAACATTTCGTAGAACACCACGCCCAGCGACCAGAAGTCGGTGCGATGATCGACCGGGGCTCCCTGCGCCTGTTCCGGCGACATATAGGCCGCTGTGCCCATGGTGGTGCCCGTTTTTGTCAACTGGACGTCGGCCATCTTGGCCAGGCCGAAGTCGAGGATCTTGACGACGCCGTCTTCGGTCAAGATGATGTTCGCCGGCTTGACGTCGCGGTGGGTGATTCCCTGGGTGTGTGCTTTCGTCAGGCCCTGGGCGATCTGGAGGGCGCAGTCAAGGGCGACGTCGAGGGAGAGCGCGCCCCGCGCTATTTTTTGCTTGAGCGTCTCGCCGTCGTAGCAGGCCATGGCGATGTAGAGTTGCTGCCGGTCCGTCTCGCCGATATCGAAGATGGTGCAGATGTTTACATGGTCGAGGGCGGAGGCGGCCCTGGCTTCGGCGGTGAACCGTTTCTTGGCCTGTTCGCTGGCGCTGAGGTGCGGGGGTAAGAACTTGAGAGCCACGATGCGGTCGAGGCGGGTGTCGAGGGCACGGTAGACCACGCCCATCCCGCCGCCTCCGATTTTTTCGAGGACCTGGTAGGGGCCGGTGGTGGTGTAGCTAACGTCGTCGGCGGGGGGGGTGGACGGTTCCTCATTGGCCGGCACCGGCACGACGGCGCGAAGGTGGTCGAAGAAGGAGGGGGCCAGGTCTGCGTAGGCTAAGAGGGATTCCAGTTCGGCACGCAGGTTCGAGTCGTCGGCGCACGCGGTATTGAGGAAGGCCGGGCGCTGATCGGCAGGCAAGGCGAGTGCCTGTTCAAAGAGGGTCTCCAGTTCGTCCCAGCGCGTGGCTTCCATGATTTGCTCTGCTCCGTGTTGTGAAGGGATGGGGGCGGCCCGCAAACAACAAAACGAACGCACATCGGCCTGCTCGGGAAACACGTTCGAAAAAAACGCGCTCTTATGAATAGGGCTTCCAGCACACGTAATCAAGACACGAGGTGCTGAGGTTGGATCTTATGCACGATCCCTCGACGTGTTGCACGGTGCGATGCCTTATATCTAATACACCAGAAAACGGATAATCCGGCTCAGGGTGCGTTCGGTCGCCGCCGTCGTTTTGCTATTCCCCGGATGCTTGTTGCATTTCCCGGTACAGCCACACCCGGGCCATGGCCCAGCCGCGCTTGACCGTCGCCGTCGAGACGTCGAGGGCGGCGGCGGTTTCTTCGACGGTCATGCCGCCGAAGAACCGGCACTCTACGATCCGGCTCTGCCGCTCGCTGATGTGTTCCAATTTTTTGAGCGCCTCGTTAAGCGAGACCAGGTTGTCGGCATGTTCATCCGTCAACGCAAGCTTGTCCTCCAGCATCACGTTCAGCTCGTCGAGCGAGACTTTCGGCACCTTGCCGCCGCGCTTTTGCGCCCGTCGGTGCTCGGCATAATTAATGAGGATATGGCGCATGGCTTTGGCCGCCACGGCGAAGAAGTGGACGCGGTTGGTCCAGTCGGCCTGCGACTGGTCGGCCAGTTTGAGGTAGGCTTCGTGGACGAGGGCCGTTGTGTTGAGTGTGTAGTCGCCGTGCCAGTATTGGCGGTGTTTCTGGGCGAGGGCATGCAGTTCGTCGTAGATCAGCGGAAACAGCTTGTTCAGGGCATTGGCGTCGCCGTCGCGCACCGCTTCGAGCAGCCGTGTGACCGTTTCCTGAGAGGGGGGGGACATGTCTGGGAGGGTGAGTCTGACGAACGAGCGAAGGTAAGGGGGCGGTATAATGGTTGGTTCGCAGCATGGGAGATGGGGGGCGATTTGACTCCCACTGTTGGAAGATGCTACAACATACTTACGCGGTTGATTAAAAAACAAGAACGTGTGCGGTCAATCAGGGAGCGTCTACAGGCGTGCGCCTATACCTATTTAACGCGGTAGGTCTCTCGTCAGCAACGGGGGCCGGGTTTTCTTGTCTTTTTTTGTCCAGCATGATCTCTCCGGGGGGTGTTTCCTGTGATAAAGAGTGAACGGGGTGGGCATCCCATCCTCAGCGCGGTTTACCTGATATAATCAATGGAGAGCCCCATGAAAACGCACAGCCACACCGCCCGACATCATAAGCGCGCATCAGGTATTGCCGCGCTATTCCTGTCCACTTGCTTATTTCTCGCCATGCCGATTCAAGCTCAGATTGCCGAGATCACGCCTGAGCAACAAGAGGCCGCGCGGCAGGCGCTGATCGAAGCCGCGCGTAATCCGGCGGCTGCGCTGTCGTCTCTGGCCGAGGTGAGCGAAGCCTGGGTCCAGCACGTCGATCAGCAGTTTGCCACCTCGCTGTTCTCCCCTATAGAAGCCGTACGCGGGCAGACGATGCAGGATATCATTTACATCGCCAATTATCACAGCGACAAGGTAACGTTCAAGAAGGTCGTCAAACCGCTGCTGAACATCTACCGGTTTGACGAGAACGAGCAATACCGCTTGATGGCGCTGGCCTCCCTGCACGCCGTCGGTGACGCATACGGCATGCAACGGGTACGGGAGTTGGTCCGCGAACAACCCTCGGAAAGAGTGCGCCTCTGGACGCTGGCTGCCCTGAAGACCTATGATGAGAGCCTGGAACAATGAGCGGAGGGTGGTAGCAAGCATCTGGTAGGACACTTCCCGGAGTCTGATCTGCATGCCAGGTCAGACTCCGGCACGTTCTGTAGCCTGTAACGAGTCGAAGCAGGCAAGCTATCCGCAGCCAGAACTTGACAATTTCTCGTGGGTAGGGCACCTGCACGACTTGATGTCTGGGGCCGGGCACTTCCTTATCTGCTCTATGATCTTGTCGCCCTTCTCCCGCGGAATCGGACCCACCGAGAACATAACTTCTTTATCTAGCTACCTATCACTTTGGCTAGGGTGAACAAAAAGAGGCTGTCAG
>JBHHWM010000313.1:0-5247 GCA_046756545.1 Rhodothermales bacterium | reverse complement strand
TCAAGATGCCGGTTTCTTTCGCGTTGGGACGAGGACCCGGATAGCGAAATTCTGTCTCCAGAAGCGGTGAATCGTGATCGGCGTGTTCGTCTACCGCCTTCCGATAGAAGTATTCGATGCGTGTCGTGCCATGATGCATCGGAATGAAATCAAGCACGCGCTGAGGCAGCTTATACTGGCGTCCCATTTCCAGTCCTTCCTTCACGTGGCTGGCTATGATCAGGGCGCTCATACGGGGCTTTAGCTGGTCGTGAGGATTAAGGCCGGGACGCTGGTTCTCTACAAAATATTCCGGCTTCAACATCTTCCCGATATCATGATAGAGGGCACCCACGCGTGTGAGAAGCGCGTTCGCTCCTATGGCATTTGCTGCCGCTTCGGCCAGGTTCGCTACCTGAAGAGCGTGATTAAAGGTGCCGGGCGCACGTAGCCCCAGTTCTTTCAGCAGTGGGCGATTGGTATCAGAGAGTTCGAGAAGGGTCAGGTCTGTCGTTATGCCGAACGCTCGCTCGAAGATCCAGAGTAGCGGATACGCCATGATGAGGAGGAAGGCATTAATGGCCACCCACAACAAATCCCGAACCAGGATGTCCAACGAACGACCCAGGAAAAGCCACGTCGCGCCGATAACCACCAGATAGCCCACGAACACCAGGCCGGAACTGACGAAGAACTGGCCCCGGTTCTTGATGTCCCGCACGCTGAAAACACCCAGCGTCCCGCCCAGCAGCGTGGCAAAGGTGAACTCTAGATTATACCCCAGCAGTAGCCCCCCGATAAGCGCCAGCGTCAGCGTCGCAAAAAGGCCGACCCGAGAGTCAAAAATAACGGTAAGCAACACCGAGGCGATGGCCACCGGCACGGCATACAGGACCACCGAAGTTACTGCGGGCATGCGGATGGCTATCGCATAGAGGCCGATGATACCGGCGAACAGGAGCGCAATAAGCAAGATCTTGGCATTGTCGTCGAAGACTTCGCGACGGGCCATGAACAGGTAGAGGAAGAAAACGGCAAAGGTAGATAACGTCAGCAAGATCAACCCGAGCGCGCGCTGCCAGGGTAAGCGAGGCCCCCGCCGCCCGAGTTGAGCTTCTATCATGGAAAACAGGCGCTGCTTAATATCCTCCGTTACAACCTGCCCCTGACTGACGATCACCTCTCCCTGAGACACCTTACCTCGCGTGGGAGAAATACGTCGCTTGGCTTCCTCCCAGGCCCGTACCGTCGGCCCTCGCTGGTACTGCAACGACGGAACGAAGATCGCCCTCACGAAAGCACTCGTGACGTTGGTCAGATCCGAATCACCTTCTAGTTGCTCCCAGAAGTAATTTTGCATGGCCGAATAGACTTCCATCAGACCATACACATTGTCCTTGGGCAACGGCGTTTCTGTGTTCGCCTCTTCGTTCCGAACGATGATCTCGTCGGTATAAATACTGTCGAGGGGTACGTCGAGCACCCCCATGGTAATCAGTTGAGAGTTAAACTCCCAGGCATCTTGGAGGAGTTTCTCATCCAGGCGGGGTCCAGAGAGGGGTTCACGTGTACTTCCCGGCAAACCGGGGACACGCGCCACATAGTCATCAACCAGACGCTGCCATTGCTCATTCGTCAATTTTAACCGGGTATTGCGGCGTAAATCGACATATCTCGCCGAGTCGCTCTGGGCTTCTTCCAGACGTCCACGAGACGTGTTGAAAAGAAACGATTCGTACGTCTGAAAGATAACCGAGAGTTGCTGGGAGACGGTATCTCTATTTGCCGTCATCCGAGCCTGCGCATCGGGGAGGCGGCTGAAATACGGCGGCGTGGTGTACTGGACTCGTCTCCGTTCTGCTTCGAGGGAGTCGGTGGTCTTGAAGATGGCATAATCGAACGGAGCCGTGAGGGTCTCCCGCTGCCAGACATCGCCTACTTCGATGGTGTATTCGATGAGTTCTCGGCTTGGAAACGTCAACACAGTAATCACCGTCAATGCCAGGAAAATGCCTGCTTTGGCGGCAATATCGCGTTGTCGGCTCCTGCGGTTATCATCACGCCCTCGTTCCAGACGCTTCCCAACCGGGCGCACCCTTCGAGGGCCGAAACGGAGATTATCAAGAAGTCCCATGAATTCAGAACGTTCAGAGGCCGGCAGGTGGGGGGCCTCTCGCTAGTCAAAACTACGGTGTGAGGCTGCGAAGAACATCCAGACCAGATAGCCTACCTATGCCGAAGGGCCAGCAATGATCCTACGATCAGCGTCACTGACGATCCGATGACGGTATACCAGGGCCATCCTATCGACCGTAACCCGGCTTCCGCGATCCGTTCATCTCCCGGCGCGAAGACGAACTGCCAGCCTTCCAGCGGACTGTACCATATGCCGAAGATTACCAGGATCATGAATAAGATGGTGATGACGAAGGCAATGACGGCATCCAGTTGTTGTGTCCGCTTTGTGACAAGGCCCAGCAGAAAAACCCCTAGAAGACCTCCATAGGTGAACGAAGCGATGGCCAGGCCCAGCTCTACGACGGGATTCTCGTTGTCCTGAAACAGGCTGGCAAATCCGATAAAGACAACCCCCCAAAACAAGGTGAGAAGACGAGAGACGGAGAGCGCTTTCTTCTCGTCCATTTTCGTCCGGCCCAACCGTTCATACAGATCCATCATCGACGAAGAAGCCAGAGAATTAAGCGACGATGAAAGCGTACTCATCGCTGCCGCAATGATCCCAGCCAGTACCAACCCCGAAAGGCCCACAGGCAACCCCTCGATAATATATTTCGGAAAGACCTCATCACCGCGAGAGAGGCCTAGGTCGGCCAGAGGAGCTCCTCCATAATAGCTCCACAGCAACAATCCCACGAACAGAAAGAGTGCAAATTGCACCATCACGATGACCGCACTGCCCATCAACGCCTTCTGACTATCGCTCTGGCTTCGACACGTGAGCAGGCGCTGCACGATCAATTGATCGGTCCCATGCGAAGCCATGGAGAAAACCGCCCCTCCTACCACGGCGGTTGCGAAGACATAGGGCTGCGTCAACCATTCCGACAAGGACTGCCCCATCCCGAGGTCGATGATTTTGGTCTTTCCCTGCTCGGCAGCCGTTGCCCACCAATCGCCCGGCACTTCGCCCAGGAGAAGCACCAGAGCCAGCATCCCTCCTCCTACATAGAGCACCATCTGGACGACGTCCATCCAGACCACGGCTTTGATTCCGCCTATCAGGGTATAGATGATAGTAACGAGGCCCAGAAGTACGATGATTTCGAAGTAGGAAACCGACACACCGGCCGAGTCTGCGATCACCTTGAGAGGTATGGCCGTGGCGAAAAGCCGCACACCGTCCGCCAGCAACCGGGTCACAAGAAAAGTAACGGAGGCCGTCGCCCGCATCCCGTCCCCGAAGCGTTGGCCCAGAAAGGCATAGGCCGTGACGAGATGCCCTTTAAAGTACCTGGGCAGGAACAGCACACTGACGAGAAGACGGCCTATCAGGTAGCCCAGCGTGATTTGTAGAAACGTAAGCGTTCCCCCAAACGCCACTGCCGGTACGCCAATGACCGTTAGCGTACTCGTTTCGGTAGCAACAACCGAAAAACAAACAGCCCACCACGGCAGATCACGCCCTCCTAGAAAATAATCGGACGTGCTTTTTTGCCGCCCCCCCATTATGATACCCAGCAGGGCGACACCGACAAGGTATATTGCAATAACGGCTAAGTCTACGGCGGTAAGCATGCAGCAGAAACGTCTTTAGGTGGAACAACAGGAGATGCATCGAGCACGGCTCGAAAGTAAAAACTACTCGATCCCGGAGCGAATAGTACCACCGAAGACGTCAGGACTCCAACATCGCCAGCAGCGCGGATTCATCGAGGGCAGGAATCCCGAATTCCCGTGCCTTATCGTATTTCGAACCCGGACTCAGGCCGACTACGACGTAATCGGTGCGCCGGCTGACGCTGCCCGTCACGGTGCCTCCGGCCTGCTTGATGCGCGTTTTCGCCTCGGAGCGGGTAAGCGTGGGGAGGGTCCCCGTGAGAACGAACGTCTTGCCCATAACATCTCGCGCCCCAGAGGACGCAGGGATAGCGTCGACAACATGCGCGGTTTGAAGCCCTAAATCGCGCAATTCTTGCACGAGCCGCCTATTTTCTTCGATGCTGAACCAATCGACCACGCTGGCTGCCGTGATGGGACCGATACCGTCGATGGCTTCGAGATGCTCCTGGGTTGCCTGCTCCAGGTCTTCGAGGGATGCGAGCGAAGCGACGATTCGTTCAGCGGCATCCTGACCGACGTGCCGAATACCCAGGCCAAAGAGCAACCGGGGCAGCGGGCGGTCTTTCGAGTTGGTGATCCCTTCTATCAGGTTCTGCGCCTTTTTCTTGGCAAACCCCTCCAACCCCAGAAGATCTTCCGTGGTGATCCGGTAGAGATCAGACAGCCGCTTGACGACGCCCTGCTCGGCCAGCAAGACGGCCATCTTGGACCCCAACCCTTCGATGTCCATCGCAGCACGACCGGCGAAATGCTCCACCAGCCGGATAAACTGAGCCGGACATTCGGAATCCATGCAGTAATAATCGGCCTCGCCGGGGAGCCGTACGAGGTCGCTCCCACACGCGGGGCACGTCTCGGGCATACGCCACGGTTGTTCGCTGCCCCTCCTCGCTTCGGGAACCGCCTTCACTACCTGGGGAATCACGTCTCCGGCACGTTTCACTACCACCGTATCGCCGATGCGAATATCGCGGCTTACAATGTAGTCTTCGTTGTGCAGCGTAGCCTGCGAAACCGTCACACCGCCAATCTCAACGGGTTCGAGGACAGCTTCCGGTTTGATCGTCCCGGTCCGTCCTACATTGATGATGATGTCGCGGAGCGTCGTCGTCGATTCCCGCGCCGGAAACTTGAAGGCAATGGCCCAGCGCGGCGCTTTTGCTATCGCACCCAATGCCTCTTGATAACTGAAATCGTCTATTTTCAGAACGATCCCGTCGATTTCATAGTCAAGCGTATCACGATGATCTGTCCAATAGACGCAATAATCCAGGGCATCGTCCAGGGCGGTAAAGCGGCGCGCGTGCTCATTGATAGGAAATCCAAACCGTCCAAGCCAGATCAGGAGGGCATGCTGCGACCGCGGCGTCGCCTTCGTGACGGGTCCCACGCTGTAACTGAAAAACCGAAGTGGTCGAGTGACCGTAATCGAGGGATCCAGTTGTCGGAGGCTACCTGCTGCGGCGT
>JBHHWM010000312.1:0-5293 GCA_046756545.1 Rhodothermales bacterium | reverse complement strand
ACCCGATACGAGTGGTTTTTCAACCCTATCTCTGAAAGTGATAGGTAGCTAGACGCCCGAACATTGAATCACGTCCGAACATTAAACACGCCCGAACAGCAGGAACAGGCCCCGCCTGCACGGTTTCGATGTTGCAAGACGCCGGTAGCGGGCGTGATTCGATCACGCCCGAACAGCAGGAATCCGCCCCAGACAACGATTCAATCACACCCCCACGCCTTGATCCCGAGGCATGTAGCGCGTTAATTACGTGGCAGATAATCAAGATGTATCCATTAATAGGTCGTCCAGTCAACCATTCATTGATCGGTGGAAGCATTCCGGGGCCTCGTCCGCCTCACCGAAGACGGGCGCTACGCGGTGTGAGGCTGTGATCGTGACGGGGCGCTTCCTTCCCGGCCCGGCGCGTCGTATTTTCCGCAGGGTGGAGCGGCAAGGCTTCGCCCCGCATCTCCGATATGCACCTGTCGGGGCGTGAACGCTCTATGTTTTCATCGACAGACAGCCAAAAAAATATTCCGACATGGCCGAACCCTCCTCGAACGCCCCCTCCGGCGGGGCGCAGCAACTGACGCCCCAGACGCTCAACCTCGTCCGTTTCGCCCTGCTGACGGGCATCCTCCTGTTCGGCGTCATCGCCTGGTTCATGACGAGCGGCGAAACGGGCTTCACCGCGAATCCGGAGGTCGCGTTCTTGATGCGGCTCGCTTTCATCGGCGTGTTCGCCGTCGCCGCCGTCGGCATGGCCCTGATGCGCCGGCAGGTGCAGCGAGCCGGGACCTTTGCGAAGAAAGCACAACGCTCCCTGGTGGGCTACGCTCTGGCCGAAGGTGTGGCGCTGTACGGGGCGATCTATCTTTTCATAACGGGAAGCGCACTGCTGTTTCTGGTGGGCCTGCTCGTCTTCCTCGTCGCCTTCCTGATGTTTCCTGTGCCGGGGTCTGAGGAGGGATAACCCCGCAGTGGCTTTTTTTGAAGGGGGGCAGTATCGTCGCCGGACGGAAGGGCGAAAAAAATGAAGCGACCAGCAGCTTGTCCCGTGTACCCAGTCTACTTGTACTAAGGGAACTGCAGGCTGCTGGTCGCTTCAGAGGCTTGCGATTTGCTCAGAAGAAAAGCTACTCAGTGGAGAGGCTTCGTGCCATGGGGAAACTCCCCATAATCATGCGAGGGATTCCATGATGGGCGTGGATGGTCGGATGCGGCGACCTGGGAGTGGGGGACGTGGAATCGAGGAGACGGGGAGACGAAGAGTGGAAGAACAAGGGGGAAACCCCTTCGATTCGTTGTTGCGTGGGAGAGGAAGTCAGGTGGCCTCGTCCCCCGGCAGTTGGAAAGACATGAGCAGGAACGGCCCTTTGCGCGAGAGCGCCCAGTATTGCGTTGCGAGGCGTTCCCACCCCCAGCGCAGGGGGGTAAAGAAGAGTATCCACCTCAAGGTGGCGAAGAGCATCCGCCCGCCGGGTCCCAACTCCATCTTCCGGCGGTAGAGGTCCTGGACATGGGCCATGATCTCCTCGGCCTCCATCGGCTCCAGGGTCTCCTCCGTGACGCCGCACTCCAGCAGGAACGCCCTGGCATGCTCGACGGTGATGTCGTGAGGGGGCGGTTGGTTCATCGCCCGTGCCGGCTTGGTAAAGGGGCTATCGACGATCTATCGTCTCTCCATTTCTACGATTCCACGTTGCAACCAGAGGGCACAACGTAAGGAAAGATAGGCGACAGGCCGGTTCCATGCGAGGTGGGCAGGGGGGCATTTTTGCAGATCCGTCACAAGCTCGTAGTAAAGCCGCATCTGTGAAAGACGATACGGAGGAAAGCAGGGGAGACTCCTTGGAGTCGATGTGCAGGGGATCACTCACCCATTTTAACCTGCAACCGTCATGGAACAGCACCCCTCACTGTCCGAAGCCGTGCTCATGAAAGCAACGAGTCGATTTCGGAGCGGATGGCACCTGGATATCGACACGAGAGAGCAAAAGGCGTTTTGGATCAGCCCCGAAGCGCGATGTATCGAAATCCCATTCGAGGTGGGGCGAAAGATCGTCACCACGTTCGAGAAGAGCCTTGACGCCGTCTATGCGCCGGGGCATGCCTACTACGTGATAGAGCAGCCCAGCATCTATCCGGTGATGTGAGGCGTCGGCAGCGCGGTTGGCGGCGGCACACGGCATGGACGCGTCCTGTTCATGATGCCGCCGAGGAGAACAGTGTGTATCAGGTCGAGGGAGGAGGGACCGGCAGCATGGCAGAGCGATACCTCTTGGTATAGCTCGGACGAGACCCGGTCCCTCCGGCCGATTCCTGCTCCCGTCTGGAAGACGCAGGGGACGGCGGCGAGCATCGCTGTTACGTATGGAAGGCTACGGACACACAAGAAGCGTCATGTCTCCCGAAGCTGATGGATCTTGCAAGCCGGGGAGTCGTTTGGCATGGGTAGGATAGGGCGGAGCACACCCGGCTCCCGAGGCCCTGACCGATTCGTTCTCCACGAAACCGATGGCATCGGATGCCTCGTAGCCGGCTGCTACTTCTCGTCATCGTCCTGGCTCTGGCGCTTCCAGGCTGCATCTCCTCGCGGGCTTACGTCGCATCGTCCTATGCCGGATGGGAAAACCTCGCTCTGCCCCCTGCCGCTGAGCCGGTCTACAGCGTCTACCTCATCGGCGATGCCGGCGCACCCGCTCTCGATCCGCCGGAACCGACGCTCACATTGCTCAAAACACGGCTCGACGCTGAAGACGAGCACGCTGCCGTCGTTTTCCTCGGCGACAATGTGTATTGTTGCGGCCTCCGAGACTCGACCAATCTCTCCCACCGCCGACAAGATGAACGGCGTCTGCTTGCACAGATCGAAGCAGTTCGGGGCTTCAAGGGACGCATCGTGTTCCTTCCCGGCAACCACGACTGGAATAAAGGACGTGTCGGCGGGTTGCAGGCGGTGAATCGCCAGGAACAGTTCGTCAAAGACGCGCTGGGCCGGGACGACGTTTTTCTGCCGGAGGGCGGTTTCCCCGGCCCGGTCGAAGTGGAACTAACCGAACGCCTCACGCTCATCGCCCTCGACACGGAATGGTGGCTTACCAGGAATGAAAAACCGTACGGCGACACCGGCGAATACGACCTGGAGGAAGATGCCAACTTTCTGTTGCAACTCGACGATGTGATCAAACGGAACAGCGACCGAGATCTGCTTGTGGCAGGGCATCACCCCCTCTTCTCGAACGGGCATCATGCCGGGATCCTGCCCCTTCGCGACCATGTTTTTCCACTCACGCGGTTGCACCCCGCCCTGGTGATTCCGCTTCCCCTGATCGGCTCCGTTTATCCGCTGTATGTGCGGTTCGTCGGAAGCCGTCAGAACATGGCCCATCCCCGCTACAAAGCCCTCCGGCGTTCCCTCAGGCAAATCTTTTCCCAGCACGCCGGCTTGATCTACGCCTCAGGTCACGAGCACAACCTCCAGTATTTCGAGGATCAGTCGGTCCGTGACATCCCGCTGTACCAGATCGTGAGCGGCTCCGGCTCGAAGCGCTCGCCGGTCGGGCCGGGACGCGGAGCCGGGTTCACCTATGGGGGCAAAGGGTTCTCGGTGCTCCATTATTACGGGGACGGCTCGGTCTGGATCGACATGTGGGCTCCGGACGGCGACGGCTCTACGGGCACGCTGTTGTTTCGAAGCCGGGTCAGGGAGCCGGACCTTGAGCTGGTTGATCCCGGTATTCCCGCCTCGGTTGAGGTCCCGGACTATCGTGATAGCACCGTGGTGATCGCTGCCAATCCGGAGTATCAGGCAGGCCTGGTGAAAGAGATATTCCTCGGCAGTCACCACCGCGACACCTGGGCCACGCCCGTCGAAGTGCCCGTGCTGGATATGGGCAGGGAAGCCGGCGGCCTGACCCCCATCAAGCGGGGCGGAGGTCACCAGACCCTCTCATTGCGCCTGCAAGGGGCCGACGGGCACCAGTACGTGCTCCGTTCCATCGACAAAGACCCGGTCGCTGCGGTTCCGGTCAACCTGCGGGGCACCATCGCCACCGAGATCGTGCAAGACCAGATCGCTCTGATCCAACCCTACGGAGCCTTTATCATCCCACGATTGGCCGAGGCCGCCGGCATCTATCACACGAATCCGCGCCCGGTCTTCGTGCCGAGCGATCCGCGCCTGGGCATCTATCAGCCCTTGTTTGCCGAACGTTTGATGTTGCTGGAAGAGCGCCCGACAGGCGACATGTCCGACGTATCCGGTTTCGGAGGGTCGAAAGACGTCGTGAGCGCCGCCCGGTTCTATCGCGAAATCACCAACGACAATGATCACCGCGTGGATCAGCGCGCGTATGCACGCGCACGGCTTTTCGACATGCTGCTCAGCGACTGGGATCGCCACGCCGGTCAGTGGCACTGGGCCTCGTTCGAACCCTACGAACTCGATCCCACGCTTCAGGGAGCCGCCCGCACCGATGGCAAGATCTATCGCCCCATTCCCCGCGACCGCGACTTTGCCTTCAACAAGATGAACGGCCTGTTTCCATCGCTGAGCAAATACTTTGATCCGCGCCATCAGGATTTTTCTGAGAGCTACGGCTTTTTGAAGGGATTGAATTTGAGCCCGCTCGTCCAGGATCGTCGCCTGCTCAGTGCCCTCGAACGCAGCGACTGGATCGAGATGGCCGACAGCCTGCGCGCCGCGCTCACCGACGAGGTGATCGACGAGGCCGTGCTGGCCTGGCCTGAACCTGTCTATGACCTCAACGGCGAGGAGACGTCGCGGCTGCTCAAGATCCGCCGCGACCAGCTCACCGACGTCGCCGAAGCCTTCTATGCCTTGCACGCCGATGTCGTCGATGTCGTCGGTAGCAATAAGCATGAACGTTTCGACGTGACGCGCCTCGACGACGACTCGACGCGGCTGGTCGTCTACAACACGTCGGAACAGGGCGAGGGTAGAAAAGAGCTGTACCGCCGGGTGTTCTTGAGAGATGAAACCAGGGAAATCCGTCTCTACGGCCTCGGCGGCAATGACCGCTTCGACGTGGCGGGGGAGGTGCTGAAGGGCATCCGGGTTATCGCGGTCGGAGGGGCGGGCCGGGATGTTTTTGTTGACCGTTCCAGCGTGCACGGACGGAGCGAACACACGCGCTTCTACGACACCGCCACCGGCAACACATGGGAGGTAGGAGAGGAAACCCGCCTGACACTCTCCGACAACGACCCTGCCGTCAACGCCTACGATCCGCTCGACTACAAATACGACTACCACATTCCCTTGACAGGCTTTCGGTTGAGCGCGACC
>JBHHWM010000311.1:0-5294 GCA_046756545.1 Rhodothermales bacterium | reverse complement strand
TTTTTTTCAGCGATTTGGCCGGACCCTGGAAGTGAGGCCAATAGATATGATAGAGGTAGATGAAGCCAACGATCCCGGCCAGGAGAGTGACGAGGCCGAAGAACCAGAAGGAAGATAGCGCATACATGACGGGGAAGTCGTAAGGTGGAGGGGGTTGTTCCGCTCCAGGCTTCCCACAATCTCTCACGTCAGCACAAACCCGCTGAAGCGTGTTATGGCTTTCGTATCGTACAAAAAGCGCCACAGTTAAGTCTATCCTGCTATTTCCGACGTCACCCTTCGATGCATACAGACTATACTCCCATCAGCGACCTGGGCGAGTTTGCCCTCATCGACCGGATGCGTGCCGTTCTGGGCGAACCGGACGACGCCGACGTGCTTGCCGGTATCGCCGACGATGCCGCCGTGTACCGCGTAGGCGACGGACGCGTGCACGTCGTCACGACGGATGCGCTCATCGAAGCCGTCCACTTCGACCGCACCCTCATGCCGATGGAGTACCTCGGCTTTAAGGCACTGTCCGTCAATGTGAGCGATGTGGTGGCGATGAATGCCATGCCCCGCTACGCGACCGTCGCGCTGGGCCTGCCGAACAACGTCTCGGTCGAGATGATCGAGGGGCTGTACCGGGGGCTCAAGAACGCTGCCGACGCATACCATCTGACGATCCTCGGCGGCGACACTACGGCGGCCCGCTTCCTGACGCTGGCCGTCACCGTCATCGGAGAGGCCGACGAAAACGACGTGGTGTATCGCAGCGGCGCCCAGCCCGGCGACGTGCTGTGCGTGACGGGCGACCTCGGCGCGGCCTACGCAGGATTGAAGGTGCTGCTCGACCAGCGCCGCGCCCTGCAAGAAGAAGGACCCTCTTTTCAGCCCGACCTCTCGTCCTTTCAATACGTGATTCAGCGCCAACTGGCCCCCCTGGCCCGGTTTCAGATCGTGCAGGAATGGGCCGCGCGCGACATTCGACCGCACGCGCTCATCGACATCTCCGACGGGCTTGCCTCCGAGGTGCATCACCTCTGCAAGCAAAGTAGCTGCGGCGTGCACATCCATGCCGCCGCCCTGCCCATTGCCCTCGAAACACGCGACGTGGCCGACCAGTTTGCCGAAGACGTAGACGCCTACGCGCTCTTCGGCGGCGAGGATTATGAACTGCTCTTTGCCCTGCCCGAGAACATGTTGGAAAAGCTGGACCCTGAGTCGTACGTCGCCATCGGCTATTTTACCGGGGCCGACGAGGGCATACACGTCCAGACGCCGGAGGGCGAGCGTATCCCGCTCCAATTCGGCGGCTATCAGCACTTCGAAGGCAGCGATGCGGCAGCGCAGGACGGTTCCTGAACGTCGTCAGTCGCGGGCAAAACCGCACACTTCCTCTCGGGCGCTCCACGCTTCCAGCAGGGCCCGGCGTCGGCTCCGGCGTTGGAGATAGTCGGGTGCCTCCTGGCCGATGGGCGAGCCGGGCGGCGTGGTGAGTTCCGTGCGTCCCTCGCCGGCCCGGTAGAAACGGAACAGGTATCGGTCGATCTGGTCACGGACGAGGCCCCGGTGGGCGATGGTCTCGGTATCGCGGCGCGGGCCAGGGTTTTCTTGCAACCATGCGAGGAGGTCGCCCAGGTGCTGTGTTGCGCGGGCGCGCACCGCAGCGGCGGCGTTGTTGTTAGCGGCCAGCGCCACCAGTTCATCGACCCAGACCTGTTGCACGAGGCGTTGGAGTTCGGCGTCGTAGGGAGCCTCCGAGATACGCGTTTCCCAGACCTCGCGGGTGATGTGTTCGAGAACCTCGGTGAAGCCGGGGAGCGTCGTGTCGAAGTCGCCCTGATAGGCCGTTCGGGCGGCGCGTTGCGGATGGATGAGCAGGCCGAGCACGAGGCCGGCGGCTACTTCAGCCGGGGCATATGGGTCGAACGTCAGGCCGGTATGGCCGGCGAACAGTTCGCGATGCTGCCCGTAGCCGGGCGGACGAGGCGGTATCTGCGTGCGGAGGTTGGGAGGCAGGCGGAGCACTTCGGGCGAGATTGTCTCCAGCAGGGCGTTGAGCGCGGTGCGCTGCACTTCGGCGGGCACGGGCTGCGGCAAGGGCCGCGCATCCCCGCGCATCGCGTAGCTGTACTCGACGCCGCCGATGAGCTTGACGGTGGCATCCACCTGGTAGCGGTGCCGCAAATAGAGCGGGACGAGGGCTTCTTCCATCGTGGCCAGCGGGCGCCCCTCGCGGATGTTCGTCAACCCGAAGCGTGCCAGCGCTTCCCGGCGTACCTGCATTTCCCGGTCGAGCGCTTCGATCATGTTGTCGCCGTTGTCCCACAGGTTCGCCAGGGGATGCGCCGCACCCGGCGGACGCGCATCGGAATCGGTGATGAAATAGAGACCGGCAGCGTGCGCTTCGTCGAGGATCTGGTTGAGTGCCGCCGCCTCGTCGGTGCCCTCGGGAAATTGCGAGTAGCCGTACCGGACGGCGACTTTGTCCCACTCGCCGATGCCGGTGTCGTAGGCGGCGTCGAGGGAAACCTGCTCGCCGGCGAGCGTGGCAAGCGGAGCGGGATAATCCATCACCGAAGCGCGGTTGTTCACCGAGGCGGCAAAGTTATGCGCCAGCCCCAGCGTATGTCCCACTTCGTGCGCCGAAAGCTGTCGGATGCGTGCCAGGGCCATCTCCAGCATCGGGTCGCCGGTACGGTCGCCGACGTCGGGGGTGTACGGGGCGAGCAAGCCTTCGGCAATCAGGTAGTCCTGGCGAATCCGGAGCGAGCCGAGCGACACATGGCCCTTGATGATCTCGCCCGTCCGCGGATCGGACACCGACGAGCCGTAGCTCCAGCCACGGGTGGCCCGATGGACCCACTGGATCGTGCTATAGCGTACGTCCATCGGATCGGCCCCTTCGGGGAGTATTTCGACGCGGAAGGCGTTCCGGAAGCCCGCCGCCTCAAAAGCTTCGGCCCACCAGCGGGCTCCGTCGAGCAGCGCGCTGCGCACCGGTTCGGGGGTGCCCGGATCGAGGTAGTACACGATAGGCTGGACGGCTTCGCTGACCGCCGCATTCGGGTCCTGCTTCTCCAGCCGATGCCGCGCAATGAAACGCTTCGTGATGTCCTCGCCGATAGGGACGGCGTAGTCCCGGTAGGTGTTGGAGAAGAAGCCGGAGGCGGGATGAAGCACGCGCGGGGTGTACCCCGGCGGCGGCAGCTTGACGAACGAGTGCCGGACGCGCAGCGTGACGGCAAACGGGTCGGCCGCCACGCCGCGTACATACCGGCCAGGATTGTCGCCGGTAAACGTCAGGCGCGCCTCCATTTCGGTGTTGTTCGGGAAGGCTTTGATGACCTCCGGGTTGGGCGCGCTACGTCCCTTGTTGAGCGAATAATTTCCCTGGTTCATGCCCTTGAGGCGACGCACGATGCCGTGGGCGTCTCGCACAACAAAATCGGTGGCATCGACGAGCACGCGCCCGTCGGTCTCGGCCGCCACGGTGAACCCCCAGAGGATCCCTTCGGCGAAGGCGTCCCGCACGGCGCGGCGCTCGGCTTCATTGTCGCTCCCGGCGCGGTAGCGAAGGTTGGGAGCGACGAGCAGCACCTTCGGCCCGACGCGCTCGAAATGCACCACGCGCTCGCTGCCTAACTGCCCCCGGTCGAGGCCGATGTCGTTCGAACCCAATCCTGCGGGCAAGGACGAGACGTACAGAAACGCCTCGTTCATCCGAGGTATTTCCAGCCAGACCTTGCCTCCGGCTTCATCCCAGTACACCGGAAAGAAGCCCCCTTTCCTGGTAAACGATTGTGTTTTGTCCTCAATGGAAGGCAGATCCTGCGCCATTACAGGCACCGTGAGAAACACGAAGAGGAGGGTCCAGACGAGACGACGAGCGGAAGCAAGCATAATCGCAATCGAGGAAGGCTGAGTGAGAAGCACGGCTGTGGAAGGATCGTTTCGACGACGGGAAAAAGCCACAGCGAAGAGACAAAGGTACCCACTCCGAATAGCAAGGCGTCAGGGTTCCGGATGACCTACCTCGCAACAAGCTACGAGGTATCTTGCAGCGGAACGGGTCGTTTTCCAAGGCAAGCCTCGGGGTATGCGACCATGAAAAGAATCAACCCATGGCCCATCGATTCAGAGCGGTCAAAAAACCTGGCAAAAGGATAGGAGGAACGCCGGTCGATATCAAGGGAGGAAACAGAGACGTGCCATCCGCCCGGCGACTTTCGGGACGGTAGAACCGGCGTTCTGAGGGAATTCCCTAATTCTTTGCGATCCACAGCCTGCGTCGGGCGTTGGAGAGCAAGCATCTGCATGGCAGGGCGCGTATCTTTTTTGCCCTGAACAGAGTGCACCCCCGTGCTTTGTTCACCACGCATGGTTGGAAGCCCAACAGCAGAGTGAACAACAGCACACATGCCGCCAGCGACGGACCGCAGGGATACGCCGCGCGTGCAACACGAATATTCAACAAGACAGCCTTTTCTAATGGAAGCGAAGAGCACGATAGGCCAGGTGGTACAGATCGTAGGGCCCGTGGTAGATGTGGAGTTTCCCGCCGCTGCCGTGCCGGATATTCTGGACGCCCTTACGATTGACCGGGGCGACCTGGGAATCCTCGTCCTGGAGGTCCAGCAACACCTGGGCGAGAACCGCGTCCGCACCGTGGCGATGGACTCGACCGACGGTTTGACGCGCGGCACCGAGGTGGTCAACACCCGGCAGCCCATTTCCATGCCCATCGGTCCGGAAATCCGGGGGCGTCTGTTCAACGTCGTGGGTAAAGCCATCGACGGGCTCCCGCAGCCGAAGGCCGAAGGACGCCGGGCCATCCACCAGGAACCGCCTCCCTTCGATGAACTTTCGACCAGCGTCGAGATGCTCGAAACCGGCATCAAGGTGGTCGATCTTCTCGAACCTTATGCCCGAGGCGGGAAGGTGGGGCTCTTCGGCGGAGCCGGAGTCGGCAAGACCGTGCTCATCATGGAGTTGATCAACAACATCGCCAAGGCCCACGAAGGGCTGTCGGTCTTTGCCGGGGTGGGCGAGCGTACCCGTGAAGGCAACGACCTGCTCCGCGAGATGATCGAAAGCGGCGTGATGGAGTATGGCGAGGCGTTCCAAAAATCGATGGAAGAAGGCGGCTGGGATCTCTCGAAAGTGGACATGGACAAGCTCAAGGAGAGCAACATCAGCCTGGTCTTCGGCCAAATGAACGAGCCGCCCGGTGCCCGCGCCCGCGTGGGCCTCTCCGGCCTGACGGTGGCCGAATACTTCCGCGACCTCGGCGGCCGCGACGTGCTGCT
>JBHHWM010000310.1:0-5300 GCA_046756545.1 Rhodothermales bacterium | reverse complement strand
GGACGAGGAGGTTGCGGCTGGGGGCGTCGTCTTCGGCCACGAGGATGCGGTAGGCAGGTTGACCGGGAGCGAGTCCTGTTACCCGGCGGTGGGTTTTCCTGCGTGCCGTGTCCGTTGGTGCGGCATCTCGTAGTGGGATAATAAACGTGAACGTGCTGCCCTGGCCTACCCGGCTGCTGACACTGATCGAGCCGCCCATCAGGTGTGCCAGGCGTTGGCTGATAGTCAGCCCCAGCCCGGTGCCGCCCTGAGTATCATTGCTGCTTTCAGTTTGAGCAAAGGCATCGAAGAGCCGGGCTTTTTCTTCCGGGGCAATGCCGGGGCCGGTATCTTCTATTTCAAAACGGAGAGAACCGGCGTTTTCGGTAGTGTAGCCGTCGTTTTGCGGCATCGGCGCGTAGGAGATATGCACCATGACGCCCCCTTCCTCGGTAAACTTGATCGCGTTCCCTACCAGGTTGATGAGTACCTGGCGGAGCTTGCGCGCATCGGTGAGGATGTATTGGGGCACTTCCGGTCTGCGCTCGAACGTGACCTCCAGTCCTTTGCTGTTCGCCCGGATGCGAAACATCTCCTCCAGGGTAGTGAGCATCTCGTGCAGGTCGAAGCTGGAGAGGTCCAGCGTGGAGCGTCCGGCCTCGATCTTGCTCATTTCGAGCACGTCGTTGATCAGGTCGAGCAGGTGCTCTCCGCTTCGGTTGATGATGCCGAGGTATTCTTTCTGGGTCGGGGTGACGGCTGCATCCCGGTTCATGAATTGCGCATACCCGAGAATGGCGTTGAGGGGAGTGCGGAGTTCATGGCTCATGTTGGCCAGGAAGACGCTTTTGGCCTTGTTGGCTCGTTCGAGCTGGGCTGTGCGTTCGGCGACACGTTGCTCCAACTCGGCGTTGAGTTTCCGGACCTCGGCTTCGGCGCGCGTGCGGTCGGTGACGTCACGGATGGATCCGGCCATCCGGTAGGGAGTCCCGGATTCGTCCCATAGGGCCTGACCCCGCGCGCGGAACCAGCGAAAAACGCCGTTTCTGGTACGCAATCGTACACCGATATCGAACGGTGCTTCGTTGGCCAGATGCACCCGCAAAGCCTTGACGGCCTGCTCTCTATCGTCGGGATGGAGTAGGTTTTTAAAATGAGAGAACCCGGCGTCGAGTTCACCGACCTTGTACTTGAGGAGTTCGAAAAAGCGGGCCGACCACCACATGTCGTCGAGGTGGACATCGGGCCAGTCCCAGAGCCCGTCGTTCGATCCCTCCACGGCCAGGTGGAAACGCTCTTCACTTTCTCGCAGCGCTCGTTCCGCCCGTTCGCGTTCGTCGATCTCGTTCTGGAGCGCACGGTTCCGAGCCCTCATGGTACGGGTTCGGATTTCGTATCCCGCATATAAGGCGAACCCGAGCAGCAACACCCCGAGGAAATGGAACCACCAGGCCTGGTAGAAATGGGGGGCCAGGGTGAAGGCAAAGACCGCCTCCGTATCACTCCAGAAACCGTCTTCGTTCTGAGCCGTCACACGGAACTCATAAGAATCGGGAGGGAGGTTTGTGTAGAAGGCCGATCTTCGTGTGCCTGCATCCACCCAGTCTTCGTCATACCCCTCCAGGCGATACTTGAAACGAAGGTTCTCAGGAGCGAGGTAGCTTAACCCCGCATAGTGGAACTCGATGTTACCCGATCCGGGAGGAAGGCGGGCGGGTTCATAGACATTCAGAGGGGTCTGATCTCCCACGATCTCTTCGATCACCACGGGCGGTGGAAGGTGGTTGACGCGCATCTCACGGGGAGCCGCCATGACGAGGCCCTGGCTCGTAGAAACCCAGATTTTACCGTCCTGCGTGCGAACGGCGCTATGGTTCGTTTTGACCGAATGGAGTCCGTCGGCAGCGTCGAACGCTTTGGATGTGATGGTATCGATGTGGCCTGCGGCAAATTGTTCAAGCTCATCGACGGCGACGAGGAAGAGGCCCTGATTCGTCCCCATCCAGTAGTGCCCCAGTTCGTCGTCGATGATGAAGTTGATGATATCGCTGTGCAACCCGGACCGGGTATTGTAGACGGTGATGGTTCCGTCTTTTAGGCGGTTCAGGCCGCCGCCCCAGGTTCCGATCCAGAGCGCCCCCGTGTCGTTGTCGCTGTAGAGCGCCGTCACTTGGTGATGTGAGAGGCCGTCTTCCGTAGAGAAGGACGTGAACGTGCCGTCGTCGAATTGGTTGAGCCCCCCCCCGCGGGTCCCGATCCAGAGCGTTCCCAGGGCGTCTACGAGGAGCGTGGTGATGTGGTCATGCGAGAGGCCGTCTTCCTTCGTAAAGCTTGTAAACACACCGTTCTTGTACCGGCTCAACCCGTTACTGGTGCCGATCCACAAAGAACCTTCCAGGTCTTGCGCGAATGCGAGGACGTTGTTGTTGACCAGGCCGTCCTCGGTAGTGAACGAGGTAAAGGCATTCCCCTTCACCCGGCTTGCTCCGCCGCCCACCGCCGCGATCCAGAGAAAGCCGTCCCGGTCTTCAAAAAGCGACAGGACTAATTTGCTGGGCAACTTTTCATTGGACGGGTTGGGAAAGAACGCCTCTCCGCTCATCACATCGACGCCGCCGCCATAACTGCCGATCCGGAGGATGCCTTCCCGGTCTTCGAAGAGCGCGAGGATCGTGTTTCGCGCCAACCCGTCGTCCGTGGTGTAGGTCGTGAATCTCGATTCTTTGAATCGATTGATGCCGCCGCCTTCGGTGCCGATCCAGAGGGAGCCTTCTCGGTCTTCGTAGATAGTCAAGATCCGGCTGTTAGAGAGGCCGTCCTCGGTCGTAAAAGAGGAAAAGTGCCCGTTCGTCAACCGGTTGATTCCACCGCCATACACCCCGATCCAGAGGGTGCCTGCCCGGTCTTCGAAGAGGGTCTCGATATTCGGTGTGACCAATCCGTCAGCCGTGGTGAATGAAGCCAGGGTGCCGTCTTTTATCCGGTTCAATCCCATCTCATACCCGGCGAACCAGAGCGTGCCTTCTCGATCTACGAGTATGGAGCGCGGTGAGATGACGGGTAGGTCGAGGGCGGCGGAGTACGCGCTCATGGTTCCGTGCTCAAACGTATCGATGCCGTCACGCGTGCTGATCCACAAACGGCCTTCCCCGTCCGAGAAAAGGGACATCACCAGATTATCCGAGAGGCCGTCTTCCGAAGTGAACACGGTGAATTGCTCGTCTTGGAGCCGGATGAGACCTTCCTCGGTGCCGATCCAGAGGGTTCCTTCCGCATCGCCCGCCAGGGCATGAACGGTGCTACCGGCCAGGCCGTTGGTTTGATTGAAGAGGGTAAAGAGCCCGTTTTTGTAGCGAAGGAGGCCTCCGCCGAGTGTGCCGATCCAGAGGTAGCCGCTTTGATCCTCGTAGAGTTCGGAGATCCGGCTGTTTGGCATGACCTCTGTGTTGGATGCATCGAACACGGTAAAACGGATGCCGTCGAAGCGAGCCAGGCCGGCGTCGGTGCCGCACCAGAGGTAGCCGTCGCTGGTCTGCGTGATGGTGTACACGGTGTTTGAAGGGAGGCCGTCTTCTATTTGCCAGACATCGTGAACATACTGCTGCAATGATTTCTCGGGATCCAGCGAAGACAGCGTCTTCGGTTGCGCCTGCGCGACGAGAGGACACCCTACCACCAGAAACGCGAGGACCAACAGCACGAGCCGGCAGGGCGCAGCGTCGATGCGTGCCCAACCAAATCGTTGGATCATTCGGTATTTCATAGGGAAGTTCTCCACATTCATTGTACTGTATCGTCCTCCTGTGCGCGCGAGGCCGCCGCGATGATCGTGTCGAATTTGAAATCGTGAACCAGTTTTTTTAGCGTATGCGCCAGAGCCGGGTGCTCTTCAGCGATGTCTCGAAGGAGTGCGCGCACATCGTCGGCGTCGGCTTTCAACGCGGCCTGGTGAAGCGAGGCCGTCCATGCCGCAGGCAGGCCTCGGAGCGTCTCCAGGGTTAATACGTTTTCTCGTCCATTCTTCTGAACCGGCTCATCAGCGAGGTCTTCATCATACTCGTATCGTGCGCCGAGGTATTTGGCCATAATCTCGAAGAGGTCGGCTTCACGGTAGGGCTTGCGAACAAAGTCGTCGCACCCCACCGAAAGCATCAACGTGCGGTCCTCCTCGAAGGCACTCGCCGTCAGCGCGATGATGACTGTGGCCTGCCCCTTCACGGTGGCCTTGATGCGCTCGGTAGCCTCGTAGCCGTTCATCACGGGCATGCGCATGTCCATCCAGATGAGGTGGGGGTTCCATTGCTCCCACACCTCCAGGGTTTGCTGTCCGTCGTCGGCGTGGCGTACGTCGAAGCCGACGGATTGTAGGAGTTGGACGAGGAGGTTGCGGCTGGGGGCGTCGTCTTCGGCCACGAGGATGCGGTAGGCGGGCTGATCCGGGGCCAGTTTTACGACGCGCCGTCGTGCCGTTTTCACTTCGACCGTATCGGGGTCGGCCGCCTGTACCTCGATGTCGAACCGGAAGGTGCTGCCTACGCCGACCTGACTCTGCACCGTCAACGTGCCGTACATCATGTGTACGAACTCCTGGCTGATGGACAGGCCCAGCCCGGTGCCGCCCTGGACCTGGCGACCCGATTCCGTCTGAGTAAAGGCATCGAACAGTAGATCGATCTCTTTGGGCGCGATGCCGGCTCCGCTGTCCGACACTTCGAAAAACAGGCGAAGGGTGGAGGAAGACTCCGAGGTTTCTCCGGATTCCGAGTACAGGCGCAGAGTGATGTTTCCTTCGTCCGTAAACTTGATGGCGTTCGAGAGCAGATTGATGAGTACCTGGCGGAGCTTACGGGCATCGGCGCGCACGAACCGGGGCACATCTTCGGTGCGCAGGAAAAGCAGCGACAATCCTTTGTTCTCTGCCCGAATCTGGAACAATTCTTCCAGCGTGTCGAGCATCTCGTGCAGGTCGAAGCTGGAGAGGTCCAGCGTCGTGCGTCCGGCTTCGATCTTGCTCATTTCGAGCACGTCGTTGATCAGGTCGAGCAGGTGCTCTCCGCTCCGGGTGATGATGCCCAGGTTTTCTCGCTGGGAGGCCGTCAGGGTATGGTCGCGGGCCATGAACTGGGCAAAGCCCATGATGGCGTTGAGTGGGGTGCGGAGTTCGTGGCTCATGTTGGCCAGAAACTCGCTCTTGGCCCGGTTGGCAATTTCGGCCGCTTGCTTGGCGTGCTGCAATGCCTGGTTGGTCGATTCCAGTTCGGCGGTTCGTTCGATGACCCGGTGCTCGAGTTCTTCATTGAGCTTCCGGATGCGTTCTTCGG
>JBHHWM010000309.1:0-5319 GCA_046756545.1 Rhodothermales bacterium | reverse complement strand
GAGAATGTGAGCGAGATGAGCGACGACGAACTGGCCGCCATCCGTAACAAGGAAATCGGGTTCATTTTTCAGACCTTCAACCTGCTGCCGCGTGTCAATTGTTTGCAAAACGTAGAGTTACCGCTGATCTATTCCGGACAGCGAAAAAGTAAACGGCGAGACATGGCGGAACATGCGCTGGAGAGCGTCGGGCTGGGGGATCGCATGGATCACAAGCCGAATGAGCTTTCCGGCGGGCAGCGACAGCGTGTAGCGGTGGCCCGAGCGCTCGTCAATAACCCCGCGTTGCTCCTGGCCGACGAACCCACCGGCAACCTCGACTCGCGCACGGGTGAAGAAATCATGGTGTTGTTCGAAACGCTCTACCGGCACGGCAACACTGTGCTGGTGGTCACGCACGAAGAAGAAGTCGCGCGGCATGCGCGGCGCATCATTCGCCTGTTCGACGGGCTCGTGGAGAGCGACGTGCGCGTCGAAAATCCCGTGCTGGCCGACATGGAGGTAACCGCCTGACCGCTTTTACGACAGCTCTCCATGAGCATTGCAGGGGCGAGCTGCACGCCTGCCCCTGTTTCTTTGTCCTTATCAGAACGGTTTGCGTTCCGTACACCGGTAAGATTCATAGGAACGCTCGAAGCGGATAGCTCCGTCGGTTTGGGCCAGCCGCACGGCCTGGAACACCACCGCGTCGCCCACGGTCGTCAGGCAATCATAGGCCGGTTCGGAGAGCACGTAGTGGACGGTCAGCGTGTCGTTGGCTTTTTCGACGAGTTCGAACCGGACGCTGTAGCCGCCGGAAGGAACCGGCACCGCCGCCAGCAGCACCATCTCCTGCATAAAATCCACCTCCTCGAAGGGCATCAGAGGGCGCAGTGCCGCCTGATAGGTACCCCAGGTCTCGGTGTCGCGGATGGCGATTTCCGTCGTGTCGAGGGTGGCACGCTGGCCCCATCCCAGGGATTCGAAGGCGAAGGCCTCCGCAATGGTCACCTCCGTCTGGTCCTCCGGGGCAGGGCCGCACCCGATCAACGCGACCACTGGCAGCAGGGAACTAAACAGGATCGATAAGCGAAGAAGGGAGCTTTTTACAACGTAGGGCATCAGGCGGCAAGGATGAACGGTGTGACTTGCTGGTTGGCTTGGCCGTATGGGCTGCCCTGCTGAACCCCTTAACCGGTACGCTGTTTCGGTGAACGTCTATCTCGAAGCCTTCCTGCCGCTCTTCGTGGCGATGAATTTGCTGGGCATCCTGCCCCTCTACGTCGGGCTGACCGAAGGAACCTCGGAACCCACGCGGCGGCGGGTGCTGATGCAGGCGGTGACGACGGCCTTTGTGATCGCCACGCTTGTGCTCTTTGCAGGCCAATTTATTTTCAAGACGCTGGGGATCACGGTCAACGACCTGCGAGTAGGCGGCGGCCTCATCCTGCTGGTGCTGAGCATCTCCGACCTGATCTTCGGCGACTACAAACGCCGGAATCCTTCAACGAGCGAAGATCAGACGGATACCGGTATCGGCATCGTCCCATTGGGGATTCCGCTCATCATGGGGCCGGTGGTGATCACGACCATCATCGTGTTGCAGCAAAGCTACGGCTACCTGCCCACGCTCGTGTCGATGGTGGTCAACCTGATGCTGGTGACGGTGGCCTTCTTTTATGGACCGGCGCTCCTCCGGAAGCTCGGCGCGAATACCTCGAAGGCGATTGCCAAGGTCGCCAGCCTGTTTCTGGCTGCCATCGCAGTGGCGATGATTCGCGTCGGCGTCATGGAGATGATCCTACAGGCATAGCCCGGCGGGAACATTGTGCCGGTCCAGGCGTGGAGTCCTGCCGGTGTTTCAAAACCCTTATTTTGAACAGAATGCCTACCTCGCAGCAAGCTACGAGGGTAAGCGACCATAAAAAGAATCAAGCAAACACGTTCATGGCTATCAAGACGATTGATGTAGATGCCCTCGTTGAGCAGACGGGCAACCTCTTTGAAACCGTCGCTATCCTCTCGAAGCGGTCGCGTCAGATTTCCTCCAAGGTCAAATCCGACCTGGACAACAAACTGGCCTACTTCGACAGCTTCGAACCGGAGTTGGAAGATCCCCGCTTCCAGGAAGAGCAGGCGCGCATCTCTATCGAGCACGAGTTGAAGCCCGAACCGACCGAAATGGCGATTGACGAGATGTTCAACAGCGAGATCTACTTCCGCGACCCCCAGGCCGACGCCGAAGAATAATCGCGTTTGCTAAAGCTATCGCTTGCGAAAGCTCCAGGCCGGTTGGGCTGGAGCTTTTTGCTTTCTTACGTGCCGGAGCGTTCAATGCCACAGGGTTGTCACCGGCCTGTGCTAACGTATCGGGGTAGTCGCACATTTTTTTGCCCGATTCCCCAAAACAAAGGAGGCGTTTTCGGGTTGCAGGTTTTTTATCCCTGCCCCATCGCCGAAACGCCGGGGAGGGTGCTGGAAGTAGCTCTTTTTCCCAAAGAAAAGCATGGACGAGCGGATCGTTATTCGCGGCGCGCGCGAACATAATCTCAAGGATATCGATCTCGACATTCCCCGCGAACAGCTCGTCGTCATCACCGGTCTTTCCGGCTCTGGCAAGTCCAGCCTCGCCTTCGACACGATTTATGCCGAAGGACAACGGCGCTACATGGAAAGCCTCAGCGCCTACGCCCGCCAGTTTCTCGGCATGATGGAGCGGCCCGACGTCGACTTCATCGACGGCCTCTCGCCCGTCATCGCCATCGAGCAAAAGACCGTCAGCCGCAACCCGCGCTCGACCGTCGGCACCGTCACGGAGATTTACGACTTCCTGCGGCTGCTCTATGCGCGGGCGGCCACCGCCTATTCATACCTCTCCGGCAAGCCGATGCGCAAGCAGTCGGACGACGAGATCATCGACGGCATCCTCGCTTTCCCCGAAGGCACCCGCGTGATGCTGCTGGCCCCGGTGGTGAAAGGCCGCAAAGGACACTATCGCGAGTTGTTCGAGCAGATTGCCCGGCAGGGCTTCGAGCGCGTCCGCGTGGACGGCGAGGTGCGCATGATCGAGAAGGGGATGAAGCTGGATCGCTACAAGGTGCACGACATCGAGGTGGTGGTCGACCGGCTCGTGATCAAAGACGGCATCCGCCCCCGGGTTAGCCAGTCCGTCGAGCAAGCCCTGGGGATGGGCAGCGGCACCCTCATCGCCTCCGTCGTCGAGGACGAGGATCACTTTTTCAGCCGCCACCTCTTCTGCCCGGAGGACGGCCTGTCCTACGACGAACCCTCCCCCAATACCTTCTCGTTCAACTCCCCCTACGGCGCGTGCCCGGCGTGCAACGGCCTCGGCACCAAGCGCGAGATCGACCCGGCCCTCGTAGTGCCCGATCCGGCAAAGTCGATCAACGAAGGAGGACTCGAACCCCTGGGCAAACCCCGCGACATCTGGATCTTCAGCCAGATCCGCGCCATTGCCCGGCGCTACGCGTTCGACTTCGACACGCCGCTCGGCGAGCTGACCGACGAGCAGCGCCGCATCCTGCTCGAAGGATCCGGCGACGAGCAATTCGACATCATCTATCGCTACAAGGACCGGGAGGTCACCTACAAGCACCGCTACAGCGGCATCTACCAGCACATTACGCACACCTTCGACAACACCACCTCGCCCAAGCAGCGCCGGTGGGCCGAGGCGTTTATGCGCCCGCTGCCCTGCCGTGAGTGCAGCGGCGGGCGGCTCAAGCCCGAGAGCCTGTCCTACAAGATCCACGGAAAAACCATCGCCGAACTGGTGCAGATGGACCTCGTCTCGCTCCAGCGCTTTTTCGGCGAGGTGGATTTCGACGAACGGACGTGGATCATTGCGAAGCCCATCGTCAAGGAAATCACGGAACGGCTCCAGTTTATGATTGATGTGGGCGTTAATTATCTGAACCTGGATCGCACGGCGCGCACGCTCTCGGGCGGCGAAAGCCAGCGCATCCGCCTGGCCACGCAGATCGGGACCCAGCTTACCGGCGTGCTCTACGTGCTCGACGAACCGTCCATCGGCCTGCACCCCCGCGACAACCACCAGCTCATCGAATCGCTGCGACAGTTACGCGACCTAGGCAACTCGATCCTCGTCGTCGAGCACGACCGCGAGATGATCGAATCGGCCGATTTTGTCGTGGATCTCGGACCGGGAGCGGGCGAGCACGGCGGCCACGTCATCGGAGCGGCCGGGCCGGAGAAACTGCCGACGCGCATCAACGGGTATGCGAGCCTGACCGCCGCCTACCTCTACGGCGAGCGGCAGATCCACGTCCCGAAGGAGCGACGGGCGCCCAACGGCAAAAAGCTCGTTCTGAAGGAGGCACGCGGCCACAACCTCAAGGGCGACCCCCTCGAACTCCCGCTCGGCACGTTCATCTGCGTGACGGGCGTGTCGGGCTCGGGCAAGTCGAGCCTGGTCAATCAGACGCTCTATCCGATCCTCGCCAGGCATTTCCACAACGCGAACATCGTGGCGCTGCCCTATGCCGAGATCGAGGGGCTGGAACACATCGACAAGGTCATCGACATCGACCAGAGCCCCATCGGACGGACGCCGCGTTCGAACCCGGCCACCTACACCGGCCTCTTCACCCACATCCGCGACCTCTTCGCGCAACTGCCCGAGTCGAAGATACGAGGCTACAAGAAGGGGCGCTTCTCATTCAACGTGAAGGGAGGACGATGCGAGACGTGCAAGGGCGCGGGCATCGTCAAGCTGGAAATGAACTTCCTGCCTAACGTCTACGTCGAGTGCGAAACGTGCAAAGGCCGTCGCTACAACGCCGAGACGCTGGAAGTGACCTACAAGGGCAAGAACATCGCCGACGTGCTGGACATGACCGTTTCGGAAGCCCTGACCTTCTTTGAGAAGGTGCCGCGCATCGAGCGCAAGCTGCGCACGCTCGACTCGGTGGGCCTGGGCTACATCCGGCTCGGGCAGCAGTCGACGACGATCTCGGGCGGCGAGGCACAACGCGTGAAGCTCTCCAAAGAACTCTCGCGCCCCGGCACCGGCGACACGCTCTACATCCTCGACGAACCGACGACCGGCCTGCACTTCGAAGACATCCGTCACCTCCTGGCCGTGCTGCGGGCGCTCGTGCAAAAGGGCAACACCGTCCTGGTGATCGAGCACAACATGGACGTGGTCAAGGTGGCCGATCACATCATCGACCTCGGCCCCGACGGCGGCGACGCCGGCGGGCACATCCTCTTTGCCGGCACCCCGGAGGAACTGGCTGCTCAGAACACCTACACGTCCCATTATCTACGCGAGGAACTGGAACGCTCGGCGGCCCTGGC
>JBHHWM010000308.1:0-5323 GCA_046756545.1 Rhodothermales bacterium | reverse complement strand
GTGGGGGCGAGCAGGAGCGCGGCGGTAGCGCCGCCGACACCGACGGAAAGCGGAAACTCGAGCAGGATGCGCTCATCCTTTTGAATGATGACGCGGCGTGCGTTGCCTTCTTCAATGATCTCGCGCACTTTTTCGACGAGATGGCTGCCTTTGACTTTTATCTCCTGAAAACGGGCCTTGGCTTTGTCCTGGTATTTCATGATGTGTATTCGTGGTTTAATGAGGAGGAAGCGTTTGCCAGTGCTAATACCCCAGGCAAAAGTTGGGTTCCTGCTTCGTAGACTTGCTTCAGCGAGAAGAATCCACCATCGGAGAGCCTTTGATCATGGAGGAAAGGTGAAATTCTTACATCGAGCGCGGAAGCTCGCCTGGTCTACGGAGGAAAGGGATCGTTTGTTCGAGACGTTCGGCAGGCAAATACTACCTCTCATGTAGAGTAATTGTTACCAAAGGTAATCTCCGGTTTATTGTTCCAGGCGTGCGAGCAGGCTGTGTTCCAGGATGTCGGTTTTCGGGGCAAATCACCGAAAGAAGCTCATATTAGCAGATTTATCGTCGAAAAACAGCAAAAATACGGGCTGTTTAGATCGATCTCCATCAGGCTTTTTCCTTTGTGGCATAATGCATGATATAGTCCAGCACAAAGGCAGAAGGCACTTTGCTACGAGATACCTCCGGATATCTCTACAGCGGTAAAAAATACCGCTTAAGTCCTCTGCCGATGTGTCGAAATTGAAGAGAGGCTCAGACAGACCCGTCTGTGCAAGGCCCCGAGGGGGCAGCGACATAGTTGTTCTTTTCGAAAGTGTCCTTACGGAAATCCTGGCTCAGCCGTGCACTGACGGGCTCTTTAATAAAGGTCAAGAGGTGATACGTCTAAGCTATCAGGTAATAGAGCTTGTGCTCTCATAGTAGCACGAACGCTACAACCAAACCATCAATCCATACCACACACCAACTAGGGAGGCTCTACCATGGGTCAGCAACAACTTCTTCTTCTTGTTTTGGGTATCGTGATCGTCGGCCTGGCCGTCGTGGTCGGTATCAATGCTTTCAGTGAGAACCGCACGAAGTCGAATGCGGACGCACTCGTGACCGACGCGCTGCGTGTCGCTTCCGACATTCAGGCCTGGGCGCTCAAGCCGGGTCAGTTCGGCGGTATGCTCGCTACGCAGACGATTGCCGACGTGACGTTTGACGCCATCGGCTATCCGAACAGCAGCAGCACCTATTCGAACGTGAATGGGGACTTCACGCTTGCAGCCAGCGCAAGCACGAACTGCCCTGCGATCACCATTCCGTCGGGCAATAGCGCGTTGATTCACGTGAACGCGACCAACACAGACACGAATAACGAGATCTGCGTTGCCATTGCGGGTACCACCTCGGATGACATCGGTACCGGTGTCTTCTATGGCAACTAAGCCCACTGGGGCGCGGGCACGGAACAAGGCTCGTTCCCTTTAGGACCTCAGGTTCGGCGGCATCCATGCTGTGCGTGGATGCCGCCGTATCTGATTTCGAAAGTTAACTCCCAGGAGTCGCGGGGTACGCGGGGGAGGCTGCAAGAGGAGCAGCCGGCTGAAGAGATGTTGCCTCTGGTGTATGTACGGAAACAACCTCTGCCGATCAGGAGCATCTTACCGGCCAAAAACACTGTGGAACATTGGGTCAACAGCAAATACTGATACTGGTTCTCACGATAGTCATCGTCAGTATAGCGGTCTATATTGGCATCGACTTGGTGGGCCGATCCGTCCAACAACGACACATTGACTTGCTTGTCAGTCACACGGTCACCGTGGCGTCGGAGGCCATTGCCTGGCGGATCAAGGGGACGCCCTTCCTGGGCGGGGGCGGAAGTTATGCCGATCTGGATACGGATGGGATGAACAAACTCCTGATGGCAGAGGAGCGCTTACCCGGAACGGTCCAGATCACACGGGCGACGGACAATGAGCTGGACGTCGTGGCCGTCAGCAATCAGTATCCTAACCTCGGAGTACGCACTACGGTGGTGGGCGAGGAGATCGTCGCGACCACTATCTCCTACGACGGAGACATCACCTTACCCAGTACACCTATACCTTAACCGGGAAAAGAGGCCGGTACTTCGAAAATACAGCGTCCTTCCTTTATTGGAGGGGCGGCGGAAGAAAACCGCGAGCTCTACACACATGAGCGGCGGTACCCTTCTTCGACATACTCACCGCCACGGTTTCAACGGGGCCTAGCATAAAGACAACCATGGCAGTAAAAGAATTCAGGTTCAACGGCGTTGGTCGGAGTGGCCAACCGGTACAAGGGACGGTCTTTGCGTCCAATCGCCGGGCGGCTACAAAAAAAATTGATAACCTATCAGAGAAACACGGGTTTCGGCAGCAGGGGCTGCAGGAGCGGCGGATGTTTCTCTACAAAGTTCGCCATCCCAACGGGCAAATCGTAAAAGGCGAACAGAAAGCATTCTCCTCCGATGAACTTGCGGGAGCACTCCGCAAGATGGGGCTCGAGGTCATCTCGGTCAACAAGAAGCTGCTCAATCTTCAGTCGAAGCCTCCACGCGGCGACATGATTATGTTCGTGCGCTTGGCGGCCAACCTGCTGAAAGACAAACTGCCCTTCGACGAAGTACTCAACCTGCTGGTCAACGATGTCTCGTCGAAGAGCCTTCGCCAGGTCATTCGAGATCTCAACGCCGACCTGAAGGGCGGGATGGATGCACAGCAGGCTTTTCTTAAGCACCAGCACATGCTAGGCAAGTTTACCGCCTATATGCTGGGCATTGCCTCGCGTTCGGGTAACATGGCCGAGATCTACGAATCGACGGCCCGGTTCCTGGAGCGCAAGAACGAGTTCAAGAAGAGCGTCCGCAGTGCCATGATCACGCCGACGATCACCATCCTCGTGTTGATCGCAGCGTTCATCTGGTATATCTGGTACATTTTCCCCGAGACGGCGCGCCTGTTCGAGGGCATGAACGTCGAGTTGCCGTCGATGACGCAGAAAACCCTCAACTTTGCCGACTGGCTCGATGCGAACTATGGATGGGTTATGCTGGTCCTGATAGTGATTGGGGTGATTCTTACGGTCTTTGCCAAGTCGGATCGGGGACGCTTCTTCATTCACAGACACATCATTCGGATTCCTGTCATTGGCGGGTTGTTGCACAAACTCAACATCGAGATCTTCTGTCGCGTCTTTGCCATTCTGTATTCCGGAGCGGGCGATAACATCAGTGTCATCAAGATCGCCGCCGAGGCATGCGGAAATGCCTATATGGAGCACCGCATCAAGACGATCACGGTGCCCATGATGGTGGCGCAAGGATCCGAACTGGTACGAGCCATGGATGCCAGCGGGGTCTTTACCCAGATGGCACTGGCTCGTTTTCGTAGTGGCTCTGAGACGGGGAACGTGCGGCAAAGTGCGCTACAGATGGCCGACTACTACGAAAAGGAGACAGAGCTGAAGCTCAAGAGTGCTGTCGAAGGCATTCAAACCGCTGTGGCCGTCTTCATTACCATTGCGATCTGTTTCCTGACGATCATCTCGTCTGAGATTGCGCTGATTCAGCCGAGCGCTACCGACATGATGAACATGTAGCGGGATGAAGAAAGCACCGAACTTCTGACAACCCACATTTTACATAAAAGTAATGGGCACGAACGGGCTCTCCGACGAGTACAGGAAACGCAGGAAACGGGATGAGAGGCCTGAGGAAGAAGGGACTACTCAAAAAGGCCGGACTCCCGCTTCTACAAATGGTATGGCCTCCGGTCTTTCCTCTCAGCAAAAGGGCGAGGAGGCCAAAGATCCTGTTTATGAGTTACTCGGAGATCTGCACGACGACAACCAGGATGAGGACAAGATTGATCTAGCCGCCCTCCGTCAGGCCGTGGCGGCAAGGGAAGCAGCCGATCAGTTACAGGTATCCGACCAGGGTGCCGCTCCCCAACATCCTGCCTCTGACCCGGCTTCTGAAGAGGGAGCAGATTCAGACGATGCCCTCCATCATGCCGTAGATGAAATTCTCTCGCCCGAGTTGCAACCTGCCGGTTCTGCACCATCCTCCGAAGGCGTTGACGATACGACCGATGTAGAGGAAAGCACAGACGAGGTTCCGTCTGTAGGCATGCAACGCCTGGTCAAGGACGTGGTGGTGTCGGAACTGTTGCAACAGAGCAAATTGACGCTTCCGCAGGCCTTACACGCCCTCGGGAAGCAGGCGGAGCAGCCCATTGCCCTGTGGCGGCTTGTGGCGGATCTGCCGGACGTTGATCGAGCCGCTGTCTTTGAACAGGCCGCTAATCTGCAAGGTTTTCCGGCCATACCCGTCAGTGAAGAACCCTCCTCCGAGTTTATCCAGACTGTTCTCGATCTGCTGGCTCCGCCGCAGCAAGAAAGTCTGTTTACGTTCAACCTGCTTCCGCTCAAACTCAAGATCGATCCGCTGGCCCGGAAGCACAGCCTGCTGCTGGCAAGCCACGATCCCTCGCATCCCGATCTCCGCCCTTTCCTCGAAGGGATAGGCATGCCGACCAAGCTGTTCTATGCCCCTGAAGACGTGATAAAACGTCAGTTGAAGAGGGTATGGGCGCTCGTCAACGGAGAAGACGGTGCCGATGGGTCCCCAGTCGTGGGCGAAGAGGATCCGAAGGATGAAACGACCGAGCCCGAGCAGGAATCGTCCCTCGACGCCCCGCCACGCTCCGAAGAGGAGGCGTCTCCTGACGACGAGGCCGTCGTCCCGGTTGAGGAGATCATCGATCTTTCCGAAGATGCCGACTTCCTTGAATTGATCTGGGAGCCGTTCACCAGTGATGATGAAGCGGCCGACGCCCCGGCACCTCCGGAGCAACCCGGAGAAGCCGACGACGAGACCTCGTCCGCCTTGCTGTGGAAACCGCTCGCTGAATTCGAAGCCATGGCGCAGGAAGAGGTGAGCGAGTCGGAAGGAGATGAACCGCTCGACGAGTTGCCGGGGGGGAGAGACCGCCCACCTGTGGGACGGTCGTCTTCCGGAGAGCCGGTGCAGGAACAGGATGCATCGACAGAACTCCTCATGGACGACGAGATGCTGCCGAAGGAGACGACTGCACGATATCTGTTGGAGGATCTCGGTATCGACGACGAGAAGGATATCGAGAAGCAAAGAAAAAATATCGGGCCTCCTTCGTTCGACGGAAGCTCGGTCTATATGCCGGATGGCACTCCGATTCCTGATGTTTCCGACTGGACGCAGAGACGGGGCGATGTGGAACCTCCGGCTGTGGAACCTCCGGCTGTGGAACCTCCGGCTGTGGAACCTCCGGCTGTGGAACCT
>JBHHWM010000307.1:0-5384 GCA_046756545.1 Rhodothermales bacterium | reverse complement strand
TGCCCTTCGGGGAGGTCGGGGTCGAGCAGGTCGAAGTAGAGTTTGCAATGGCCCCGGTTGGCGTCGCAGAGTTCGCGGAGCTTGTCGATGACGGCGAGTTCGATCTGTTCCGCCTGAATGCGCAAGATGATGGATTTGACGAGTTGCTCGCGCACTTTCCACATCGGGATGACGTCGCGTGTGAGGATCTTCACGCTGCCGCCGCGTACTTCCACCTCGCCACGCACCAGCACGATCTGATCCACCTGGAGGTAGTTCTGCACCTTGTCGAGCACCGTGGAAAAGCACACGAGTTCGCCCTGTCCGGTGAAATCCTCGATGGTGGCGAAAGCGATGGGTTTGCCCGTCTTTGTCGTGCGGCGCTGCACTTCGGTGATGATACCACAGAAGCTGTGTAGCGGCTTCTGCGAGCGACCGTACCCGTTCCGCTCGCGCCCGTTCCGGCCGTTCTGGTGCCGGGTGCCAGGTTCTTCTGGGTCCTGGTCGAAGGCTTCCGCGTCTCCTAGTTGAGCCGTACCGAAAGCCCTGGCTTCCGGGCGATAGGCATCGAGCGGATGACCGGAGACATAGACGCCGATCAATGCACGTTCTTCCTTGAGCAACCGCGACGTCGGCCACGGATCGACGATGGGCAGGTTCGGCTCGGCGGAGAGGCCGGGCTGGGTGCCGCCGCCGAAGAGTGAGTTTTGGCCGGCGGCCTGGTCGGCCTGGACCTTCTGACCGTATTGCACCGCCGCCTCTATGACTTCGACGAGTTGGGCGCGATGGCCCTCCAGATCATCCAGCGCCCCGACGCAGGCGAGGCTCTCCAGGGTTTTCTTGCCTACGGCCCGCAAGTCCAGTTCTTTGGTCAGGCCGAACAATGTTTGAAAGGGGCCATGTTTTTCCCGCGCCTGTACGATGACCTCAATCGCGCCCAACCCGACCCCCTTGATCGCACCGAGGCCGAAGCGGATCCGTCTGTCTTCGACTGTGAAGTAAGCCTGGCTGTGATTGATTGAAGGAGGCAGCATCTCGAGGTGCATCTTCCTCGCTTCATCAAGAACCACCGCCAGTTTTTTCGTGTCGCCCATTTCGTTCGTCATCGCCGCCGCCATAAATTCGGCAGGATAGTTGGCTTTCAAATAGGCGGTCTGATAGGCGACGAGCGAGTAAGCGGCACTGTGTGACTTGTTAAATCCGTAGCCCGCGAACTTGGCCATCATGTCGAAGACCTCGTCGGCGGTTTTGCCGTCTACGCCTTTTTCTTTGGCTCCCTGGACGAAGATGACGCGTTGCTTGTCCATCTCCGCCTGCTTCTTCTTGCCCATGGCCCGGCGCAAGAGGTCGGCGCCGCCCAGCGTATAGCCGCCCATCACCTGCGCCATCTGCATCACCTGCTCCTGGTAGACGGGGATGCCGTAGGTCGTCTTCAGCACCGGCTCCAGCATCGGATGAGGGAATCGGACCTCCTCGCGCCCGTGTTTCCGGTCGATGTAGTTGGGGATCAGGTCCATCGGGCCGGGCCGGTACAGGGCGTTCATCGCGATCAGGTCGTCGAGGCTTGTCGGTTTGAGCTTCCGCAACCACTCCCGCATCCCTTCCGATTCAAACTGGAAGATGGCGACCGTCTCGCCACGCTGGAAAAGCTCGTACGTCTTGGGATCGTTGAGGGGGATGTCGTCGAGATTGATGTCGACACCGTGGTTTTCCCTGATGAGTTGGAGTGTGTCTTTGAGGACGGTGAGCGTAGCCAGGCCCAGAAAGTCCATCTTGAGCAAGCCGAACGACTCGACCCACTTCCCATCATACTGCGTGGTTACGACCTCATCGCCCTTGCTTTTGGCCACAGCTACGGGGATGTAGTCGCTTACCTTGCCGGGCGCGATGATGACGCCGGCCGCATGCACGCCCGTATGCCGTGCCGAGCCTTCGAGTACTTCGGCGTAGTGAAGCAGCTTGCGGATCTGGGCGTTGGGATCGGTCTTCAGCGCGCGGAAGTCGGGGACTTCGGTGAGGGCTCTGGCCAGGTCCACTTTCGGCCCTTCGGGGATCATTTTGGCGATGCGGTCGGCATCGGGCAGCGGGATGCCGAGCACCCGCGCTACGTCGCGGATCGCCGAGCGCGCGCCCATGGTTCCGAAGGTGATGATCTGGCAGACGTTCTCCCGCCCATATTTCTGGACGACGTAGTCGATCACGAGGCTGCGTCCCCGGTCGTCGAAGTCGATGTCGATATCCGGCATCGAGATGCGCTCGGGGTTGAGAAAGCGCTCGAAGAGCAGGTCATACTCAAGGGGGTCGATATTGGTGATTCCCAGGCAGTAGGCCGCGGCGCTGCCTGCCGCCGAACCACGACCCGGCCCGACACTGACACCCAGTTCGCGGGCCGCCGTCGTGAGATCCTGGACGATGAGGAAGTACCCCGCATACCCCATCTTCTGAATGATGCCGAGTTCGTGATTGAGCCGATCCACTACATCCTGCTCCATCTCCGGATACCGGCTGCGTGCACGCTCAAAGACGAGGTGCCGGAGATAGGCATCCATGTTGTTGTTGAAATGGGCCGGTATGGGGTAGTGCGGCATCAACAGCGTGCCCATCGACAAATCGAACTGGCACTTGTCGGCGATCTCGCAGGAGGTGACGAGCGATGCCTGGACGACATCCGGGTCCCAGGCAGCGAGCGCGGCTTTCATTTCCTCGGCGCTCTTGAGGTAGAACTGATCATTTTCGAAGCGCATCCGGTTCGGATCGAGGAGGTCCTTGCCGGTTTGCAGGCACAGGAGCACGTCCTGCGCCGCCGCATCTTTCTGCTCGACGTAATGCACGTCGTTCGTAGCGACGACCTTCACGCCGTATTCCCTGGCCCAGCGAAGCAGCACGGCGTTGCATTTCTTTTGTTCGTCGATGCCGTGATCCTGAAGCTCGATGTAATAGTCGTCGCCGAAAATGTCGAGGTATTCTTCGAAGATCGTGCGGGCGGCGTCTTCGCCCTTATGGAGGATGGTCTGGAGCACCTCGCCCTGGAGGCAGCAGGTTGTGGCGACAAGGCCCTCGCTGTAGCACCGCAGTGCCTCATGGTCGATGCGAGGCTTATAATAGTAGCCGTCGGTATAGGAGAGAGAGGAGAGCCGGATGAGGTTGCGATAGCCCTGTTCATTCTTGGCGAACAGCACCTGATGATACCGCGTTCGGTTGGTACGATCCTGCATGCCGCCGGGCGTCACGTAGAACTCGCACCCGATGACGGGCAGCACGCCGACTTTCTTGGCGGTGGTGTAAAATTCAGGGACACCGAAGAGATTGCCGTGGTCGGTGATGCCGACGGCCATCAGGTTCATCTCGGCGGCGCGGTGCAGCAGCGTCTTGATGCGGGCCGCCCCGTCGAGGAGCGAGTAAGAGGTGTGGCAATGCAGGTGACTGAGTTCGCACATGCGTCGTTCTTGATCCGAGCGATAGGCTGGTGATACACGTTACGAAAGACTGCCCATGTCTGGGACCCAAGGAAAGCAACGACCGGGGCGGAATCAAGGGTGTGTGGATATCTTATGCGAGAGTTTTTCGTTTATTATTCTTGACCCATCAACCGAGAACCTGGGCGGTCATTCTCGCTTCACGCCGGGTTGATCCACGTCAGTTCGAGTAGAAGCTGAACCGGGCACCATGACGGATCCCATCTATTTCCTCTATGTAGACCCTTACCATCTCGACGACCCGTTTTTTCTGTCGAGCATGGCACAACGGATGAAACGAGTGGAGCAACGGCTTCCTCCGCTACTTATCCTGCACAATAGCGGCGAGCAGGCCGAACGGGTACTGGAGGCGGAAGGGCTCTTTCCGGGACGTGTAGAAGGGCGGCTCGATCTGCGCACGTCGAAGGAGAGGGCTGTGCTCGAACGAGCCATGCGAGATGTGAATCGCCGCATCGTAGGAACGCTGACCGACGAAGGCGTACATGCCGTCGGGTTTCACGGCCTGGATCGTGGGATACTGCGAATAGGAGCACACGGTCAGGTATCGGCAGGGCGCGTCGCCTGGCTCCGTGATCTGGTGTTGAAGCGGGTCGTCTCGGTGCTTTCTACCCTGGTACGGGATCCGCGGACCGGGCATGTCCGCGAAGAAAGTATGCAGTCGGCGACCCTGGCTATGGCGCGTGCGCTGAATGATGAACGTATCGTCGTGGTTTTCTTTACCCGGAACGACCGGCCCGGTATCTGGGAGAGGGACGAAGTGATGACAACATGTCCTTCAGACGCGTTATCCGTGTCTGTTCTGCCCCAGTCGGAGTCGGTCTGTGCTGTGGTTGCAGGAGGTTTCCCCGTCTTGATAACGAGCCCGAAGGGGCTTTTTGGAGGGGAAAAACCGCTTGGAACGTGGATAATCGACCCAGAAACCGCCCAAAAAACGTGAAAAGGGCATTTTTTGCTTGACACCTGTTGCGCCAGAGGTTAAGTTGCGCGCAATCAATCGGGAGGCGCACGCATGTCTTCCTGATTTCACTCCCGAACGACAGCTAACGCATGGAGGAAACACTATGAGCAGATTTAGCGAACTGCAAGATTTTGTGAACAGCCTGGAGAGCGACTTTGACAAGTTCTATGGGAAAGGCAACAAGGCTGCCGGTACCCGCGTCCGCAAGGCGATGCAGGAATTGAAAGCAAAAGCCCAGAACATCCGCGTTGAGGTCCAGGAAAAGAAGAACGCGTAAGTCTAGTAGTTCAGCGTTTTTTCTAAGGGCTGTACCTTCGGGTATAGCCCTTTTTTAATGCCCCGATGCACGCTGTAGCGATGAACAGAAGGAAGATGTCGGGTGTATGAAGCTTCTATCCTGCCACATCCAACACACAAATCCTGCACGCCTTGCGCCGGGTCTTGCTCGTATATGCCGTGACATGTGGGCTGCTCTGGACAGTCCCGGTTTTCAATCTACTGCATGCCGAGTCGTCGGCGGTCGTCGCGGGGGTCGCCTTTTTTACGGCGGGCCTGTCGTCGTTGCGTCTTTTCGGGCGGAAGTACTCCTTTCGCGAGGTATTGCTCGGTCAGGAATCGGCCCTGCTGCTGCCCTGGTTCTTGCTCACGATCACCCTGCTCTGGGTGCCGAATTGCGGATATGGACAGGGCATACTCTTTTACCTGTTATTCCCTTGCGTGAGCGTGGTCCTGGCCGTGTCCCTGGCCTTTGCCGTAAGCGGGTTCCGGTTGCGGCATAAGAAAACGGTCTTCTTTCTTATCGGGGTGGGAGTGGCCGTGTTCACGACGCTCTACGATCTGGGGCTGCATCCGCAATTCTTTGTGTATAATCATGTGTATGGCGGGGTGCTCGGCCCGATATACGACGAGGAACTCGTCATTCGGCCAGGGCTGCTGGCCTTTCGCGGGTTGACGTTGCTGTGGGCGGTATT
>JBHHWM010000306.1:0-5403 GCA_046756545.1 Rhodothermales bacterium | reverse complement strand
GCACATCCAAGGAGGCGATCCGCTACCTCGTCGAATCGGGATTCATCGGGTTTTCCGTCGAGATCCCAGTCTTCACGTCTCTCGGCCTGCTCTACTAACCCCGGCGCAGGGACGTAAAAGTGTCCGAGTGACTTACCCAACGTCTCGGCAGCATGAAAAGCGATGGGGATCCCCGTGACATTCATCAACTCGAAGGGACCCATCCCGATACCGAAAGCTATCTTCGCCGCAGCTTCGATGGTCGGGATATCGGCCACGCCCTCTTCAAACAGGCGCACGGCTTCATTCAGCCAGGGCACAAAAAAGCGATTCACTGCAAAGCCCGGACGATCCGCAACCCGGATGCAGGTCTTATCGATCAAGCGTCCGAATTGCCACAGAAAATGCGCCGTCTCGCTGGACGTTGCCCCGGCAGCGATCACCTCTAGTAATCGGTTCTTGGCAGGATGAAAAAAGAAGTGCAACCCTCCGAAGCGATCTTCCCGCCCGGCGGTCTCCCCCAGTTCTGCTACCGACAGCGAAGAGGTATTCGTCGCGAAAACCGTCTCCGGAGCGCAGACAGCGTGAAGCCGCTGAAAAAGCGTCCGCTTCACCTCTTTATCTTCGAACACGGCTTCGATGACCAGCGCTACCTCCTTCAGCAGATCGAGGTCGGCGGTTGGCGTCACCCAGGCCAGAATGGCAGCCACTTCTTCCGTAGTGAAAATCCGCCGCTCGACGGCCTCGTTCAAAACCGAGACGATCTTCCTCTTCCCGGCCTCCGCCAAGCCTTGCTCACGGTCGACCAGAAACACAGGGATGCCTACCTGGGCAATCTTCTGCGCGATACCGCTGCCCATGGTTCCGGCCCCGATGACCGCCACACCGTTCGTCGATAAGGAGTCTGAGAAATCCATCTATGCCACCTCAAATACCATGGCGATGCCCTGTCCCCCGCCGATACACGCCGACGCCACTCCGTAGCGCAGCCCCGAACGCCGGAGTTCGTGCAAGAGGGTCAGGCTGAGCCGCCCTCCCGTTGCCGCCAGCGGATGACCGAAGGCTATGGCCCCTCCATTTACGTTTAGTTTTTCACGGTCGAGATCGAGTGCTTTCTCCACCGCGACGATCTGAGCCCCAAAAGCCTCATTGATTTCCCAGCAATCGATATCTGCTACCGTGAGTCCGGCCATCTCCAGAGCGATGTGAATCGCCGGTACAGGTCCGATGCCCATCACTTCTGGATCGACACCGCAAACACCGACCGATACGACGCGGCCCAGGCTGGAGAGCCCCTGGCGCTCGATTTCCTCGTCGCCGGCCACCACGAGGGCGGCGGCTCCATCGGCGAGGGCACTGGAATTACCGGCGGTCTGTACGCCGTCTTTTTTAAACACCGGTGGAAGACCCGCCAATCCTTGCAGCGTAGTCGTCGACCGAAGGGTTTCATCCCTAATGAACTCCTTTTTCCGGCCGTTCAGACGGATGCCGTTCCCTGCAATAACGGGCACGATCTCTTCCTGTAGGATTCCCGTCTCCGTCGCGCGGGCGGCCTCGTGCTGGCTGCGCGCGGCGTAGACGTCCACTTCTTCACGGCTGAGAGCATACTCTTCGGCCAGGTTTTCGGCTGTGATGGCCAGGGGAATACCGGCAAACGAGTCGGTCAGCGCTTCGAAGAAGAGATCCTTGAAGCCGGGCGAAGCTCCAAACCGATAGCCGTCTCTCCCACCGAACGAAACCGTTGGCGTCAGCGACGTGCTATCTGCGCCGCCAACCAGCACGGCACGCGCCCGGGCGGTGCATATCTGATCGGCCGCGGTCGCGATGGTCTCTATGCCCGAGCCGCAGATCCGCTGCACGAGCATAGCGGGCGTGTGCCTGCGCAGCCCGCAGCGAAGCGTAATGTGGCGGGGCAGAAAGACGGCATCCACACTACTGGGATGGACGTTGGCGAAGACCAGTTGATCGATGGTCTCAGGGTCGATCTTCGCCCGTTCAATGGCCGCCTTGCCGACGACCGTTCCCAACTGCGTCGCGTTGACCCCGGCCAGCGACCCACTGATGCGACCGAACGGGGTTCTCGCTCCGGCCACCACCGAGACTCCGCGATAGCTCGTACCGAACCCATTGTCATAGCGCCGTCCTGAAAGAGATGAACCTTCTGCCATGTACAGCCTCCATCCAAAAAAATTCGTCAGGGAATGACTATCGAGCGTAAAGACTCGCCCGTATGCATGAGCCTGAACGCTTCCGAAATATCTTCGAGGCCGAAGCGGTGGGTCACCATGTCCTTCACTTTGATGTTGCCCTCAGCACACATCTGGATGATGCGGGGATAGTCAACGGGCCTACAGCCAAGCGATCCCACAACTTCAACTTCACGGAACATGATTTTGGCCGCCGACAGGGAGACCGGCTTATCGGTATAGCCCACTACCACGAGTCGGCCGCCGGGCCGCACACAATCGAACGCGGCCTCGATGGTCTCTGGTCGTCCAATGACTTCGAACGCAACGTCGGCCCCGCCCCCCGTCAATTTTTTTATGACTTTTGATACCCTGGCGTGCTCTGAGGCATTCACGCATTCACTGGCTCCAAACGCCTTCGCCCAGTCCAGCTTTTTCTCCGAGATATCGACGGCAATGACCTTTGCTCCACACGTAGCCGCCATCTGAACAGCGTTGATCCCCACGCCTCCGCATCCGAAGACAACCACGACATCGCCGGCCCGTACGTTGCCCCGATTCACGACGGCGTGGTAGGGCGTGGAAATCGCATCGGCAATCACCGAACCCTCCTCCAGGGGAACACTATCCGGTAGGCTGAACACATCTTTGGCCGGAGCCAGGAAATACTCGGCATAGGCCCCATCCACGTGATTCCCAAACATCACCATGGAGGTACAGATGTTCTCCCGACCCATCCTGCAAAACCGGCATTTGCCGCAGGTAACGACCGCCGGTACCAGAATGCGGGTACCCACATCCAGGCCATCCACCCCCTCACCCAGTTCCGCCACCGTGCCGGATGCCTCGTGCCCGAGAATGACAGGCGGCGGCTTGAAGGTCGGCACGCCGTGTTCGATATAGTGTAAGTCCGTGTGGCAAACGCCGCAGGCGGCCACCTTGACGAGCACCTGGCCGGGACCCGGTGTTGGCCGGGGCACTTCTTTGATCTCTAGCATCTCTCCCGGCTGGGTAAGAACGGCTGCTCTCATACTTATTCCTGACTAAGGGTTTCTCCGCAGTTACCACAAAACGCAAACTCCGTAGGTAGACCCTTCGCGCCACACGAGGGGCAGTCTACGCGGTAGGGTCCCCACATGAATTCGCTCGACTTACCCTGGGCGGCACGCTCTCGCAGTCCGGCCACGTCGGGTTTCCGTTTTTCGACAAAGGCACGCATGCCTTCGTTCGGCTCCCAGCAGGTATAATGCGTGCTCAACCAATCGCGAGCATGGCCGATAGTTTGATACCAGGCGAAATCTTTGAAGAAATTGACTTGCTGCTTGGTATAGCGGGTGCATTCCGGAAACTTGCCGAGCAGCGTCTCGCACATACTCGCTACGGCTTCATCCAGCTTTGAAAGATCGATGGCATATCCGTCGATGTTTTTCTTCGCTTTGGTAATCTCTTCCTTAGAAGCCCCTTCGACAAATACGCCATCTTTGGTAACCGAGGGAACCACCTTGTTGACAAGGCCCCAGTCAAGCGCTTTCTGCGGGGGAATATGCTCGTTCAAGAGAAGGATTTCGCGCGCCCGGCGATCGCCTACCACGAGGGGTAACCACTGGGTTGACCCCCCACATGCAACAGATCCTACATTCGTGCCAACCTGCGCCAGAAAGGCATGTTCGGCGATGACGGCCAGATCACAGGCGAGTTGTGATTCGTTTCCCCCTCCGACAGCCATCCCGTTGATGCGCGCCACAACGGGTTTCCCCGTATTGAGGATGCTCTGAATGTAGCCGCTGAAGAGCCCCATGTATTTCCAGTAGTCGCGCGGGACAGCGGTATACTCACGCTCGTACTCTTTGACATCTCCGCCGGTGCAGAACGCGCGGTGTCCGGCTCCGGTATACACAATCACGCCTACCCGGTCATCGAACGACGCATCCTGAAAGGCAGCCGTAAGCTCCTTTAGTGCCGGTGTGCTGTAGGCGTTGTAGGCGTACGGACGGTTAATCGTGATCCTTGCGACATAATCCTGCTTTTCATACAGGATCTCTTTGAAGTCGAATGTGCTGGCTGGTTGTGATTCGAAATACCCCATAAACAACTCCCTCCACTGATTTATAAATGTGTTTTTCCTTGTATCACCGGGAAGTGGCAAACCCACCTACTTCTAGCTTAAACCGAACGACCGCTCGGTTTTTTCTCACCTAATCCTAGTGAACTTTTCGATAAAACTCAAGCAGATCACGAAAAATTCGCTTGTCCAAACAAACGATCTGTGCACGATCCCTCTCATAGAAAAAACAGCTATTTTGTGCCTTATTGTAACATTTTTTCATTAAGTGCACCACAAAATATACTTCCCCTAGATCCACTCAGTTATCTCGTGCGAGGTTTCCTCCCCGGTAGGATTCTGATGCAACATCCTTGACTTTAGGAGCGTTAGGACGATATATTTCGAACGACTGTTCGGTCAAGAACAACGAGCTAACGAGAGTCCCCATGGCCTTTACACTCCTTAAAGCGGGTACAGACAGCAAGGACCGGCTGGTTGCCGTGCTAGAAATTGCGACCGGCCTCATTGCACGCAACGGTTTTGAGAAAGCCTCCATCCGCGCGATTGCAAGAGAGGCTAACATGAGCCAGGCCGGGCTGTATCACTATTTCTCCAGCAAGGAGGATTTACTCTACTTAATACAGAAGTACACCTTCACCACCCTACGGAACGCCCTCGCGGCTCGCCTTAACCCGGACAGTTCGCCCAGAGAGCGGCTCGCGGTGACAATTCGCAATCACCTCGAGTTTTTTGTTACACATATGGATGCCCTTCGCGTGTGTGCTTTCGAATACAACAAGCTCACCGGCGATCACTTCGACGAAGTAAGCGGCATCCGAGAGGACTACTTCCGCATTGTCCACTCCATCATCAGAGAGATTCTAGAAGAACAAGGGGGCAATCCTTCCAGTGCCCCCTTGAATAGCAAGCGAGCCACGTTGTACGTCTTCGGGACGCTGAACTGGATCCATATGTGGTTCGACACCGAACGTCCGGCCGATATCGATGCGATGGTAGAGGAATTGACGGGCATGATCTTGAACGGCCTTTCGGGCCACAAAGAAGCATAGAGGAGATGCGTGATACCACAACCCTGGAAAACGGGGCCATCGTTTCCAGTGATCTTGAACAGCGGCTGAACCACCTGATTTCTCGCTGTGAGGAGCTCTTCTACGATGTTCGTTTGAAAAGCAT
>JBHHWM010000305.1:0-5433 GCA_046756545.1 Rhodothermales bacterium | reverse complement strand
GCCGCTAGACGGAGGAGCCCGGTGAGGTGAAAGTCTCACGCCGGGTTCTGAAGTGGCGGGGGGCGGGGCGACCCGCCTCCCGACCATAACTAGGCGGCGTACACCGCCAGCGAGAGAGCTAGGAACCGTAGGACGCCTCCAGCCGCTTCCGGATGTAGGAGTCGACCGCATCGGCAGCAAAAGGACGCAGCAAAGTAGCCGCCTTCCCCCCAAGCGTCATGATCTCTTCCCGGCGACGCTGCTCCAGCGCCCGGATCGTCCGACGAGCGCACTCGGCCACCGACATCACCCCCGGTGCATCCTCCGGGCGGGCACTGATCTCTGTATCGACAGGGCCGGGGCATATTATCGTCACGCCTACCCCGTCAGCGATAAGCTCCCCCCGCAGGGCATCGAAGAACCCGTGCAGCGCGTGCTTACTTCCAGAGTAGGCCGCGAAACCTGGGAATCCCGCTTTGCCTTGCAGGCTAGAGACTACCGCAATGAGCCCGTGGCTAGCCTTGAGAGGGGCAAGAGCGTGCCAGGCACATCGGACAGCCCCTAAGTAGTTGATGCGCATGACCTCCTCGGCGATATCGGGGGTCTTCCACGTGTCGACCCGGCTGTGCTGGGAGACGCCCGCATTGAGCAGCACAATGTCGAGGCCTCCGAGGTTGTCGACAGCCTCCTGCACGAGGCGCTTGCAATCCTGGGGGAGCCCAACATCGGCCTGTACAACGAAGAGGGTGCCTCCCGCGTCCCGACATTGAGCCGCAACGTGATCTAGCCTAGCTTGTCGGCGTGCAACCAGGACAAGTTGGGCGCAGCGGGTGCTCAGCTGGATCTGTGCAAGAAGAAATCAGCAGCGTCCCCATAATGCAGAGAAGATGCATAGGGCGAGGCAGTCTCATGATGTCACCTCCTGGTAAGATGCAAGCTTTGTCATGACCCCCTGCACGCCGGGCTCAAGGCCGGCGCGTTGAGCGCACAACGGGCGCTGCAAGGTAGACATCGCGTGCGAACCGGGCAAGACCTTCCGGCTCGTCGGCCCGCTGCAACGCATCCAGTTGCTTTTTGAGCCGAAAAACTTGATTATCAAGACTCTGAAAGCATCCGGAAGAAAGTCGAACACACCGCAGAACCGGAGACCCTCAATGGCCAAGGTCCAGATCCCTCACACAAATATGAATAAGGTACAATGGCCTGCGATGTGCGTCTCCTGCGCAGCGGCGTTACCCGAGGCAGACGACTTGCCCTACGTGGAGGCCACGGCGTCGTATCCCTCCGGGGCAAGTCAGGTGGAGGCTAAATATAGATTTCCGATTTGCCTGGAGTGTGACGCCAAAAGAAAAGCCGTGCCAGGGATACGTAGGCTAACGAGCAGAGGAACTGTAGGATGTTACTCCATCATACTTGCCGGGCTGGTTCTTGCCTTTCTGGCATCGACCGTATCGCTGCTGCTTGCTTTGGGGGTTGCCATAGCGGGTGTTGTCGTCGCCTACTTTGTTTCTGAACGGTTGGATAAAAAGGAGCGGGACAAATTGAATACAGAATATGGAGAAGACCAGGTAAGCGAGGCAAGTGCAGTCGAGTATGCGGTAAACCTGGCGGAAACAAACGCCGAGTATGTGCAGATCAACGCGATTATTCCCTACGCCCAGGCGCTCCGCAGGGCGAACGAAGACCTTATCATCCCTCCCAAAGGGTTGAAACCATAGGCCACCTGTCTGCTACGACGCCCCCGCCAGCTTCTCCACAATCTCCGTCATCAGGTCCCGCGCTGTCGGCGAGTCGTAGTTGGAGAGAACGATGACGGTTTCCCTGGTCGACAGGTCGAGACGGACCATGGCGTTGATGCCCTCGGCCCCGCCGCCGAACCACCACATCGCCGGGCGTTCGTCGCGCGCTTCGAAGCGGTTCAGCAGCAGCGTAGTGTGCGTGGCGTCGAGCAGACGGTTTTCGAGCAGGGCGCGGGTGAAGTTCAGCAGATCGTCGGCAGTCGAAAAGCCGCCTCCGGCAGGCGTGCCTTTGACCGAATGTTGGAAGAGGTTGTTGCGCGGGAAGCCGGTATCGCGGCCATTGCCCGGCGACGCAAACGGGTTGTGGTTGGTATAGCCGATCGCCAGGTTCTTGACGGGCTCGTCCATGGCGTGAGCGTCGGTATCGGGCATGCTGGCGAGCGCGTAGATGTGCTCGCGGACGTAGTCGTAATAATCCTGCCCCGAGACGGCCTCGACGATAGCGCCGAGCACCTGGTAGCCGCTGTTGCTGTACTGCTGGCGCGTGCCGGGCTCGAAGTTGAGCGGGATGTCTTTGATGAAGGCCATGTAGTCGTCCACCGTGCGGAGGTGGATCCAGCGGGCTTCATAGTCGGGGTGATTCCAGTAGCTGCCCCATCCGGAGCGGTGCTGCAACAGATGCCGGACCGTTACCTTCTCAGCCACGTCGTCGGGCAAGATCGACAGATACCGACCGATGGGCGCGTCGAGATCGAGCCGGCCCTGCTGCGCCAGTTGGAGGATGGCCACGGCGGTGAACGTCTTGTTCGACGAGCCGATGTTGAACTTGGTGTCTTAGCTACTTCTGCGCCGATTCCGCTAGAGGCTCCAGTGATCAGGATTCGGGAGGCTTGCGTTATCATACGACGAGACTTCTTGTTCTAGCCGCCTAACGGGTAACATGGAAAGAGGACGCCTGCAGCACTATTCTCAGGAGTAACCGCTCCACTGAACTGTCCACAAACGTCCTCTTTAACCCATGACTACAGCATACCTCGGACTCGACTTACATGCAAGCACATGCACACTCGGCATGTGGCATCTGCCCCCCGAGATCTGTGCCTCACAGGCGAAGGCATCGCCTTACCCAAACAGGCGTCCTGCAAAAACAAGGCGGCAGGCGAAATGGATAAGTGCAGCCTTGATTTTTTCTTTCATACGGACCAAGCTAAGCCGCAAAAAGCGGCACGAGGTTTCAATGTAGCACGGAGACACCAACGATGCCAACGGCTGGAACCGTCTAGCTTTTTGTCGGCTTGAGCGCTAGGTTATACCCCGCTCCGCTAGTCCCTCATCTCATACTCTTTGAGTAAGGCAATCACCCTCAAAAGAGTTTCGTCCCTCGGTCTGTTTATCATCTCTGCCCACTGCAAAGCCGTGTTGCCATAGGTATCCTTAAGCGTCGGATCAATCTGTTCCAGCAAGGCCAGCTTTACAAGCTCTACGTTATTATCGATTACAGCCAGATGTAAGACCGTCATCCCATTTTCCGTTTGGGCATTGATGTCTGCACCATATCCTCTCAGCAGTCGAACCAAGGTCACGTGCTCCTCCATCACGGCCACATGTAGGGGTGTTCTGCCATAACTCCCTTTCAAGTTCGGGTTTGCCCCATTTTCTAAGAGCAACGCTGCCACCTCAGTACGTTTCATTGCAACTGCATCATGTAGCGCTGTATTGCCGAGGGTATCCTGAGCATTGACATCTGCTCCCTGCTGTATGAGAAAAGTAGCTACATCTCGCGTTTTGGCGAAACGAATCGGATGCAGGCTTACTGAGTGAGGGCTGTCGGCAAAGAAAACGAGGTGAGCATTTACATCGATTCCTTCATTGATGAGTAGTTGTAGGCTATCAAGGTTTCCAGAAGAGAGAGCGTCAGCAAACTGTTGATGCAACGAGTTTGCCTGTGCGAAAGCCGAGGCAGCACCGATTGTGCTTAGTATGAGAAAAACAAAGTATCTCATGGGTAAGCCAAGGGGTATAACGCTGTTGCTCAGTGGTGCAAGGTTTGGGAGCACTTTGGCTGCGAGTTCCCACCATACCTTTGAAAGGAGCACTGAACGCTCTTACTCATCCACAGCCCTTGCATCCACTGTAGCAACTTGTTATGCATTGCTGTCCAAACGTAGCCAGCGCAGCTCATCGAATGATGCCCTCACTTGCCGCCGCCACCGGATGGAGGGAATAACCCAAGCTGCGACAGCACAGTCAGATTGTCCCATCCTATCCAGGTCTCAGCGATCTTCCTGTTCTCGATCCGCTGCACGATGTAGTTGACGACCTCTATCGACTTACCGGTCGGGGGTGTGTTGCCCATAGGCCCGGTATGCGTGCCGGTGCCGGTGGTGATGTAGGCCACTTTGTCGCCCTCGGCAATCATGAGGTCGATCTCCTCGTGCCAGCCCGGGAAGGCCGTAAAATGCGCTTGCAAAAAGTTCAGCATGGCTTCAATGCCCCGGATCTCCTCCATACCCGTAGTTGCTTGGCTGTGGCGGGCGTAATCAGGTGCCAGCATTTCGCGGAAGACGTCCAGGTTGCCCGTGTTGACCCCCTCGGAAATGACCCGGCGCACAATCTCTTTGTTCTCCTCAGGTGTTGTGCTACCGGAGCTGTTTTTCTGAAGCAGCCAGTTACGAATATCGTTCGCCATTCGCTCGCGCACTTGGCCAAAGCCATGATTGTCGTGGTAGACCAGAAAGGTCACGTCCTCCGCCCCGGCTTTCCGCAACGCTCGGTACAAAGGCAACATGTAGTCATCGACAGTTGTATTGGTGTCCTCCCAGCCACCGATCAGGAGGATCGAACGATCCGCCAGTGCAGCTGCGTTCTCCTGTAGGCCAAAAATATCTTGATTCTCTCTCAATTCCTCTAACATGGCCTCTTGATCAAAGCGTGCGGGCCCTTCCGGTGCTTGTGTCGTCCGAAGCAGGTTGCCGATCATCTCTGCGAACGAGGCGTTGCGCTGATACTCTCGGATGAACACTCCATGATCGGTTCCCGCCAACGAAACCACGGCACGCACCCGTGGGTCGCGTGCCGCGTAGGCCATAGCCATGCCCCCACCGAAGCTGTGCCCACCGATTGCAATCGCCGTGGTGTCGACTCCAAAACGCTCGACGACTTCTCCGTCGTGCAACCATTCAAACACTGCACCAATGTCGTTGAGCGTCCCGAAAAAGCTTGCCGTTCCCTCACTTTCATAAAGGCCCCTTGGATTGAAGACGATAACGTTGATCTCATTCTCATGCAACATCTTTCCCATTCCTAGAACGTCGTGCGGATTCCCGGGCCACCCGGGAACAAGCAGCAATGTCGGACACATCCCCTGACAGTCGGCCTTGAAGAACCTGCCCTTCATAATGAAACCATCGCTTACGATCTCGACAGGCACCGAGTTAGTCTCCTGCGCGGCAGCAGTGAAAGGTGCGATTAAGAGGACAAGCAGGGCAAGAGATGAGACTCTGGAACTAGTTTTCGATAGCATGGAGTAGCCTCCTTTATTATCTGCATAACGGCCAAGCTAAGCCGCAATGGGCTCACGGCACAACGATCCTCCAACGTAATGTAGACGCGGCGGACGATTCTGGCAAGACCGTCGGGCCCATTGTCGGCTTGAGCGTCTGGATATTAATCATGGCCTCCTCCTAGAGCCTACCTTGTAGCGCTCTAGTTCCAC
>JBHHWM010000304.1:0-5446 GCA_046756545.1 Rhodothermales bacterium | reverse complement strand
CCGTCGAGATGATGTATTCGCTCTATTCCCTGTTCCTCTGGGTGCGGGACCTGACACCCAATGGCGTCATCGACGCCCGAACCAAGCGGGTGCTGTCTTTCGAAGAAGCCCTCCGGACGCAGGAGGAACGCCAAAAACAGTTTGTGCATTCGATGGACCACGAGGCCGTGATCGGCAAACGGGTCCTGCGCATTTTCCACACCGATGCCGCCCTGTATGCCGAACAGGTTAAGCGCTACCTGGACGTCTTCGACAGGGATCATCTGCACTTCATTATCTACGACGACCTGAAGGCGGATACGGCCCAGGTGTACCGTGACACCCTTCACTTTCTTCAGGTGACTCCCGGCTACGAGGCAGACCTCTCGGTGGTCAACAGCAATCGGCACATCCGAAACATCACCTTACACCGGCTCTTGAACACGCACGAGACGATGGCCCGCCTCCGAGCCATCGGGCGCATGGTAACACCCGCTCGATTTCGAAAACGGGTGTTCGGTCGTCTGCAAAGTATCAACGTGCAGCACAGGCCCCGTCCTCCGATGAACCCGGACACGCACCAGTGGCTGCAAGACCTCTTCCGGCCCGACGTGGAGCGGCTGAGTGCCTTGCTAGACCGAGACCTGCCCTCTCAGTGGTTAGAAAATGCCCCCTCGTTCGAATCTGAAAGCGGCGTTGCGGCATCATGAGCGATCTCAGAAAATTGCTCGTCTTCGAACATATTCCCAAAACCGCCGGCAGTACGATGCACGCCATTCTCTGGCGTCTGTACGGCGGTAAAGGCGTGTACCTGGTCACTCACCCTCGACAACACCGGGAACGTCTCGACGCGTTGTGCCGGCACCTGCAAGATCCGGCAAACCCTCTCTGCGCCATCATTGCCCACACCGGCTTCGGGTTTCATAAGTGGCTCCCTTCCGACTATCGCTACGTGCAATACACCTTCCTGCGTGATCCGGTAGAGCGTGTTTTCTCGCATTATCACTATCAGATCCAGCGGGGCAAACTCGACCCTTCGATATCGCTGGAATCGTTCATACGGGAAGACCTGGGCCGCTCCTGCAACGTGCAGACGGCCTTCCTGGGCGGGCTGGAACTGCGACGCAACCTGGAAGGGATCACGCTTTCGCCGGACCTGTATACCGAGGAGTTGCTGGAGCAAGCCAAGGCGAACCTCAGCCGGCTTGCTGTCTTCGGCCTGACAGAGCGCTTTGATGAAAGCTTGCTCCTTTTCAAAGAGGTGTTCGGGTGGAAGTGGACGCGTATCTTCTACGTGCGTCAGCGGGTGGGACAACGGCGCCCGGCACAGCCTGATTACTCCGATACCATCCTGAGGTTAATCCGCCGATATAACGAACTGGACCTGGAACTCTATAGCTACGCACAGGCTCTTTTCCCCCAGCAACAGGCAACGCTGATGCACCAGGGAAGACCTACCCTGAAAACCTTTCAAAAGCTCAACGCTGTGTATGGAAGCGTCTTCAATCTGACCTATCCGTATGTGCGCCCCGTCGCACACAAAATCAGAGCGTTAAAGGAGCAGATAGAAACCTGATGAAGCCGAAGCCTTCTTTTTTCATTGCCGGCAATTCCAAGGGCGGCACCACGGCGCTTCACCGTTTTTTGAATGCGCACCCCGCCATTTTCATGTGCCGTCCCAAAGAGCCGAACTATTTCGCCCGGGATTTCTGCCGCGATCCCGATCCCACCGGTTCCTTTCACCCGATGAAGGAGGCCGCCTACCTCGACTTGTTTTCCAAAGCTCGGCCGGATCAGCGCTGCGGCGAGGCCAGTGCCTGCTATCTCTATTCCCGCGTGGCGGCGCAGGCATTGCATGCTTTCGATCCTTCGGCAAAGATCATCTTCATCCTCAGGGAGCCCGTCGATTTTCTCTACTCATACTACTTGCAACTCCTCCAAAACCCCGTCACGGAAGGCGAACGCGTCAAGGATTTTCGCAAGGCGCTGTCGCTGGAGACAGCCCGGAGACAGGGCAGGCACCTTCCGCGCGGGTGTCGTCTTCCCGAGTTCTTGTACTACAGCGAGCGCGTCAAGTACGCTGAGCATTTGGAGCGTTTCTTCACATACTTCGACCGCTCGCAAATCAAGATCATCATCTATGATGATTTCAAAAGAGACAACGAAGGCACCTACCGCGATGTGCTGGCGTTCCTGGATGTCGATCCTACCTTCACGCCGAAAGACTTCCAGATACACAACAGGGGCGCGGTGCTGCGTTCCAGACATCTTCGACGCATCATACACAAAGTCGCCTTTGGAGAAGGTTGGGCGGCTCCGTTGAAGCCGGTCTTAAAGCGGCTCCTCCCGGTTCACCTTCGACGCACCTTGATGCACAAAACCTTCAAACGCTTCGTCTTCAAACCCAAGCAGCCACTCGACCCGGCACTCGTTTATGAGTTGAAGCAGACGTTCCGAGACGAAGTAATCAGGTTGAGCGAGTTCCTCGGCCGCGATATGCTCTCGCTCTGGGGATATGTTCCGCTCGACGACGCCCCGCCCTACACCCAGAACACACACACAGCCCCCCTTTCGAGGAGCCCTGAACCCCTTTCAGCCACTTTCGGTAGCGTATGAATGAATAACCTGCCGAATTTTCTTGTCATTGGCGTAGCGAAATCGGGAACGACGGCGTTGTACCATCATCTCCAAGCCCACCCCGAAGTCTACATGTCGCCCGTCAAGGAACCCAACTTCTTTTCGTATGAAGGGCAGACACCGGAGCTTGCGTTCAAACCGGACGCTACGATTACCCGCCTGGAAGACTATTATGCCCTCTTCGAAGGGGCCCGGGGCGAAAAAGCCATCGGAGAGGCTTCGCCGCGCTACTTTCACAGCCCCGTCGCACCGGCCCGTATTCGAACACGCATCCCGGACGCCCGTCTCATCGCCTTGCTCCGCCACCCCGTGGAACGGGCGTTTTCCCAGTACATGATGATGTTGAATGCAGGGGCCTATCCCTACCGCCCTTTTGAACAGGTGTTCAGGGAAAAGGCCCGTTCCGTCGAGACCTGGGATCAGGAACCGCTCGCGTGTTACGGCTTCAAACTGAGCTTCTATTACGACAGCCTGAAGCGCTACTTCGATTGTTTCTCCAGGGATCAGATCCGTATTTATCTCTTTGAAGAGTATGTCTCCGACCCGCGCTCCCTCCTGAGCGACCTCTTTCGTTTCCTCGACGTTGACACGGAATTCGTCCCCGACCTTCAGGCCCGGTTTAACCCCACACACGGTGTTCCGAAAAGTATGTGGCTGCAACAAACCGTGATGCGCCCCAACTGGCTAAAGACCATGGCTCAAAGCATGGTGCCCACCCGCGTGCGTAAGAAAGTCTCGGCGGCGATCCTGAGGACGCTACGGACGTCCAAACCGGTGTTAGACGACGAGGTGCGCCGGAAATTCGCCATGATCTACCGAGACGATATCTTGAAAGTGCAAGACCTCCTCGGACGAGATCTTTCGGTTTGGCTTCGATGAAAACCATTTCGTGTAACGCACCATACGGTGGGGGAGGGCTGGGGCAGCATCTTGCCCAGATCGTGGAAAAAACACGCAACCAGGGCCTCCTGGCCGGCTATTATGCGTACTCCACCAAGGCCAGCGATACGGATAAAGGGGTCGCAATTTCAAATCGGCCGTTCCGGCTGCTGGCTCGGTATAGCCCGCTGCGCTACAGCCCGGGCATGACAAACTACATCATCGGAGAGCTTTTTGACCGCCGGGTAGCGACTCTTTTGAAAAGCGGCCCTGACGCGCACATCGGCTTCGGAGGCAAGACCCTGCATACCTTCCGGCGGGCCCGGAAGCTAGGCACGCAACGGTTGGAACTGGTAGCCGCCAACAGCCATGTCAACAACGTAAGACGCAAGCACGCGCTGGGGATACATCGGTATCCGCTGGAAGAAAGCTGGCTGAACGAAGCACAACACCGCAAAACGCTTCGAGAATATGCCCTGGCCGACCTGATTTACGTCGCCTCGGAATACACGCGCCGGTCGTTCCTGAACGAAGGTATCCCTGAAAGCAAACTCCAACGCGTCTACTACGAAACGAATCCCCGCTTCCATCCCCCAACGACCCGACCCGACGACGGCATCTTTCGCGTGGTATATGTGGGGAGCGTAACCGTCATGAAGGGCATTCCGGTGCTGCTCGAAGCCTTTGCGCGGCTCCCCTTTCGACAGGCCGAACTGACGCTCGTTGGGAGCCCACGCAGCCGGGACATGCGCCGGTACCTGCAACACGAGATGGCAACGGATCCCCGCATCCGGCTCCGTCCCGGCGATCCGCTTCCTCACCTGCACCGTGCGGATGTGTGCGTGCATCCGACCTTTGAAGACGGTTTTGCCTATGCCCCCATGGAAGCCCTGGCCTGCGGTGTCCCCGTCATTGTGACGGAAGATACCGGCATGAAGGAGTATGTGGAAGAAGGCAGTAACGGGTTTATCATCCCCACCGGCGATGTAGAGGCCCTGGTAGAACATCTTGTATACTTACGAGAGCATATGCTGGACGTGCCGTCAACCACCTGAGTACGCCTTCGACGCTCCCACCATGCACGGCCCAGAATATATTTCGCACTCCCTACCGATTTCGCGTGTTCGTATGAAGATCCTGTTTTGTAGTCCTTGTTCGCTCGACCGCACGCTCGGGGCCGCCCAGACCCTCATGGATCTGGCGGAAGAGTTGGAAAAACGAGGTTGGGAGTGCGACCTCGTAGGCCCGGAACAGATCGACGCGCAAAAAGCCGACTATCCAGAGAAGCTCTATGCATACCTGAAAAAGCACGCCCACCAGTACGACATCGTCGACTTCGACTATACGCGTTTCGCCCTCCATCGCCGGACTTTTAACGACAGCACCCTGTTCGTTGCCCGGTGCCAGTTGCTTCGGCATCACTTATTGAACGTCCAAATACCGCCCACGCCCGTGCTGCGCTCCCGCCTCCGCGCTCTGCTCCTCGGCCCGTACGACCGCCGGCGCCTGCAAACCCTGGTGTGGCAAAACACGGCCACCCTCAAAGAAGCCGACCTGGTGATCGTCTTGAACGAGCGCGACGCACACGAACTGGGCAAACACGGCATCCCCGCTTCGAACATCCGGGTAATACCCAACGGGATGACCGAGGAGAGGCATCGGGCCTTCGGCGCGGTGCCGGTTGCACCGCCGGAAGGAGCAATCATCGCGTTCATCGGAATGTACGGCCCGAGAAAAGGCGCCGCGGATTTTCCCGACCTGGTGCGTCGTGTAACGGAGGCCGTACCGGAGGCCCGATTTCGCCTGCTCGGCACACGTGGAGCCTACAAGACCGCCGAGGAAGTACGTGCACTTTTCCCCTCCACCTTGCGAAAATACATCGAGGTCATCCCGTCCTTTGCGCCGGAGGCCCTGCCCGGCTTGCTGGCCCCGTGCTCGGTCGGCGTCTTTC
>JBHHWM010000303.1:0-5482 GCA_046756545.1 Rhodothermales bacterium | reverse complement strand
TATTTATAGTCGTACCACAAACAAGGCTGAAACCGAAGCCTTTGAACATCAAAGGTGCAAATGACCGTGGGCGGGCAGACCATGTGCCATAAAAGATGCCGGTAGAATCTCCTATAGTGAGCTTGGTCGGACGGTCCCCTATGCCGACACCGCGTGCGGGATCCTCGCAGCGGTTGCGGCGCAGCCAGACGATCCCAGGCCCATCCATCACTCCAACGACCTTCCCCCTTCATGGCTGAGCAGGCAGGGTTCAAGCGCAACATCGGACTCTTCATGGCCGTGATGATTGGCATCGGTGCCATGATGGGTCCGGGCATCTTCGCGCTGCCCAGCGAGGTGGCCCGGTCAGCCGGGCCGCTCGGTATTCTGGCCTACCTTTTCATGGGCGGGCTCACGCTTTTCACCGCGCTCAGCTACAGCGAGCTCGGTGCCGCCATCCCCATCGCCGGGGGCGGCTACTCGTTCGTGAGCCGGACGCTGCCCGACCCGGTGGCGTTCCTGACGGGCTGGTTCTTCTGGATCGGCAACACGCTGGCCTGCTCGCTCTACGCCGTCATCTTCGCGCTGACGATCAAGAATTATTTCTTTCCCGAGCTCAGCGTCGTGCTCGTCGTGCTGGCCACGACGGTGATCTTCACGGCCTCGAACTACCGCGGGCAGGCCGAGGCGCTCAAGGCGATCACGGTGATGAACATCGTGGAGCTCGTCGTGCTCGTGGGCGTAGGTCTGCTCGGGGCCTTTCACGTGGAGCCGGCCAACCTGGAGCCCTTTGCCCCGATGGGTCTCGGCCCGCTCCTGCCCACGATGGGCCTCATCTACATCTCCTACGTTGGCTTCGATCTCATCACTGTCGCCGCCGAGGAGATCATCGAGCCGGCGAAGAACATTCCGCGCGCCATCCTCATCACCCTCGGGACGGGCGTGGCCATCTACGTGCTGCTCCTGTGGGTGATGATGGGGGTGGTCAATTACACCGACCTGGCCGAGACGAGCACGCCGTTCATCTTCGTGTCAGACCACCTCTTCGGTGCGTGGGGACGCTGGGCCGGGGTGCTGGCGACGATCATGGCGAGTCTCTCGGCCTTCAGCGTGACGCTGGGAGCCAGCGCGCGCGTGCTCTTTGCGCTCGGACGCGACGGCTACGTGCCCGGCATCCTCGCGCGGCTGCATCCGAAGCACAACACGCCGCACATCGCGCTTTTCGTCTGCGCCGGGCTGGTCACGCTCCTCGGTGCCTCGGGCATCGTTCGCCTGCTCGCTGCGGCCAGCAGCTTCGGCTACCTGATCGCCATCGGCGTCGTCAACTATGCCGTGATCGCGCTCCACCGGAACATGCCGGCCCTGCGGCGCCCGTTCAAGATCATGCTTTACCCCGCCGTGCCCGTCCTGGGCATCATCACGTGCTGGTTCTTTGTGCCCCTGCTGGAGCCGCAGAGCCTGCTGCTCGGGAGCGGGCTCACCGCCGTCGGCGCCGTGCTCTACCTCATTCAACCGGAGAACCGCGGCGACCTCAGTGCGCTCCCTGCTACGTTCCACCGACTCAAACTACGAATCAAAGCCTACTGGAGGCCGCACATGCAAGTACTGATCGTGGGCGGAGGCAATCTGGGCAGCAACATCGCTGACCGGTTGCTCAAGCAAGATGAGATCCGAATGATCTTTCGCACTTCACAGTATCAGATCACGTTCATCGAACAGGATGAGGCGCGCTGCGAAAAGCTGGAGCGCCGCTACAACGTGCCCATCATTCAGGGCGACGGTACCAAGCAGGAAATCCTGGAGCAGGTCGAGCCGCACAAGATGGATGTGGCTATCGCGGCCACGACCAGCGATGAACGCAACGCCATCATCGCGCTGCAGGCCAAGCGGCTCGGCATCAAGCGCGTGATTGCCGTCGCGCGTGATCCCGACTACGTCACGCTCATGGAACATAGCGGTATCGTGTGCATCAGCGCCCCCTACGCCACGGCGGCCATGGTCGAAAACTACCTCGACCGGCCCGGCGTGGCGGAGCTCTTCGAGATCGAAACAGGCATAGCCAGCTTGATCGACATGCAGATCCCAGAAGGCGCGCAGGTGGTCGGGCAGCAGATCCAAGACATCGACATTCCCGAACAGTGCGTGGTGGCCGCCGTCATTCGGGGGGGTGATTTCGTGGTGCCGCGAGGCGGGACCGAGATCTGTGCGGGCGACCACGTGGTCTTCGTCGGCCCTAGCGATGCGGTGCAGAACGCACACGAGATATTCTCCGCTGAGCGGACCGTCTAGGGAGTACGGCGGAGCGCTTCGCCGCGTGTGCGGACCTGTTTCGCGCAACGCCTCCTAGCATCGTTGGATTAAACTCGTTCGATGGTTTCTGGTAACAGAGGCATCACTGCGTCTACAATTTCGCTCGTGAGCGCGCTGACCAAATGCTTCTTCAGCAGCGCCCTCGGATAGGCCATACGGACGGTCCGCACAGGTGCCGGAGCGACGAAGGGCTTGACGAGCGCCGGCTGGTGCGATACTCTTCCCTGTACAGCCAGCCAGGGCACGACCGTCATGCCCTCGCCTTGCTCAACCAATCGCTTCAGCGTCTCCAGGCTCGCACTCTCGAACTGGGCGGCTTTGGACGCAGGGGACGCATGCGTCGCGGATACATGAGCACTGTAAAGGCCGACGACCTGTTCACGCAGGCTGCTTCCTTCGCTGAGCAACCACATCTCGTCGAGAGACAGGTCGGCCAGCGCCAGTGTAGGCTGCGCCGCCAGACGATGCCCTTCCGAGACGTAGCCCAGGAGCGGCTCTTCGAACAAGATCTGCTCGATCAGGCCCCGTGAAGCGATAGGTGTTGCCAACAGGCCTGCATCCAGCGCGTCGCGTCTGATCAACTCCATCATGGATTCCCGGCGCACTTCCTCGAACGCCAGAGTGATGTGGGGATACCGCGCTGGGAAGCGCGCCAGGATCAAGGGCAACAGGTAGGGAGCCAGCGTCGGCAGAATGCCTACCCGAAGCGTCCCTGCTAGCTCTCCCGTGGCGCTTTGTACCAGATTCCGAATGTCCTCAGTCTCAGCCAGGACGATCCGGGCCTGGGCGATGACTTGCTCGCCAATCGGGGTGGGTGCCAGCGGCTTCTTGTCGCGGTCAAACAAGACGACGCCCAGTTCCTCTTCGAGCTTGCGGATCTGGGCACTCAAGCTGGGCTGGGCCACCCGGCAATGGGCTGCCGCTTTACGGAAGTGCCGGTGCGTGTCGAGGGCAACGAGGTACGAGAGTTGGGCGAGGGTCATCGTTTGCCGGAACAGGTTGATAGCTTGATCATATATGATATTAATGTTGATACGAAAAAGCTATCAATTGGGGCAAATCTTCACCCAAGACACCAGGAGGTTGCACACATGGCGGCACACACCCTACAAGACGCAACACTGGGCTCCCTTGAAGGAGAAGGCTTTGCCTTCGTGAAGCGGACGATGGGCGGTGATACAATCCAGGGCGTTTTCTTCGGATCAGAAGAAGACCAGGATGAACTTAAAGCCTTACGAGCTAAAGATAAAGTGCGGTTCAAAGGCGTCGTTTACAACAGGCGTAAATCAGGCGGTATCACCGAGAAAAAGCAGGCCTTCCTCGTCAATGTGCGGGAGTTACTCACCGTGTACGCTGGTGAACGGGCATTCTTTGAAGTTCTGGAGCAAGCTTGAACAGGGCTGCGATGCCCTGAACAGAGAATGGGGAGCTCCCTCACGTTGAAATTAATCACCAAACCGGTTGTGCTACGGCATACGGAAGAGTAAACGCTTGCGATAGTCGCGCCTTCCCATTCACTCAAAACGTCAATAGCATCATGGCATCCTTAGAAAGAAGAGCAGCCTCCCTGGACGGTCTTGAAGGCACCGGCTATCTGTTTGTTCGACGAACCTTTGTGGGCAAAGTGATCACGGGTCGCTCCTTCATCGATGAGGTGGACGAAGAGCAACAACAGCGCTTGCTGGACGCCGACAGAACCCTTTTCCAGGGTACGCTGTTCGAGGGCTATCAGGAAAAAGCCCTATCGCTCCGTGTCAACGTGACCAACGTCAGTGATGTAGACTATGGTAAACGCTTCGATTTGGAGCAGGTCTAGTGCGGCAGATGCATAGGGTCACGGACGATTCGGCGGGGTCCATAAAGGAGCAACTTTGATCGACACTTTCGGTAGTGAAACACGAAGCCTCGCGCGGCAACGTTTCCCTACCCTCCAACGCCACACAAAGCGCATGAGTGAAACCGATTCAACCAGGAGCATGGCACTGTTTTGCGACTTCGAGAACATCGCGCTCGGCGTCCGAGATATGAAGTATGCCAGGTTCGACATCGACAAGGTGCTCGAGCGCCTGCTCTTAAAGGGTAACATCGTGGTCAAGAAAGCCTATTGCGACTGGGCACGATACAAGGAGTTTAAGGGCGGGATGCACGAAGCATCGTTTGAACTGATCGAGATCCCGCACGTCCGCCTGTCGGGTAAAAACTCAGCGGATATTCGCCTCGTCGTCGATGCCCTCGACCTCTGTTACACGAAGGCGCACGTCGATACGTTCGTGATCATCAGCGGAGACTCCGATTTTTCGCCACTGGTGAGTAAGCTCCGAGAAAACAACAAAATGGTGATCGGGGTGGGCGTGAAAAAATCGACGTCGGATCTACTGATCGCCAATTGCGACGAGTTCATCTTCTACGATGACCTCGTCGGACGGGTGCGTCCGCGCAAGAAGGCCCGTGACGAGCGTGCCAGGAAGCGTTCTTCCGGCAAGCGCAAAGGCAAAGCGGCCTCGTCGGCTGAGGATAAGAAGCAGGAAGCGTGGGACTTGATTGTAGAGACGTATGAGGCGCTGCTCGAAGAGCGGGGTGAGGAGGACAAGATCTGGGGCTCGATGATCAAGCAGACCCTCAAGCGTCGCAAGCCGGGCTTCAGCGAATCATCGTACGGATTCAGTTCATTCGGGCGGCTCCTGGCCGAAGCTGGAGCCAACGGTATCCTTGATCTCGAGCGCGACGAGCGTTCCGGTGGTTACATCATCAAAGGCAGCCTGTAGCGTAGTATACCATCTGAAGCCATGGCTCAGACACAAATCAAAGGAGACCACTTCCAGGCGGAGTTAGACCCGAAGCACCCGTACCTGTGGAACGTGTATGACAAGCAGGGCAGACGCATGGACTCATTCGGTGGATCCGAAGACGCAGCCCGTTCACACGTGGCCGCTCTGGGTCGCGTTCGAAACGAAGAGTCCGTTCAAGAAACGGTCCCGTAGATCCGAAATCGCCCTGCGTACCTGGTACGCCCTCCATGATTGCTCCTGCTATTGCTGCCGAGGGTCTCAGATCGAAAGGGTCTGCCTTTGTCTATACGCTTTTAAACAGATCAAGCAAGAGCCCCCACCCATCCACACCATCGCGACGAGGAAGCCTTCGGTATGTGTCAACAACTTTGAGACAATCCTTTTGTGAATTTAGTGTCGAGGCA
>JBHHWM010000302.1:0-5521 GCA_046756545.1 Rhodothermales bacterium | reverse complement strand
GTCACCTGGTTTTCGGCACTGGCGTTTGCCGACCCCCAGGCGATGACGAAAAACCCGGCCGCCAGCCCGAAAAGACCCAGGGCAAATTTTACCGGGATCGAAGGGTTGGCATTTCGGCTTGCCAGCCAGGTCCACAACCACCCGAAGATAGGCGCGCCGATGATGATAAAGATCGGGTTGATCGCCTGCAGCCAACTGGTGGGCATTTCCCATCCGAGGGTTAGCTCCCCTAGTAACCAATAGGCAAAAATAACCAGCCCAATACAGAAGAGACCCGCTATGAGTTTTTCTATGAGGAACAGGTCGTTACGCTTGTAGAGCTTGTACCAAAAATAGCCGAGTATCGCAGCCACCAGGAAGGTCAAAAAGGTCGTGCTAATCATCCCCATCCAGGTATACGGCCCGAAGACACGATCCGAAAAACGATCGGCAAACAAGTTCATCGAGGAGCCTGCCTGCTCAAAGCCGGACCAGAACACCGCCGCCAGAATGAAGAGCCAGAAGATGACCAGGAAGCGCTTCTTGTCTACGGTTACTTGAACACGAGGAAGGATCAAGCGGATCAAATTCACAATGAGGAAGCCGCCGACGGCTACCCCTACCGCGATCTTGGCTGCCGTCTCCCAATCTATAAACAGGGAGAGCACGATGAGGGAAGCGAGGGTCAGGAGCAAGAAGCCGCCGGCCCAATATTTATCTAGCGTCAGATAGGCAAAGAACAGGCCCGTCATAATAAGGATGCCGTACCCGAAGGCCGTCGCCACCTCCGTCAGCGTCACCGAAAACACACCGAGGACGGCCAGGAGGATGAAGAGGGCAACCACGGCAACCACCCCCGCGAACGTGAGGTAGAATTTGCGGCTTCTTTGGGTTACCACGGTGGGTTCTTCCCCGGTGCTGAGCAAACCGGCGTTGCCGAGGTACTTGGCTCCCAGCTTATACTGAATCAGCCCGAGCACCATGCCGAACCCGGCGGCGGAGAAACCCAGGTGCCAGCTGATGTTCTCCCCCAGAAAACCACAGGCGAGCGGACCGATAAAAGCCCCCACGTTGATGCCCATGTAGAACACGGAAAAACCGGCGTCGCGCCGCGCGCCGCCTTCCGGGTAGAGTTCGCCCACGATGGTGCTGACGTTGGGCTTGAGCAGGCCGGTGCCGATGACGATAAGAATCAGGCCGAGAAAGAAGAAGATCTGATCCGGAGCCCCGAACGCCGGCAGCGCCATGCTGAAGTGGCCCGAGGCAATAATGCAGCCGCCGACGAACACCGCCCGTTGCTGCCCCCACAGCTTGTCGGCCACCCAGCCGCCGGGCAGGGCCAGCAGATAGACCATCGAGGTATAGAGGCCGTAAATCGCCGCCGCTTTGGCATCGTTGAAAGCCAGCCCGCCCTCGACGAGCGGAGCCGCCATAAACAAGATCAGGATGCCGCGCATTCCATAATAGCTGAAGCGCTCCCACATCTCGGTAAAAAAGAGCGTGGACAACGCACGCGGATGACCGAACCACTGCTTTTGGGCTAGGGAAGATTCTGAGTTCATAGCAAGAAGGAGGGTTTGATGAGGTGTCGAGCCGATGGCATGAAACTCAATGACCTACCTCGCAACCGGCTGCGGGGCAGGCAGAAGGGGTGTCGCATGCTCCCGAAGCAGGCCCTGGAAAATGCGACCAGGAAAAGAATGACGGACCTCTCAGCAAGCTGTGAGGGTTCAGCTCATGAACGGGTTTCTTTCCGACGCAAGCGTAGGGGTATGCGTCCGGAATAAGAAATCAAGTTCTGTTCCAGCATGGCCCGAAGGTACTGCGAAAAACCCTTTTCAGGCTAGATCGAACACAAAACACCCGTTTCTCGGCGGCGGGTATCGTCGATCCAGGACGCTTCGTGCAGGCCATGATGTACGCAACATCGCGATGGTGCGCGCCAGAAGATAGGAGAATCTGACCTCCCTGTCTAAATCAAATCTTCAGAATTAGCAAGAATCTTAACCCCCCTTATTGTTTGTATACTGGAAGTTTCCTCAACCTGGGCCGCAGGGCCCTGTTTTATTTATGGGGTCGATGCGTGGCCGCGAACCTTCGCCGGGTGCGCCACCCTGCCGACCACGAACGATGGTTTCATGGAGCAACGCAAGCAGGCAACCGGAATTGATACCCACACGCGGCGCACGCATACCTGTGGCGCGCTGCGTAAGGAGCATGTGGGCCAGGACGTGGTGCTCAAAGGATGGGTCGATACCCGCCGCGACCTGGGCGGGGTCATCTTCATCGACCTGCGCGACCGCTACGGCCTCACCCAAATCGTCTTTTCTCCCCAGGACGATCAGCGCGCCTATGAACGGGCTAACGCCCTCCGCAACGAGTACGTCATCTCGGTCAAAGGGCGTGTGCGCGAGCGATCCGCCGAAACCATCAACCCGAAGTTGCCCACCGGCGACGTCGAGGTGCGCGTCGACGATCTGCTGATTCTGAACACGGCGGAGGTGCTGCCCTTCCCCGTCTCGGCGCACGAAGAAAAGCGCACCTCCACCAGCGAAGACCTGCGCCTGAAGTATCGCTACCTGGACCTGCGCCGGCCCGATCTCAAGGAAAACATCCTCACGCGGCACGCGCTCTACCAGGTAGTCCACCGCTTTTTCGACGACAACGATTTCGTCGAGGTCGAAACGCCCGTGTTGATGCGTTCGACGCCGGAAGGCGCGCGGGATTACCTCGTGCCCAGCCGCGTCAATCCCGGCCAGTTCTACGCGCTGCCTCAATCGCCGCAGACGTACAAGCAGATCCTGATGATCGCCGGACTCGACCGCTACGTCCAGATCGTCAAGTGTTTCCGCGACGAAGACCTGCGCGCCGACCGCCAGCCCGAGTTCACGCAGATCGACGTGGAGATGACTTTCGCCACCGAGGACATGGTGTACGAACTCATCGAGGACTTGATGAAGGCGATCTGGAAATCCCTCAAAGGCGTCGATCTGGAGACGCCGTTCCCGCGCATGTCCTACGACGAGGCCCTGCGGCGCTACGGCGCGGACAAGCCCGACCTGCGCTTCGGCCTGGAGATCCAGGACGTCAGCGCCGTGTTCGAGGGCTCCGGTTTCCGGGTTTTCGACGGGGTGCTCGCCGCCGGAGGCACCATCTGCGCGCTCGTGGCATCCGGCATGGGCGACCAGGGACGCGGCTATATGGACCGCCTCGACAAAGACATCGTGCGCAAGCGCATCGGCGCGGGCGGCCTGATCTACTTCAAGCTGCCCTCCGACGGTTCGGCTCCCTACTCGTCTGTCAAAGAGCACGTCCTGCCGACGACCTACGTCGAACGGGCCGTCGAAGCGGTGGGTGCCAAGGCCGGCGACCTCGTGCTGATCCTTGCCGGATCCGCCCCGACCGTTTATCAGCAGATGGGCACGCTCCGCCTCCACGTGGCCGATGAACTGAACCTGATCCCCGACGGGGCCGACGGGCCGTGGAACTTCCTGTGGGTGACCGACTTTCCGTTGCTGGAGTGGGACGAAGGTGCCCGGCGTTACTTCGCGATGCATCACCCGTTCACCTCGCCGCGTCCCGAAGACCTCGACACAATGTTCGAGAACCCCGGAGCCACGCGGGCGCGGGCCTACGACCTCGTGCTCAACGGCAATGAGATCGGCGGCGGCTCGATCCGTATCCACAGCCGCGAGGTGCAGCAGCAGATGTTCAGGCTGCTCGGCATCGACGAGGCGGAGGCGGAGGAACGCTTCGGCTTTTTGCTCAACGCCTTCCGCTACGGGGCACCGCCCCACGGCGGCATCGCCCTCGGCCTCGATCGCATCGTCATGCTGCTGACGGGCGCTCCCTCTCTCCGCGATGTCATCGCTTTCCCGAAGACACAGAGCGCCCAGGAACCCATGTCGAACACGCCCGCCCCGGTAGACGAGGAACAGCTAAAGGAACTGCACATCCGCCTGGTCGAAGTGGAAGAGTAGGAATAGATTTTCCCCGGAAAACAAGACCCGGCCCTCTGTTTTCGACTGCGACGACGCGGTCTTTGCCATGACGGACCTTCCTTCCATCCCGCAACTCATGGCCGGGCGCTTCGACTGGGACGGTTGGGAGGCGCTCATCGAAGAAAACGGCCTCACCATCGACCGGCCCTATCGCTCGCGGCACCCGGACTTCCCCGAGATCGTCTACCCGATGAACTACGGCTACGTCAACCACACCGTGGGCAGCGACGGGCACGAGGTTGACGTGTTCGTCGGCAGCGCGCACAACGGCCTCGTCGGGCTGCTCCTGACGACCGACCACCGCCGGGGCGACCGCGAGGTGAAATTGCTCTACCACTGCACCCCGGAAGAGATCTACCTCGCCCACGGCTTTATCAACTTCGACCGCGCGCGCATGGAAGGCACGCTCGTGCTCCGTCGCCCGATGCACGACATATGGGATTAGCCGACCGAACGGACACAGGGGGCGTGTGCCTCGAATGCCCTCTGTCAACCCGCAGCAGGAAAGCAGCCATTCTCTACCGAGACTTCAAACACAAGGGCCTCTCTGCGTCTTGCGCTGGAACTCGGGCGTAGCTATCTTAGTTATTCTTCGCTGCAATGCAGCAAGGAATGATCCCGTAGCTCAGTTGGCAGAGCAACTGACTTCAACATGGAGCCTTGCACGGGAAACCGTGTGAGTGGAGGCTGCTGTATGCTGGGACACCCTAAAGCCCTGACTACGATGTCACGCGTAACAATGTCAGGGATAGATGGGTTATCAGCAGGCAACCTTGAAAGACAGACAGATTGATTGTATGTGGCTCTTGTCAGGTGACAAAGCAAGAGGTCATCATGCACGCTAAACAATCTGGCAGTCTCGGAGAGTTGAAGGTAGCTGCCGACCTGATAGCGCGCGGATATGCCGTATTTACAGAGCTTGGCGATCTCTCCAGGGTAGACCTTATCGCGCTGGTAGATAGTCAGCCTGTAAAAGTTCAGGTGAAAGCCAGAACGTCAAAACACGGCAGCGTAGAAATATCCAAACGTAAATCAGGTCCAAACTACCGATTCACCTATCAGGAAGGCGAAGTAGACGTATTTGCGATCTACGTCATTGACAAGGATCTGTGCTTATATGTCAACGCTACCGACTTTTTGAAAGGATCGACTCTCTCGATCCGTGTAGAACCTGCCAGGAATGGCCAACAGAAAAAGGTCAATCCATGGCAACAGTACACAGATTTCAAGAGAGCCCTCAGAGGCCATACGCAGCCCACCCTATCAGAGAAAGCTGAGGGTGAAGAGATGGTCCAGACTACAACGCCGGAAGGCGGCCAGTGAAAGCTGGTGTGGTAGGTTAATCAGTGGGTCGTAGGTTCGAATCCTACCGGGATCACGACAGTTTTGGATATTGAAATACAGATGGTGGATGGTAAAGCGCCGATGCTTCCCTCAAACAATCCACCATGGAAGGCCCGGGTGGCGGAATTGGTAGACGCGCTGTCTTGAGGGGGCAGTGCCCTTCTGGGCGTGCTGGTTCGACTCCAGTCCCGGGCACA
>JBHHWM010000301.1:0-5524 GCA_046756545.1 Rhodothermales bacterium | reverse complement strand
GCGCGTTGCTCGTCGGTGAGGTTTCTGAAGGCTTCCCGGCTCGTGATGCCCATCTCTTCGCGAAGGGCGTCGAGGGCTTCTTGCTTCTCGGGCTGCATGGTCTTGACGTAAGTGCCGAGGGCGACGGTATGCATCACCCCGCCGTTTTCCTTGAGCGCCAGCAACTGCTCGTCGTCCATGTTGCGCGGATGATCGCAGAGCGCCCGCGTGCTCGAGTGCGAGGCGATGACGGGCGCTTTCGAGAGCCGCACGGCGTCGAGCATGGCGGCCTTGGAAATGTGCGAGACATCGACCATGATGCCCAGCCGGTTCATCTCGGCGATCACGTCTTCGCCAAAGGCGCTGATGCCGTCGTGTTCGGCTTCGCCGTCGCCCAGGTTTTCGCGGGGCGTGGCCGAGTCCGCGATGTCGTTGTGGCCGCCGTGGGCCAGCGTGATGTAGCGCGCGCCGAGGTCGTGGTATTTTTCAAGCAGCGACCGATCTTTCCCGATCACGTAGCCGTTCTCGATACCGATCAGGGCGACGAGCTTGCCGCTTTCGTGGATGCGCTCGACGTCGTCCGCCGTGTAGGCCAGTTCGATCTGGTCCGGGTACATGTCTTCGGCCATGCGATGGATGGCGTTAAACTTGACCATCGCCTGTTCCTTGGCCGTTTCGTAGTTCTCCGGCGTGCGTTCGGTCTGCCCCACATAGACGATGAAGAAGCCTGCGTCGAGGCCACCCGCTTTCATCTTGGTCAGGTTGACCTGTCGGTCGGCGGTAGCCGGATCGACTTCGTCGGTGGCAAAATTAAAGGGGATGTCGTCGTGCGTGTCGATGGTCAACACGCGTTCGTGGATGGCTTGCGCTCTGGCAACGAGGTTCTCTTCGGACGAGTCGCCGGCCGTATCATACGTATCGGAGGTATCGCCCGTGCAGGCCGCCAGGGTCGCGAGCAGGAAGAGCAAGGAGAGCAGGGTAAGGGATTTCTGATGCATGATGGTGTTGGTGGTGTGAGGGTGAAGGGTTAATAGTTCCAGCGTTGGGTATCTGCACCGGGCGGAGCGTTTTCGATGATATGAGCGGCCATGATTTTCAGCAGCTCCTCATAGCCGTAAGGTCGCCAGCCGTGGCCACCGCGCGCACCGTATTGAAAGGATCCGCCATAATAAGGATCGGTGGTACTTTCGAGAAACGCTTCCATGTGATACACGCCGACGTTGAGATAGAAGTTGTCCATGTGGCCGCACAGCACGTGAAGCTTTCCCACGAGCCTGGGGCCGAGGACGGCCCAGTTCGTCTCCAGATAATAACGAAGATCGTAATGCTCTTTCCAGTACCGGGCCACGTCCGGGTCGATCTCGCCGGTGCGCTTGTCGAAGAGCGGCTTGAAATAGCCGTCCTCGCCGACGGGGCCGAATACGGCGCTCCAGATGTCGAGTTGCTGGCCGGACCGCCCCTTGGTACCGTTGACCAGCTCCATCGTGTTTCGCTGCTTCGAGGTCAGGCGCACCGCCCCGGTTTCATGGTCGCGGGTGTTGGCGATGGGCACTGTATACCATTCGTGCTCCTTGTAGAACGCGTTGCGGTCTTCGTAAATGTTGATTCCCTCCACGTTCCGGAAGTCGAGCGAGTCCGGGGCGAAGGACCATGTGCCGCCGTAGAAGTCGGGGTAGAACACCTGGAGTGCAAACGATTCCCAGCCGCCGGTTGAACCGCCCGTCAGCACGCGGGCATAGGGCTCCCGAATGATCCTGAACTGCTTTTCGATTTCCGGGATTAACTCCTGGTGGATGGCGTCGCCGTAGGGGCCGTTGTTGGCCGAGTTGACGGCGTACGAATCATCGAAATACGGAGTCGGATGCTGGATGGTGACGGCGATGAAGCGAGGGTAATCGTCGGACGTCCAGGATTCATAGAAGGCATTGCCCTCCCGAAATCCCAGCGGAGGACGGAAGGAAAAGTGGCCGTGGTGATACACCGAGGGATAGTAGACGTCGGGGTGATCGTCGTAGCCTCGGGGCAGCAGGATGGTGGCTCCGATGTAGATCGGGTGGCCCCAGAATTCGGTGAGGATGTCGCTCTGGATCTTGATCCGTTTCACCCACGGGGTGTCTGCCGGCACTTCGATGGGCGGGAGGACGTTGGTGGTTTCTAGCCGGACGGTTTCGGCGCGGGCGGGGTCCAGGGTCAGCCATTGCGCGTCGCTGGTCAGGTTACCCGGCGACCGGCGCCAGTTCTGGCCCTCCCACTGGTCCATGTGCATCCAGACGGTGTGGCCGTCCGAGCGTTCGAATTTCGTGTATTTGCTGAGGACGGCCTGCACGTAGTAGGGTCCGGGCGGCAGATCGTTCAGGCTGGCTGCCGGATACCCCAGCGTGGTGCCGTCGATGACGACCGCCTCACCCGGCGCGAGGTTCTCGATATCGATGCCGAAAAACTGGACGCCGTAGCGGCCTACCTGCAACCGGGGTTCGCGCTCGTCGTTGCGGGCGAAGGCCAGAAACACGCGGCCCGTCAACGGCTCCTCGCCGACCGACGCCGGGAAGGAAATTTCGAACCGGAGCCCCGTCGTGCTCGACGGTTGCGCCCGGGCGACCGGAAGGACAGCCCCGGTGCCCACGAATCCGGCGATACACAACAACAGGATCGCACGATAGGCAAGGTCTCTGCGCGTCATGGCGGTATGCTCGGTATGCCGTGATTAGGGATTGATGACCTGCTCGATAAACTTGGCGATCCAGAGGCCGGAATTGAGGTCGGAGGTGTAGATGTGGCCCTTGAAGAGTTGCGCGCCCCACGTCATCGGCCAGTTCGGGGTGGTGGTGTCGGCGTCGGTCGTTTTCAGCGCGCCCATTTCGCGGCCCTGGCGGTAGAGGTCGCCGCGTAGCTCGCCCGAGACATCGACGACGCGTAGCCCCCCCTGGTAATAGCCGACGTACAGCCGGTCGTTCTCGACCCAGACGTTGTGGGCACCGGCTTCGGGGACCTCGTAGCGGGCCACCTCTACCGGGTTGTCGATGTCGCTGAGGTCGATGACGTGGATATAGCCGCTGGCTTCAATCGGAGAGTCGGCGTCCCAGTCGGGCGGAAAGATCTCGTCGCCGACGAAGAGGTAGCGCCCGTAGCGCCAGGCCACGTGCGTGTTTCCGATGGGATACTTGTACTGGCTCACGAAGACGGGTTCGGTGGGGGTGCCGCCATGCGAGCCCGCCCCCACGTCGAGCACGATAACGCCGTCGTCCCAGTAGGAGAGGTAGGCATAGCCGTCCTGCACAATGACATCGTGGAGAACTTTGTTGGTCTTGTCGAGGCCCCAGCGCCCTACTTCTTTTGGGTGCTCCGGGTCCGAGATGTCGATAATGTGCATCTCGCTGGTGCCGTTGTGGCAGGCGTAGATGAGGTTTTCATCGCCCCGTATCCACACATTATGGACGCCTCCCGTGACGGTCTCGGTGTATTCGGACAGGATCGTCGGGTGGGCCGGGGTGCTCAGGTCCAGGAGGACGATGCCGTTGCGGCGGTTCGAGGCACCTTCGCGGGTGATGATGGCCAGCCGGTTGTTCGGATGAATCTTGACGTCATTGATGCGGCGGGCATCGACCTGCAACGAGTCGGTAAGGATCGGGGCGTCGGGGGCGGTCACGTCCCACACTTTCATCCAGTCGTGCATGAACGTGCCGATATAGGCGTAGTCTCGCCCGTCCACCCCTTCGAACACCCAGGTATCGCCCGAGTGGTGCGTGCCGATGGGGCCGCGTCCTACTTTCTTGAGCTGCGTATTGTAGCGCCGGGGTTCCACGTTCACCGTCATGGTGCGTGTGATTTCGGGGCCGATGAGCGCTGTCACGGCGTAGGTCCCCGGTTTCTCGGCGACGAAGACCCCCTGTACCCCTTCGGTGTCAATCTGAGCACCGGACGGACCCAGCGTCCAGGCGGGGTGCAGGCCGGATACCTCTTCTCCGTCCGCCGTCTCGGCGCGAATGCTGAACCGGAGGACGTCGCCGGTGCGGATCTCTCCGCCGTCTGAGCCGCCGGTAGCGGAAAGGCCGATCCGGTAAGAGACCGCCGGGTTCGGCACGACGAGCACGCTGGTGTGGGTGGTGACGGAGCCTGCGGTGGCAGTGATGGTGGCCGTGCCTGGTTCGTGGCCGTACACGCGTCCCTCGCTATCGACGGAGGCGACCTGCGGATGGCTGCTTTCGTAGCGCGCGGAGGTTCTTGGCAACACGTCGCCCAGGCGGGTTCGCACGGTCACCTCAAGCGGCACACTGGTTCCGGTCAGGACGGATTCCACGGGCAACACGGCGGCCACGGTGGCCGGGGGAAGTTGCGGCACTGTGACCGTGGCATAGCCCGGCATACCCTCCACCACGGCCACGATCTGCGTCCGTCCGGGCCGATGCGCCGTTGCCAGGCCCTTGGCGTCTACGGTCAGGATCTCTTCATTGGGCGAGAACCAGAACACGCGGCTGTCTTCAAGCAGGTTGTCGTCGGCATCGTAGGCCCTGGCGGTGAACTGCTGCGTGGCATCGACCGCGATATCTGCCACGGCAGGCTCAACAATGACGGTGTCGGGGCGGGCCGATGTTTGCAGAGAGGTCAGAAGGACGAGCAGCAAGAGTTTCATGGTAAAACTCCAGATCATGTACGAGGATAGGGAACCGTGACTTGTTGGAGCAGTGCGCCTGTGCGCGTCCGGCCCTATACAATACGACACCACGCCAGGATCTGCCAGTCAGGGCCGGAGCTATTTGCCCCGATCACTTCTGTGGGTGTCTATCGTCCGTGGCGGCTCGTTGCCCATCACGTACCTGTTCAGCGTTCCTGATGGTAGATCGAGTACTTCCCGCAGTCGAGGCAGAGATATTCGGTCTCGAACACGTCCCCGAATTGGTGAACGTGGACTTCGAACCAGATGCACCGGGTTCGCTCGCTCTTGCATACACGGCAGGAAGAGCCGCCGGTCAGGTCCTCCTCCTCGATTTCGGTATCGGAACGTGCGTAGGTTCGTCTATAACTCGCACGTGGATGTGGTGCAGCTACCCAGGAATCGAGGCGTTTTTCGACACCGGTACGGATGTAATGCTCCGTCAGAGCCCACGATGCATAAGCCCGACACATCGTATCGGGATGATTCAGCGTGGCTTGGAGGTCGGTCACAGCCTTGGTGATATCGTGGCCCCAGCGTCGCAGTTGGAGGAGCGTGTGGGCCGCAGCTCTCACTTCTCGCAGCTCTCCCCGGAGGCAGTCGGCCAACAAGGGAATCGTCCGAGCCAGATGCTTCGTGTGGTTGCCCACCTTGGCCAGCACGTCGGCTGCATGACGGCGCGCATCGGGGTCTGCCGCTCGCAAGCGTTCGCGTATCAGCGGCACCAGCGTCTTGGCGGCACGACGGTAGTTGAGCCCGGCTGCCACGCTTCCTCGGAGCGCGTTTCGGGCCGCCGCGTTGCCCTGGGCCAGCCCCGCTTCGATGAGCAAGATGGCCCCCTTCATCTCTCCGTTACCCCATTTCGCTCGCAGCGCCTGCAATGCGTCTTCGTCA
>JBHHWM010000300.1:0-5592 GCA_046756545.1 Rhodothermales bacterium | reverse complement strand
AACCGTATCAACAAACCGAAAAGGGTTTATGAAACCGTGTACTCTCTTTCTACTGGTGGCGCTGCTGTTGGCCCCTTCGCTCTCAAGCGCCCAACACTACCAGACCGATTTCCCCCCCGAAGAATTTCAAGCTAGATGGCATAAGGTGTTCGATCAGATCGGCGACGGGGCCGTCGCCCTGGTACAGGGCTATCCTCAAACAAACGGCTTTGCCTTTCCCAGGCAGTACAACAACATGTACTACCTGAGTGGTATCGAGACCCCGCACGCCTACATCCTGCTCGACGGCCGTACCCGTGAAACAACGCTCTATCTGCCTCCCAGAAACGAGCGGCTCGAACGCAGCGAAGGCAAAGTCCTCTCAGCCGACGACGTAGATCTCGTGAAAACGTTGACCGGAGCACACCATGTAAAAAGCACCGATGAGATGGTGGGAAACTGGCTCCGGGAGCTGCTCGGCCGGCCCGCGGCGTCCCTGTACGTTCCGCAGAGTCCTTCGGAAGGGTACGCCCAGAGTCGCTATGAACTCCTGCAAGCCAGTGCCAGCATCGCCGCCGACTACTGGGACGGGCGCATACCCCAGGAGCAGAACCTGGTCCGGCTCATTACGACACGGATTCCGAACGTAGACCTGCGAAACCTCACGCCGATCCTCGACGCGATGCGCCTGATCAAGAGCGAGAGGGAAATTGACCTCATACGACGCGCCTCGCAGTTGGCCGGACTGGGCATGATGGAAGCCATCCGAAGCACCGAACCGGGACTCTACGAGTATCAACTCGATGCGGCTGCTCGCTACGTCTTTTTGATTAACGATGCCAGGCTGGACGGCTACCGTTCAATCACGGCCAGCGGAACCGACAACATCCGGAACGGCCACTACTATCGAAACAACAGTCGGCTCAAAGCGGGTGATCTCGTGCTGATGGATTACGCGCCTGACTACAAGTACTACGTCAGCGATATCGGGCGGATGTGGCCGGTAAACGGTACCTACAGCCCCGTCCAGCGAGAGCTACTCGGCATCGTCCTCGCCTATTACAAAGAGATCCTACAGCGCATCCGGCCGGGCGTCACGGCCCGGCAGATCATGGACGAGGCCGCGGTGGCAATGGAGCCTGTACTCGAGAACTGGGATTTTTCGAAGCCCATCTACGAAGCCGCCGCCCGCCGCATGGTTGAAACAGGCGGCGGCGTGTTCTCTCACCCGGTCGGTATGGCCGTCCACGACGTAGGCCGATACAAAGGAAAACCGCTCGTTCCAGGACTCGTCTTCTCCCTCGACCCTGCGCTGCGTGTGCCGGAGGAGCAGTTGTATTACCGATACGAGGACACCATCGTCATCACGGAAACGGGTTTTGAGAACTTCACCGATTTCCTTCCGATGGAGCTCGACGACATCGAAGCCCTCATGCGCGAGGAAGGTGTGTTACAAAAGGTGCCCCCGACACCGGCGTGGAAATAGAACATCCGCAATCATCGATCATCATGAAGTAGCCCCGGGGAAGAGGACTCCCATGAACATCATATCCTGAACGCAGGCCGGGGGGTGGCTATAGGTATGGAATCAGGATTAAGGCGTGGTTTGGCATCAGGCCTGTTGTGCCATAGGATGGGTACCTGTAAGGTAGACGCGTGCAACGCGCCGCTTGACTACCAGAGATCGACACCACGTGTGGCCGCAGGCAGGAGTCTTTAGTTCGGCGTGTAATACGCACCGTCATGGTCGATTACAGAGAAAAATGGAACCAGACATACCGTATGCGGACGGGCGACCCGAAGGGGCCGGATCCCTTCCTCGTGGAGGTGCTACCATGGCTTCGCCCTGGGAGCGTCCTCGACCTGGCGTGCGGCGACGGAAGAAACAGCCTTTACCTGGCCGAGCGCGGGCTCGCGGTGACCGGTATCGACGTCTCTGATGTGGGGCTTGAGCGCCTTCGAAGCACCGCCCGGAATCGCGCGCTTGTAATCAGTACCCTGGAAGCCGATCTCGAAGCCCCCGACCTCAACCCCGATTGGGGACCTTTCGACAACGTATTAATCTTCAACTACAAACCTTCGGAGCGCCTTCTGGCCTCGATGCATTCCCTGGTAAAGAAGGGTGGAACGTTTGTTTTTTGCACCTTCAATCAGAAAAATCGGGGAAACTTTAGCCTTGAATTTTCCCTGAAACCAGGGGCCTATAGGGAGAGCATCGAGCATTTCGAACTCATGCATTATGCCGAGCCTCTCCTCGACGGAAAACACCGGGACGGCTATGTGTTTCGCAAGGTGTGACCAACGGCTGCACGCGCGATCTAGGGTGCGGGTGAACCCTTCGACGCAGATGTCCGCCATCATCGCTGCGTGCGGGATCTCGTCCAGTGTATCCGCGCTGCACCCGGCGGCTATCGCCTGGCACCTGCCTTGCGACCACGTGATCCCTGACCTGACAGACGGTATATGAACTTCAGCATCAGGTAGCGACCCAGCGACTCGATCCGCTCTTCCTGGATGGAGGTCGAGGAATTGGTGAAGTTGACACCCTGATTCTGATTGAGCAGGTCGAGTCCTGCCATCTGCATTTCGGCTCGGTTATTCATGAACAGGCGTGAGATAGAGGCCTCAAGCAGTGCGATGTTCTGGCCCGGCCCGAATACCCCCTGGTCAAACACCCGATAGTTCAGCGACATGTTGAACGTCCAGGTATCCCCAAGGTAGTAGGATCCGCTCGCGTAGAAGGTGCTGTTGATGTAGCTCTGGTTCAGTTCCTCGTTCAGCGAATAGTCGACGCTGTTGAACGTAAGCCTGCCGCCTGCCCGGACATCGAAGACCTCCTTGGAACGATTACTAAGGCCGGCGGTCACGGTATTGCGCAGGATCCGGCTCACGTTCTCGGCCTCGTTCACAAACTCCGAGCCTGTCGAGTACATGAGGCGGTTGCTGAGGTTGAGCCGTACGCCAATGGGCCGGATGGGGGTACCGAAGCTCACGCTGCCGTTGGTCACCCAGCCCCCGTCGGAGTTGACGGAGGTGACGACCTGGCGGAGTTGCTCATCCACGGAACGTGACGGAACGATCCTATCCTTGGTGTACGTTACCGTGAAAGACGTGAACAGGTTTACAAAGCTGAACTGGTCGAAGAAACGGTATTGTGCGGTGAACGAGTGGCGGTACTCCGGCGCCAGTGTAGGATTGCCCATGTAGATGTTGAGTGGATCACTGTTGTCGGCGAAGGGCTGAAGCTCGGTGATCGAAGGCTCCCGCGTCGAGGTCCTGTAACGGAAGTCCATGTTCTTGCCGTCACTGAGAACGATTTTGAAGATCGCCCAGGGCAGGATGTGAGTGTATCCGTTGGTGATCTGCTCATCGCGGTCCAGCACGGTCCCGTCGAGGGTCGAACGCTGGATGTTGACGCCGCTCGTGAACCACGACTTTTCCGTATTGCGGCTGAATTGCAGCCCTCCTCTCAAATAGGTGTACGTCCGGTTGAAGCCTGAACTTAGCTGCTCGTTGAAGACCGCACTCCCCCCCCGATATCATAGAAGGCTCTCGTCTGGTCCTCGTCGATGGCCGTACGCTCCCCGAACAGTTCCAGTACGCGACCGCTACCGAGCGGCTCCGTAAACGAGAGGCGCTGGGTATGGCTCAGGGTCTGCCCCACCTGCGACTGCAACTGCAAAATCTCCTCGTAGGTGACCACGTCCCCCCGGTCGTATAGTCCGGTCGTCGAGGATAGATCAGCCGAGAGATCGGAATCATTGAAGTTGAACTGGGCCTGGAGGACGATGCTGCGACCGCTTTCGGTCAGCCGCTTGCGCCACGTGAGTTGGGCGTTGCCGCCCAGATTATCCCCCTCAGTGACGTATTGGGTGGCCGCCGTGTTCTGGTTCAGACGTGTCGCATTCTGTGTCTCCTGAAAACCCGTGCTTCCGAGTGAGGAGGAACTTGCCGTCAGGTTTCCGCGAAACCTCAGATCGTGTCCTTCCGCAAACGTGGCCTGCGCGTTCACATTGAACCTGTGCGTGAGATGGTCGCTTGTCTGATTGCTGGTCTGATTAATGAACGAGGACACCTCGGATCCCAGGAGTTGCTGCTGCTGAACCACGCGATCTTGCAGGTTTTCCAGGCGGCTCAGGAAATAGCTGCTCCGAATCCAGTTCTTGGCCCCGAAGTCGTGGCTTGCATTCAGGCCCAGAGCGAGCGTCTCGGAGAAGCCGTCGTTGAGGTCCCCGCCGATCTGGACACCGCCTCCTCCGCGCCCCCCTTCCTTGGAAAACCCCTGCATCCCCCCCATAAAAGTCAGAAAATCTCCCCACGCAAATCCAGGCCGGTTCACATTGTTGACGTTCGCGATGAGGGCCAATTGGGTAGAAGGAGAAAACCGATTGATACTGGCTTCTCCGTCGTACCGACCCTGGTCATCGCTTTCCCCTCCGAATCCGCCGGTGATACGGCCAAAGTATCCCTGCTTCGCGCCGTCCTTGAGTTCCAGGTTGATCGTTTTCTCTTCCTCACCGTCCGGGATGCCGGTGAATTCGGCCTTGTCGGACTGCTTGTCGTAGACCTGGACCCGTTCTACGGCCTCGGCCGGCAGGTTCTTAGTCGCAATGGTCGGATCGCTCCCGAAAAACTCTTTGCCTTCGACGAGCACATTCTTCACTTCCTCGCCCTGCGCCGTGATCGATCCATCGTCCTCGACCTCGATGCCGGGAAGCCTGCGCAGCAGATCTTCTACCACGGCGTTCGGGCGCGTTGCGAAGGCATTGGCGTTGTAGTCGAGGGTGTCGCGCTTGACGACGAAGGGGATGTGCTCGGCGCTCACGACCAGTTCGCCCAACGCAGCAACCGCTACCTTCAGGGTGACGGTACCTGCATCAACATCCGTATCAATGACGGAGAAGTCCTCCCGATAGGTCTGATACCCGACAAACGTAACCTGAAGAATGTACTCGCCTGCCGGGAGCCGCCGCAAGGTAAACGCCCCGTTGCGATTGGTCGTCGCAAACTTCGTCAGCAGGGAATCTGCACGGGTAAGCGCCACGACCGTAGCACCTGCTAGGCCGGTACCGGCAGAGTCGGCAACCACGCCGGTAATATCAAAGCGGCTGGTTTGAGCCTGTACGGGATCGATCAACAAGGCCCCGATGATCAGCAGGGCACAGACGGCAACCCCGCGTGTTGGGATATGAAACATTTCAATACCGAATTCCGGTTTGCGGGAGTTGGCCAGGCAGCGTCTTCCGATGGGTATCCGCTACTGACGCCGGTCACTCCGACGACCCCTCCGCCGGGCTTCCACTTCTTTCAGTTTTTTCGCTACGATCTCTTCATATTCGTCGCGAGACACCTGGTGGCCGTCTTCCGGAGCCTTGATCATGCCGTCCTCCAGCCCGTCCAGGTTGATCTCCGTGGCGGAATATACGAGGCGTTCGTCGTCGACCGAGACAACGAGGATCATGCCGGGGAGGCCACCAAAGAGACCAGGGCCAGCCGAAACCGATATCTCCGGCGTGAACCACGCTTCAATGGTGGTACTATCCTGCACGGCCGTCGCCTTCTGAACCATAAAGCCGAGGAACTCGCTTTCCTCTCCAGTGAGCTTCCAGGCGT
>JBHHWM010000299.1:0-5614 GCA_046756545.1 Rhodothermales bacterium | reverse complement strand
GGCAGCATGTTGACGGAGAGGGGCTACAAAGTCCGAGCCGTTCCCAATGGCGAGATGGCGCTCCAGGCCGCCCGCTCGGCTCCGCCCGACCTGATCCTCCTCGACATCCGTATGCCGGGGTTGTCGGGCTACGAGGTATGCACGATGTTGAAGGAGGAGGAAGAAACCCAGAAGATCCCTATCATTTTTATCAGCGCCATCGACGAGACGCAGGATAAAGTCAAAGCCTTCACGGTAGGAGGCGTCGATTACATTACCAAGCCGTTTCACGTCGAGGAAGTCCTGGTCCGCGTGGAAAACCAGCTCGCCCTGCACACCCTGCAACGGCAGCTTCGAGAAGCGAACGAGACATTAGCCAGGCAGAAGGCAAAAATCGAGGCGCAGGCCCAGCGTTTGATCGAACTCGACGAGATGAAATCGAATTTTTTCGCCAACATCTCGCACGAGTTTCGCACCCCGCTCACCCTGATCCTCGGCACGCTCCAGGATATCCAAAAAGGGCTGCACGGCTCGCTCGAACCTTCGGGGGGCGAACAACTGACCATGGCGCAGCGGCATGCCCGGCAGCTTCGCCGGCTGATCGAACAGATCCTCGACCTGGCCCGCATCGAAGCCGGTATGATGCGCCTGGCCTTCAGGCCGGTGGACCTCGTCGCCCTGTTCCAAGATGTGATGCTCTCTTTTGCCGCGCTGGCCGAGCGAGAACAGATCCACTTCACGCTCGACGCTCCGGAGACACCCGTCGTCCTCTACCTCGACCCCGACGCCCTCACGAAAGTCTTCACCAACCTACTCTCGAATGCGTTCAAGTTCACCCCGTCCGGGGGGACGATTCATTGTAGCGTGCATGCTCCCTCCGTTATGAACGGGGACGAAACCGTCCAGATATCGGTGCGAGACACGGGCGTTGGACTCCCGCCCGAGACGCTGCCTCACCTGTTTGAACGCTTCTATCAGGCACACCCGCAAAATGCCCGCCTCCAAACGGGTACGGGCCTCGGGCTGGCATTGACCCGCGAACTGATCCTGCTCCACCACGGGCACATCGGCGTCTCTAGCGAAGAAGGGCACGGAAGTACGTTCACGGTGACACTTCCGTCGGGGCGTGCTCACCTCACGGAAGACGACATCGTCGAGCATGAGGAACGCCCGGATCATGCACGAGCCCCGATGATGGAAGAGATCGCCCACGAGCGTGATGCGTTTCTTCAGGTCGCCGCGCCCGGACACGAAGAGACGACCACGCGCCCCGGTCCCGGCGACGATGACGAGGATGTGACCACTGTCCTCGTCGTAGACGATAATGCCGAAATCAGGGAATACATTCGCCGCCATCTCGAATCGGATTTCAGGGTGGTCGAAGCCGCTAATGGCGCTGAAGGACTCCAACAGGCCCGAAGCATCTTGCCCGACCTGATCATCAGCGACGTGGTAATGCCGGAGATGGACGGCTATGCCCTGTGCCGTGCCCTGAAGCAAGATCCCTCGTTGGATTACATTCCCATCATCTTGCTGACCGTGAAAGCAACCGCCGCGAACAAGCTGGAAGGATGGGAAAAAGGCATCGACGACTATCTGACCAAACCGTTCAGCGTCGAAGAACTGCGCGCGCGTGTCCAAAACCTGATCGCCTCCCGGCAACGATTGCGCCAACGGTTCGCCCAACAACACGTCGTCGTGACGGCCAGTGAAATCCCGGTTACCTCAGCGGACGACCTGTTTCTCCAACGTATTCGTTCCGTCGTCGAAACCCACCTGAGTGATACGAACTTCAACGTGGAGAGCCTGGCCGCCCACCTCGCGATGGATCGGTCGAGTTTATACCGGCGGCTCCGTGCGCTCGTCCAGCAATCGCCCACCGACATCATTCGCTCCATTCGGTTGGAGCGCGCCGCCCAGTTGCTCTCCGGCAGAGCCGGCAGCATCAGCGAGATCGCCTACGGGGTCGGCTTTAAGAGCGTGGCCCATTTTTCGACGCGCTTCGGAAAGAAATTCGGCGTGCCCCCCTCGAAGTATGCCGCTTCCCTGGAATCATCCGATCCCCTGGTGAAAAAATAACCGGGGCGGAAATTATTTTTTCCTGCTCCTCGATCCCACGCGGTCGTGTTCTCCCTCTGGCCCTGCTCTGCGTTTTCGATCTCCCCTGCCATGCACCCCTGATTTTCGCCCACGTTGCAATTGCTTTCGCGCAGGTTGCAGAAGCCTTCCCCTCTTGCTTTTTCAGTATCCAATGTACATTACAGGCATTATATATGAGCAAAGTGACACTTACATCCTCCGAATGCTACCGGCTAAGTGCGTGCAAACGGGGAAGTTCAGGAGGAAAATATTGAAGCTCAAATGAACACCGAACCATATCCACGCAAGGGGCTAGAAAGGGAACGGGCTATCCCTCCTCAACTCGCCTTGCGGAGGATCTCTGGAGGTGAACCCATTCTTTGAGCCTTTGTAGGACCGTTGTGGGGAGATCGTCATGATTTGGGAGTCTACTGCTATAATGACGTTGGTCGACGTTGTGATCTTCACCGTCACCATCGTATCGATACTCTTCCTGTTCAAGTACAGACGGACCCTCCTCCAATCCGGATTTCGCCTGGGAGCCTCCTTCGTCGTGGCCGGACTTCTCGTCATCGGCCTGTTCTACCTGGCCGACTTGCTCTCGATGTGGGTCTTGCCCCCGATCATCTCTCGTCCCGCTGCCATGGCCCTCATGGAAAACCTGCACCTCAATGTCAGTTGGGTCGTGATGCCGACCGGGGTTCTGGGTATCGTGATGGGCTTCATCCTCATGATCCGCAGCTTCTTTGCCCAGGCGCGCGATCTTGAGGAAAAATCCAACGCCTTTCGTGAGACCAGCGAACAACTACAGCACGAAATCGCCGAGCGGAAGCAGAAGGAGATAGCCCTCGGCGAGAGCGAGCACAACTACCGGCAATTACTCGAACTGGCCCAGGAAGGCATCTGGGCTATCGATGCCGAGGCCAACACGACGTACGTAAACCCGAGCATGGCCCGGATGCTGGGCTATACCGTGGACGAAATGGTCGGCAAGCACCTGTTTTCCTTCATGGATGAGCGAGGCGTGGACATCTCCAAGCGAAACCTGGAACGGCGAAAACAAGGTATCGAAGAACAGCACGAATTTGAACTTCTCCACAAGGATGGTTCGCGTATCTATACCATCATGGAGACCGCGCCCATCATGGACGCCGAAGGCCGGTACCTCGGCGCGTTGGCCGGCGTCGTAGATATCACCGAGCGCAAGCATGCCGAAGCCGCCCTTCGTAAAAGTGAAGATCGATACCGTGCGGTCATCGAGACGCAGACCGAGGTGATCACCCGTTTTCTCCCGGACACCACCCTCACCTTCGTAAACGATGCCTACTGCACCTATTTCGGCAAAAAACGCGACGAACTCATCGGACAGAGCTTCTTAACGCTCGTTGCCCCCGAAGGACGCGACGCCGTAAAGGCCCATTTCGCTGATCTTGTAGCGAATCCTCGGGTCGTCGTTTACGAGCACAAAGTCCTTCGAGGGGATGGAACGGTGGCCTGGCAAGAGTGGCGGGATCACCCCCTGCTCGACGAAGACGGCCGCGTCGTCGAGTTCCAATCGGTCGGGCGCGACATCACCGAGCGCAAACTGGCGGAAGAAGCCCTCCGAGAAAGCGAAGACAGGTACCGTGCAGTCATCGAGACGCAGACCGAGGTGATCACCCGTTTTCTCCCGGACACCACCCTCACCTTCGTAAACGATGCCTACTGCACCTATTTCGGCAAAAAACGCGACGAACTCATCGGACAGAGCTTCTTAACGCTCGTTGCCCCCGAAGGACGCGACGCCGTAAAGGCCCATTTCGCTGATCTTGTAGCGAATCCTCGGGTCGTCGTTTACGAGCACAAAGTCCTTCGAGGGGATGGAACGGTGGCCTGGCAAGAGTGGCGGGATCACCCCCTGCTCGACGAAGACGGCCGCGTCGTCGAGTTCCAATCGGTCGGGCGCGACATCACCGAGCGCAAACTGGCGGAAGAAGCCCTCCGAGAAAGCGAAGATCGGTTCCGCCGTTTTTCAGAAGCTTCCTTCGAAGCCATCGGGTTTGCGGAGAAAGGCGTCCTCCTCGATGTCAACGACCAACTGGCCAGCATGCTGGGCTACGAACGCGAAGAGATGCTCGGCATGAACGCGATAGACTTCGTCGCACCCGAGTCGAGAGACCTCGTCCGTGAGCAGATGATCTCGGGGAACGAAAATCGCTATGAGCACTTTGCGCTGCGCAAGGACGGAACGATCTTTCCCGTCGAAGCACAGGGCCGGGCCATCCCCTATAACGGCCGGACGGCCCGGGTCACCGCCATCCGCGACATCACACAGCATAAAAAGCAGGAAGAAGCGATGCGCGCGGTCGCTGAAGGCGTGTCGGGAGCGACCGGAGAGGAGTTCTTGAATGCCCTGGTGACCTTCCTGGCCCAGACCCTCGAGGTGGATTTCGTCTTCATCGGTGCGCTCTCCGGTGAGATTCAAGATAGCATCCAGACCATCGCGGTATGCGCGCATGGCGAAATCATAGACAACTTCGAATATGCGTTGCACAATACGCCGTGCGATAACGTCGTTGGAGACAGGCTCTGTACCTACCCGGACCGGGTTCAGGAACTGTTTCCGCTCGACCACTTGCTCGTCGAGATGGGCATCGAGAGCTACATGGGAACGCCGCTGTTCGATGCCTCTGGAAAGGCGCTCGGGTTGATGGTCGTGCTACACTCGCAGCCCCTCGAAGAGATCGAGATCGCCGAATCGATGTTGCAGATTTTTTCGATTCGCGCCGCCGCCGAACTGCAACGCCGCCAGGCCGAACAGGCCCTCCGCGAGAGCGAGCAAAAGTTTGCCACGGCCTTCCGGGCCACGCCCGATGCCGTGACCATCGCTACGCTCGACGAAGGCCGGTTTATCGAAGTCAACGACGGGTTCGAACTGCTATCGGGCTATACGCGCGATGAAGCCGTCGGGCGTACGGCGCTCGACATGAACATCTGGATGAGCACGGAGGACCGCGAGCGCATGGCCCTCCTGCTCCGTACGGAGCAACGCATTCGCGACGCGCAGTTCACGTTCCGAACGAAAGACGGTGATGTCCGCGCCTGCCTGTTCTCGGCAGACATCATCGAGCTCGGTGGTCAACCCTGCATCCTCGGCCTCACCAAAGACATCACCGAAGATCAGCTAAACAAGGAGCGCCTCGAAGAATCCCTGTCGCTCCTTCAGTCCACCTTCGAGGCCACCGCCGACGGCATTCTGGTCGTCGATGCACAGGACAAGATTGTCAGCTATAACGAAAAATTCGTTTCGATGTGGCGCGTCCCCGAAGACATCCTGGCTACGGGAGACGACGAAAAAACCCTGGGTTATGTCCTGGATCAGTTGGAAAACCCCGATAGCTTTATTGAAAAGGTGAAGGCGCTCTACGCCGATCCTGAGACGGATAGCTTCGACACCCTGTACTTCAAAGACGGGCGCATCTTCGAACGGTATTCCCAGCCGCAACGCCTGGGGAAAAGCGTCATCGGACGTGTCTGGAGCTTCCGCAACGTGACCGAACGCCGGAGAGCCGAAGAA
>JBHHWM010000298.1:0-5669 GCA_046756545.1 Rhodothermales bacterium | reverse complement strand
GATCCACGGCGTCTCGCGCATCAGCAAGCCGTATTCCATAAAGCTGATGGCGACGCTTTTGAGAATCGGGTAGTACTGGAACACGAGGAAAAACGCCAGCACCGGCAGCAGCAGCAGGTAGGCCGAGGGTGCTTCTCCACGCCGAACGGGGAAACGCCGTCGAAGACTAAGTACGCGCATACCACACCTCGACATCTGCTCTTTTTACAACGCGTCCCGTTATGTCCACGTACCGGCTCTCGCCCACGCGAACCGTCTCGAACGCTACCTCTTGCCCGTTCCAGGTGACCAGCGTTACCCGGCACTGCGCGGGCAGCAGCAGGTGCAACATGACGCGGGCGTGCCGGGCTTCGAGCGTCAAAAAGGTGGCACGTTCTGTCTCTTGATACTGGTACCCGAAGGTGGCTCCCGACGAGGCATACCCTACTTTGACGGAAGCTTCGGTTTCGTAAGAAGCGGCCCAGCGCGGCGCGCACCGCACCTCCTGGAACGAATGTCCCTGATCGACGATGCCGCAGAGGCCTTCGAGGAACGCGTAGAGCATGGCCGACGATCCCCATCCGTCGGTGGGAGCGGCCTCCGGGCTGGTGCTGGTTTCCTCGGTGGCGGGCGTCCCGTCGGGGAAGTACCAGAGGTACGTCTCCCCGCTTTCGGCAATCATCCGGCGGTACTGGTGGAGCGTTTCGAGGCCGTACTGCTCGAAGCCGTGCTCGAACGCCGCGCGCGCAAGTTCACCGCCCACCAACGGCATGATCCCACCGTTGACATACGCTCCTGCCACGAGTTTCTCGTCGCCAAAGATCCCATCCGGAAAAGGCGGGTCGATGCTGAACCACTCGGCGAACGCCTCTGTGTCCTCTCGTCGCTGCCGGTATTCGCGCAGGATGGCGGTTGCGATGCTGTGCGTCGTCAGATCCCGGTTGATGGCCATCGGGTTGCTGAGGCTCAGTTGCTCCGCCTCATCAACGCCGTTGATGGTTGCCGGTGTGAGCTTGTGGAAGTGGGTGTAAAACCGGCCGTTGAAGAGCAACGCATTGGCTCGCTGGCGCACGCCTTCGGCCACCTCGATCCACTGCGCGGCTTGCTCTCGCTCGTGGATCTTCATGTACATCCGGCTGAGTAGCACCGCCGCTTCGTAGAAGCCGCTGTTGTCGCCGTGCATGAGGCCCCATAGGGTCTCGTCCGTCACCTGGAAGTTGAGCCACGGTGCCCGTCCGGCGGTGTAGTCGAAGTCCCAGGTGTCGATGGTATACGGACGTTTGACGAGGTGATGCGTTTCGTCCCAGCGCCAGGGATGGTTCATGGTGTAGGTGAGGGCGCGGCGGCAGGCCGGCAACACGGCTTCCAACCATTCCTCGTCGCCGGTGGCCTGCCAGGCCAGGTAGGCCGCTTTCACAAAGCGATACTCGACGTCGGCCTCAACGGGTACGCGTACCCATTTTTCCCAGTTTTCCCGCTCGCAGGGTTTCTTTTCGGGAAAGGTGGTGACGTAATCGTAGATCCGCCCGTTGGCCGCCTGCGTGTTGGCAAAACAGGTGACGGCACTCTGCACGTCGGGCTCGACGTACTTTCCGCCCCGCAACATGTCCGAGTGGTCGCGGATCCACAGCGAGGGGGCATCCGGGCTCCGAAACCCGCGCACCGGCTCGCCGTCGATGATGAGATCGATGGAGTCCGCCTTCAGAAAGTCGAGGATCTGGCGGCAGAAGGGCGTCCAGACGCCGGATGAGGTTCGTACGTGCAGCACCGTCGAGGTCGGTTTTCGGCAATACGGAGGGACGCCACAATGTATGGAATGTCGTTGCCGAACGGTACCCCTCGTCGAAGGGTCGGGGGCCTTCAGCGTAGCCAGTCGTCCAGGTGCTCGGCGACGAAGGCGTCGTCGTTGAGGTGCGGGTAGGCGCGGTAGATCCGGTCGATTTCGTCGGATTGACCGGGGGAGAGCCTCTGGTCGGGGTTGAGGCATCGGGTGGTTTCGAGCAGGCCCTGCCGCCGCAACACCTCGTGGATTCCCGGAAGGCATCCGGCAAACTGATGGGCTGCGTCGAAGAGGGCGGCGTTGGCGTCAGTGACGCGCCCGGCCAACGTCAGCAACGCGGGCGGGATGGTCGCCGTCGCGCGTGCCTGTTTGCAGGCGTCGAGGTGTTCGACGGCTCTGCGCGTCCAGCAGGCCCAGTGCCCGAGCAGGCCGCCCGCCATGCCCAGGCGCACCGTGCCGTGGTGTGTCTCGAAGGCATATTCCGTGAGCAGGTCGAGCAGGATGTGATCGTCGTTGCCGGTGTAGAGTGCGATGTCGGCGGCGCGTCCGGCTTCCACGACGGCGCGTACCACGTCGAGCGTCTGGTAGCGGTTGAACGGAGCGATCTTGATAGCCACCACGTTGGGAATTTCCACGAAGCGCCTCCAGAACGCCACGGGTAGCACGCGCCCGCCGACGGCCGGTTGCAGGTAAAAACCGACGAGCGGGATCTCGCGAGCTACCGCCTGGCAATGCGCCATGAGTTCGTCGATGCCGGTTTCGGGCAACCCGGCCAGGGACAAGAGCCCGGCGTGATAGCCTGTTTCCCGGGCATACCGCGCTTCCGACGGAGCCCAGGGTAACGGGCCGCACACCCCGGCGATCAGTACGGTTCGTCGCCAGGTGGTGGCATCGCGGGCCGCCACGGTCTCGGCGGCTAGCTGAAGCACCGGCTCGAACAAATCGTGGTCCCGGATCTCGAACTGCGTTGTGTGTACTCCAAGCGCCATGCCGCCGGCCCCTGCCGCGTGGTAATACCGCGTCAGGGCGCGTTGGCGGCGTTCGTCGAGCGTGCCCGACGGCGTCAGCGCGAGGGGGTGCGCCGGGATGACCTGGCCCTCGTGCAGGGCCTGTCGAACCCAGTCCGGTGGCATCGGGTAGTCTGACATCCTCTCAGGGTAGATTGTTGTTGGTGGGTAGCGCTTATTGAGCCTTAGTACACCCCGTCACGCGTGCCGAAGTGGGTCGGTTTGTCGAGCGTCGATCCCCCATTTTGGATCCAGTGGGCCGTCCAGCGCAAGAGCGTGTCGATGGGCGTGGGCGGTTCGCCGAGGAGGGCGCAGGCCCGAGCCGGGTTGCTCAGGAGTGCTGTTTCCGCTTCCGTGCCGACGATATGCGCGGGACGGCCCATCAGGGTGCCCAGCCGATGGGCCAGTGCGCGCACCGACAAAACGGCGGGGCCGGTCAGGTTCAGGGGCCTGGGAGGAGTTTCGGCCAGCGCCAGGGCGCGGAGGATCATCTCGTTGGCATCGCCCTGCCAGATGCAGTTCAGGTACCCCATCGTCACATCGACCGGCTGGCCGGAGGCGATGCGTTGAGCGATGTCTACGAGCACGCCGTAGCGCAGGTCTACCGCGTAATTCAGGCGGACGAGCACCATGGGGGTGGCGTGTTGCCCGGCCGCGTATTCGAAGATACGCTCGCGGGCGACGCAGGCATTGGCGTATTCGCCGTGCGGCGTCAGCGCGTCCGTCTCGACCGAACCGCCGGAGTGGATCGGCACCAGCGGATACACGTTGCCCGTCGAGAGGGCGACGATGCGTGCGTGGGCATAACGCTCGGTCACGTACGCCGGGATCAGCGTATTCACGGCCCAGGTGCGTGCCGGGTGCTGCTGCGTCCCGAACTTCAGCCCCACCAGATAGAATACCTGGGCCGCGTCGGGGAGGGTGCGCAGGGCATCGCGATCCATCAGGTCGCAGGCCATCGTTCGGATGCCGCGTGCGTCGAGCCAGGCTCGTGTGGCCGGATTTGAGAAACGGCTGATCGCTATGACGTCCAGGTTGTGTCCGGCTTCGTCGGCGGCGCGGCGGGCCAGGCCGCAGAGGGTAGGACCCATCTTGCCGCCCGCACCCAGCACCACGAGCGGTCCATGGAGTGTATTAATGAACGTTTTCAGGGCCGGTGAGGGCCGGGTCAGCACCTCGTCTCGTTCGGCGTCTGTGTGGATGACGGCAGGGCGAGCTTCTTCGGTCATGGGGCTGCACAGGCTGCTGAAAAACGGATAAACGTATGATACTGAACGGGTCTTTGTGTGTGGAAGCGATAACGTATCCTGCGCATCACATATGCCGTAGAGCCATGCGAAGGATGTACTGCGAACCGGCCGTAAGAAATTGAGGATAACGCCTCATTTGTTCGTATCATGTAGCTGCCACCCCGGTTATGCTACATATTATTACAAATCACCCCAACCCCCGACCGACTATGAACATCAAAAGAGGATCCCTGGTACTTCTGATCACATGCAGTGTGTTGCTGGGAGCGTGTAAATCCACCGAAGTGGCCCAGGAACCCAAGAGCATGGAGGACGAACTCATCGAGAAACACCTGACGGCCCGTGGAGGGCTGGAGAACATCCGGGCCGTCGAGTCCATGACGTGGAACGGCAATGTGTCGGTGATGGGCATGGACCTGCCGCTCACCATCTACATGAAACGCCCGAACAAGATGCGCAGCGAGGTCCTGGTGCTGCAAATGAACATAGAAATCATCACCGGCTTCGACGGAGAAACCGCCTGGGCGATTAATCCGATGATCAGCAGTGCCCCCCAGAAAATGCCGGATACCCAGACGCGCTTGACGCAGGATCAGGCCGACATGGACGGCCCGCTAGTAGATTACAAAGAGAAAGGCTATACCGTCGAATACATGGGAGAAGAGGACGTCCGGGGCACGAACGCGCATAAGCTCAAGATTTCCCGCCCCGAACGCGCCGACGCCTTCGTCTATCTGGATGCCGAGACGTTCTTGATCGTGAAAGCGGAGGGAGAAGGCGTCGATCCGCAGACCGGTGGCATGGTGCAAACCCGGACCTACACCTCGGATTATCGCGAGGTTAACGGCCTGATGGTGGCTCATGCGATCGAGGTGGAGAGCCCGCAGATGACCCAGAAGATCCAGCTCGAATCGGTGAAAGTGAACGCAGACATCGACGATGCCCTCTTCGCCTTCCCCCAACAGTAAACTGCTCATCCTCGATCTCGACGAGACGCTGATCTACGCCAGCGAGCAGCCCCTTCCGATAGCCCCTGACTTCGCCGTCGGGGGCTATCACGTTTACACACGCCCGCACCTTGCCCGCTTCCTCGAACGCTGTACGGCGCACTTCGAACTGGCCGTCTGGACTTCCTCAACGGCGGACTATGCCCGCGCCGTCCTGGCACACATCAAACCCCCAGATGTCCATTTTTCCTTCGTGTGGGCGCGCGACCGATGTACCCGGAAGCGAGACCTTGAGCGCCAGACCTACGTGTGGATCAAGGACTTGAAGAAGGTCAAGAAGCAAGGCTATGCCCTCGAACAGGTCATCGTCGTGGACGACAGCCCGGAAAAGCTGGCCCGGCACTACGGCAACCTGGTCTGCGTACGGCCCTTCACCGGCGATGCAGGCGATGAGGAACTCATGCACCTCGCGGATTATTTGCTCCAGCTCGCCGGGGTCGAGAACGTGCGTCGGGTGGAGAAACGAGGGTGGAGGACCCACGTCTCTTCAGCACCGTCGCCCGGAAGTGCACAACAGGACGGGTAGCAACGCAGAAGGGGCCCGCCCTTCGTCCGGTGCGAGCCCCTTCAAAAAGGCTTAGGAGGCCTGTGGCCCGATGTACTCGGCGTCGCCGAAACCCAGGATCGGAAAGAAGATGATGCCCAG
>JBHHWM010000297.1:0-5672 GCA_046756545.1 Rhodothermales bacterium | reverse complement strand
GACGCCACGACGAGGCCCTCGATGCCTACGACCGCGCCCTCGAACTCACTCCCGATAACCCCATCCTGAATTCACTTGCGTGGAGTCTATACAATATTGAAGAAGAAAAGCCGTTAGCCCAGGCAGAAACCTATGCTCAACGCGCCGTCGAAAAAAGTCCTGACGTGGGAGCCTATCAACACACTCTGGCTGCTATCCTGGGCGCACAGGATAAATGGTCGGAAGCGATGAGCCATGTTCCCCTGTTTCTGCAAGACACGCAGATGGTCTCTACCTCGCTAAACGAGGTGATCGCCTTTTTCGTAGACGCGGCCGCTGCCGGCTACGTAGCCGAAGCCCTCAAGCACATCCAGGCCTCGCCCAGCGCCGAAATCCTCGAACCCATGGCTGTCGCCCTGCAACTATACGAGGGCGAACAGGTAGACGTGGCGCTCGAAATCCTTGAGGTTGCAAAGGACGTAGTGAAACGAATCGAAGCTCGGAAGGAAGAAAAAAGAAAGTAGCGCTACTACCTGTTCGAACCGGCTACCGAGATGATCATGTAGGCAGGTCTAGAGGCTAAGATCCGAAAACGATACGCGGATGAAGAGTGGGCGACGATGAACCTGTACGAGATGATTCGGGCCTATCTCTCCGGTGCCAAGCTCAGACGGGCCAAGCTCTCTAGGGTCAATCTTACCGGGGTGGATCTCAACGGTGCCGATCTCACCGGCACGGTGCTCGATCCTAGTCTTTACATGAGCACATAGCCCTCGCAGGCGAGATCCTGCCTCATTTTGCGCGTCCATTGATGACTTTGTTGATGAGTCGTGTACGAGGACCCGGTATAGCAGCAATGCGTAAACATAAAAAATCGGCCTTCCTGATACCAAGAAGGCCGATGTTGAACGGTCGGGACGGCGGGATTTGAACCCACGACCCCTTCAACCCCATTGAAGTGCGCTACCGGGCTGCGCTACGTCCCGTTCTGGCTGCAAAACAAAGGAAAAATTACAGCCTCTGCAACAGGTTCTCTAAAAATCCCCGGAGTGCTATAAGTTCCCGTTGCGACCCTTCCGGCGTGTCTACCCGCCGGTCCTTTCGCGCCATCACCTGCCGGGCACCCTCAATGGTGTATTTCTCTACACGCAAGAGGTGGTAAATGCGCCGCACGACCGCGATATCATCGAGGGTGTAGATGCGGCGGCCCGCCCGGTTCTTCCGCGGCCTGAGCTGGTCGAACTCCGCCTGCCAGAAGCGGAGTACATGCGGCTCCAGGCCCATCATTTCACCTACTTCACCGATGGAATAGTACAGCTTTTTGATGCCTTCGTTGCGCATCCTATCAGGCTCGTTCTTGTGAATCACTAAGGAATTGGTGAGAAAGTACAAAAAGCGCAAAACGAATGCCCACCACTCGCGTCTATTACGATTCTCGTTTTGTACTCGCCCTCCTCTATGCCACGCTCATCGGACCTCAAAAGCGACGTCACCCTCCTCTTCACCGTACTGGTGTGGGGCATCAACTTCGTCGTGCTCAAGGCGGCCCTATCGGTGATGCACCCGCACGCCATGAACGTCTTCCGTCTGAGCGTGTCGGCGCTCGTTCTGGGGGGATTGTATGTTGCAGAGCAGTGCAAGGCCGACGCGTCGTTTTTCGCTCCCCTTCGAGCACACCCCTGGAAACTCTTCGGCCTCGGCTTCCTGGGCTATTTCTTATATCAATTCTGTTTTATCGTCGGCGTAGACCATACGACGGCGGGCAGCGCCGCCCTGATCATGGCGAGTTCCCCTCTCTGGACCGCCGTGTTCGGACATTTTTTCCAGTTCGACTTTCTGAGGCGTAGCGCCTGGACCGGGTTGATCATCACGTTGGTGGGGGCCGCCGTCATCGTGGTGGGCAGCTCGCAAGTGGTCGACTTCAGCGACGCCACCTTCCTGGGCAATACGCTGATGATGGCCGCTGCGGTCTTCTGGGGAGCCTACACCGCCTTCAACAAACCCATGTCGCGGCACGTCTCGCCGGTAGGCATCTCGTTTCTCGGGCTGTTCTTCGCTCTCCCCTTCCTGTATGCCCTGGGCCTCCCCTACTTCGAGACCGTGCAATGGGATCAGGTCGACGCATGGATCTGGATTGCCATCCTCTTCTCCGGCGGTCTTTCGACGGGCATCGCGGTGGTGCTATGGAACACGGCAGTCAAAAACGTAGGACCCACCCACACCGCCGTTTACGGCAACCTGGTACCCGTCGTAGCCCTCTTCAGCGGCATGCTGTTCCTGGGAGAGACGATTACCGTGGCCCAGATCGGCGGCGGCGGGTTGATCCTGGGTGGGCTGGTCGTAATGCGGCGAAGCCGAAGGTCTCATCTTCCAGCGGATTCCTGAACACGCAGAACGTTCTCCTTCACACGCCCAGCACTTCGAACCGCGAACCCTCCACAGGATCTTTCTCTACCTCGATGCGGACCGGAAAGATTTCCTTGAGCTCAGGGAGGTGGGTGATAACAAGAATCTTGTCGAAGTCATCTTTTATGACTTGAATAGCCTCTACGAGGTTTTGAACCCCCTGCTGATCCTGGGTGCCGAACCCCTCGTCCACGACGAGGGTGCGAACCCTGACGCCGCTGCGCTCGGCCAACAGTTGGGCAAGGGCAATCCGAAGGGCAAAATTGACCCTGAAGGCTTCGCCACCGGAAAACGTCTCGTAGGCGCGTGAAACGCCCTGTTCGTCCGTGATTTTAATTTCCAGCGTCTCTTTGGTCCCGCCCGTTTTTTTATCTTTCAGCGTCTCCAGGCGGACGTGCATCTTGCCGTCGGTCAGGCGTTCCAGCAGATCGTTGGTTCGATCTTCGATCTCCGGGAGGGTCTGCTCGATGATCAACGAAGGGATACCGTGTTTTCCAAAAGCCGTTTTCAGGTGTTTGTACAGGGTACGACTCGCTTCTGCTTCGGAGTGGGTCTGCCGCCTCTCCCGGAGTTGTTCATGGTCCCGGGCCAGCTTTTCCAATTTTTCCGAGAGTTGCCCGAGTTGCCGTTGGAAACCCTGGAGCGTCGCTTCGGCCTTCCGACAGGCCGCTGTCTTTGCCTGCAAACCGGACTCCAGTTCGGCTTTTCCGCTCAATGCCGCCTCCAGGTCTACCAGCTTGTTCTTTTGTTGCTCCATCTGCTGCCGCCTTTCCTGCGCTTGTTGAAGTGTGTCGGCCAGCCGCTGCTTCCAGTCTTTGTGGTTTTGCTGGGCATTGACCAGGTCCGTCATGCGCGCTCCTGCATCAGCGAGTTCACCTAACGCCTGCTTGACCTCCCTGAACCGTTGTGGATCGAAGCCTACGGCATCCAGTTGCTGTTTGAGCTGATTCATGCGCTGCCGTAGAGGTTTGAGGGCAGAGCCGTCGTCGAGTGACCGGCGAAGGTCCTCCGCTTCCCGTGTCATTACTTCAACGGTTCGTTCGATCTGCTCTTTGCGACCGGCGGTTTCCTCCAGTAGCCGCAGGCGATCTTCGTAGCGACCGACCTGCGACGCCTCATCACGCACCTGCTCGTAGGCCTCCTGATCGAAGGGAAGCGCATCGAGCCTGCGTTGAAGTTCTGTTAACCGCCTTCGCTGGGGATGTCCAAAGTCTTCCTCCGCACGCTGCCGACGCCACGTTTTCAATTCCTCCTCTTTCGCTTCTAGAACCGACCGACTCTCTTGATAGACCCTGATCTGTTCTTGCACTTTCGCCAGTTCTTCCGGAACCCCGTCCAGCGACGCGATCCGAGCTTGTTCGTCACGATACCGGGCGAGCAACTCTTCCCGCTCTTGCTTTCGCTTGTCGAGGCCGTGTTCCTCTTGATCGATCTCGCGTTGCAGGGCAGCGATGGATTCTTGCAACCGAGCCTCAACGGTGTCGCGGTGCTCCTGCGTGAGTTCGGTGCCGCAGGTCGGGCAGGTGCTACCGCTCCCGTCGTGTAAAAAGACGATCTGTTCTTCCAGCTCCCGTACTGCGTCTTTGCGAGCCGTCAGATTACCGGATCGTCCATGCAGATCATCGGCTACGGCCTGCCCTTCTACCCGTGTTGTTTCTAGTTCACGCTGAAGGCGTTCCCGGCGGCCCGATGCAGCCTGCAACTCGAGCCGTCGCGCCTCCAGATGCTCGAACGAAGGTTGGGCCTGCCGTTCCTGCCCGATCTGTTGCTCCAGGGCCGTTATCTTGCCGTTCAGTTCTTCTTTCTTTCCCAGCAACTCATGCTCTACCACACGCAACTCTTCTTCCAGGCTCCGTCGATCTTGAAGCCGGATGGACATCTCCTCTTTGCGTCGTTTAGCAGCCAGCGCTTTCTCAAGGTTGCGCCGTGCCGAGGGTGCTTCGACCAACTGGGCCTCGCAGTCCGCCACCGTTTGCCTGTGCCCTTTCAATTCAACAAGCTTCTTTTCGAGCTGGCTCTCCAGGTCGTTTTTTAGTTGCTTCAGATCAGCCTCACATCGCTCCATCTGTTTTTCGACGCCCCGGAACAACTCATTTTTCGTGTCGAGTTCGTCCCGTTCCCTGTGGAGGGCCAGATAACGCTCGTGGTCGCGTTTGATCGTGTCGCGTTGGGCGAGAAGGGTTTCGGCCTGTTCGATACGCTCACGCAGGGCAGCCGCGTCCTTTTCAAAATGAGCCAACTGGTTCGCCAGTGTGTCGAGGGTCTGTTGCAGACCTGCCGCTTCACGTGCGCGTGCTTCCAAGTCGGCCAGGCGTTCGGTGAGCTGCTTTTTCTCGTTGCGTAGCGCGTTCAGCCGGACGTTTTCCTCTTCGATACGCTCCTCAACGTCAGCATATGCGGCCTTCCATTCAGATTCCGGTTCCAGAGCCTTCCGGAGACGCTCGATGTCCAGTTCAGCCTGTTCCGCTCCCTTTTTCGCGTCGCGTTCTCGGTCTGCGGCTAACCCATAGAGCGCATCGTACCGCATCAGGTTGAGGATACGCGTGAGGATTTCTTTCCGTTCACCGGGACGCTTCTTGGTGAATTCGTCGGAGCGCCCCTGCAAGAGAAACGCCGAGTTGATAAACGTGTCGTAGTCGAGCCCGACGGTCGTATCGATGAGTTCCTGGGTCTCACGCATGGACGCGCCGGTCAGCGGTCGATAGTCGCCATTGGCCGATTCCAGCAGGTGCAATTCGAGCTGCGACCGATTAGTCTTTCCGGAGGCGGAACGCGCATAAAAACGGATCACTCGGTACCGCTCGCCTTCGATGTCGAAGACGAATTCGACTTGCATCTCCCGCTCACCGATGCGAAGCAATTCGTCGTCCGGTTTATGGCTGCCGCTCGATTTACGCGCTTCGCCCCAGAGCGACCACGTAATAGCATCCAGCAACGCCGACTTTCCCTGGCCGTTCTTGCCCGAGAGACAGGCTACCTGGAACTGTTCGAAGTCGAGCACGGGCGGGGCGCTGCCGTAACTCATAAAATTCTTCAGACGGAGCGAAACGGGTATCATACCATCGATATACTTCTGATCATGCGGCGGCCATGAAGGTCGAAGCCGGTTCGTTGAAGCGAGAATTGGCGAGAACACCTACCAAGATACAACAGCGAAGATTCTGCTTCTGCCCTCCCTCAAAGCACCCACTTATGACTATTGGAGGGGAGAGAGACCGGCCCAGAATACGTTCCTTCTAGCTACCTATCACTTTGGCTAGGGTGAACAAAAAGAGGCTGTCAGCATA
>JBHHWM010000296.1:0-5690 GCA_046756545.1 Rhodothermales bacterium | reverse complement strand
GTCGGGGTGGCGGGATTTGAACCCACGACCTCTTCGTCCCGAACGAAGCGCGCTACCGGGCTGCGCTACACCCCGCAAACATGTCTTGATCAACGGCATGCTGTCATAAAAGGATCCAAAATATAGGGTACCGACACAAGGCTTTCCCGAAAAACGAGGAAAGTTCAACCTTTATCCACATTGTCGCTGGGAGCTATGGCCTTTGCCTCACGGCACCTCGCCCCTATACCACTTGCGCGTACATCTCATCGATCAAGGGCGCGTACTGCCGCTCAATGATGCGGCGCTTGAGCTTCATCGTCGGCGTCATCATCCCGTTTTCAACCGTAAAGGGTTCGTAGATGAGGCGGAAGTCACGGATCTTTTCATGAGAGGCGGCGGCGCGGGAGTAGCGGCGGAAATCTTTTGCGAAAAGCTGCCGGACCTGCTCCTGTTCGAGTAAGGCTTCTTCGCTCTCGTACGGGATGGCCTGCTCGCGGGCATAGAGCTTGAGTGCGTCGATGTCGGGTACCACCAGGGCCGTCAGGTACTCGCGTCCCTCACCGATGACCATGACCTGATCGATCCACGGGATAGTCTTGAATTGTTCCTCTACGGGGCCGGGATAGATGTTCTTGCCCCCCTTCGAGACGATCATGTGTTTGATGCGGTCGGTGATGAGGAGATACCCTCCGTCGAAGCGACCGACGTCGCCCGTGTGGTACCAGCCTTCGGCGTCGATGGCTTCCTGCGTAGCCTGGTCGTTATTCCAGTAGCCTTTCATGACGTTCGGCCCCTTCACAACGATCTCGCCCTCCTCTGTGGTCAGGCTGGACGGATAACTCTCGCCCGAGAGCTGGCCGATGATCCGATGGTCGTCCAGCCGCTGGATACCGACGGTCACGCCCGGAATAATATGCCCGACGCTGCCGTAGCGCGGCTCCTGCGACGGATTAACGGAAAGCACCGGCGCGGTCTCGGTAAGTCCATAGCCCTCGATGATGCAAATGCCGGCGGCCTGAAAAAACTCGCCGATGGCTTTGGGCAACGCCGCTCCGCCCGAAACGGCGAACCGGAGGTTACCGCCCAGCTTCTCGTGCAGCTTCGAAAAAACGAGCTTATGCGCCAGCGCGTACTGGGTCTTCAACAGCACGCCGGGACCATTGCCGTTACGCTGCGCCTGCGCCACTTTCTTGCCCGTATTCACCGACCAGTGGAAGATTTTCTGCTTCGTCGGCGAGCCTTCTTCTACGGATTTAGCGATGATGTTGTACACCTTCTCGAACAAACGCGGCACCGACACCAGCACCGTCGGTGAAACCTCCGGCAGGTTTTTGCTGACAGCGTCCACGCTCTCGGCATAGGAGATTTTAGCCCCGCACGCCAGCACCGCCGTGTAGCCGCCCGTGCGTTCAAACGAGTGGCACAGCGGCAAGAAGGACAGGTGGTGATCGTCCGGACCAAAGGGCACCCGCGCAAGCGCAGCCTTGGCATTGGTGCAGAAATTATGATGCGTGAGCATCACGCCTTTGGGATGGCCCGTCGTGCCGCTCGTATAAATGAGGGCGCAGATGTCGTCCGGCGTCACGGTGTCGGGGATGGGTGCAAGCGTGGCTTCGTGCTCCTGCCAGTAGGCCCGTCCCTCGGCCATCACGTCGTCCCAGTGGCGTACGTGTGCGGGATGCTCCTTGCGCATCTCGCTCATGGTGATGATCTCATCCAGGTCCGGGCATTCTGCGAAGATTTCTTCGGCCTTGCGCAGTTGGATGGCCGCCGAGACGACAACAACCTTCGCCCCGGAATCCTTAAGAATGTAGGCGACCTGCGAAGCAGGCAAGGAGGTGTAGAGCGCTACATTCATTGCCCCGAGCATCTGTGTGGCGAGATCCGTCACGGCCCACTCCGGGCGATTTTCGGAGAGGATCGCCACACGGTCGCCGAAGCGAACACCCTGCTGGTGCAGGTAGCCGGCACATGCCTGCACCCGTTCATTCAGTGATTCCCAGGATATATCGACCCAGGTCTTTGTCTTTTTATCCTTGTAGCGCAGCACGGCGCGTTGCCGTCCCTGATAATGCGCCACCAGCCGCGAAAACATCTGCGGAATGGTTTCAAACTCGACGATTGCAGCCATAGTACCTACTCCTTCGTGTGATGCTCAGGAAATCTACATGCTGGGGACTCGAATGGCAAAAAATAGCGGGGTATAGATAGGGAGTACGATGACGTTTTCCTATCGACTTGAACATCGTGAGGGAAAGGGCGCGTGGAGAATGTTCCGAAGGTTGTGGATAGCGAGAGGCTCCGAGCGCAGCAGCGATCCTCTATCCTCACCAATCGCCCTCTCCCCCCTTTACCCAATTCATCGTCAGGCATCGAGCCCCACCACTTCGCGGATCGAGGCTACGCCGTCCTCCTCAAAAAGGCGTACGAGTCCTTCCTTGATATGCCGCACCAGGCTCGGTCCTTCATAGACGAGGCCGGTGTAGAGCTGAACGAGCGACGCTCCGGCGCGCAGCTTGGTATAGGCCGCCTCCGCCGAGTCGATGCCGCCCACACCGATGATCGGCACGGCCCCCCGGATGCGCCGGTAGAGATAGCGCACGAGCTGGGTGGATCGCTGCGCGAGCGGCACCCCGCTGAGCCCCCCGCGCCCGATCCGTTGCAATACGTCCTCCGGCGTCGTCAGGCCCTGGCGATCCGAAGCGGTGTTGGTGGCAATGAAGCCATGAACGCCATGGGCCATAGCCACATCGATGAGTTCTTCGACCAGGCTGTCGAAGATGACCTTCGGGGTGAGCGGAGGGGCCAGCTTTACCAGGACGGGCACGCCGAGCCTGAGTTCTTTCCGCTCGGCGAAGATGACCGCAAGCAGGGCGTCGAGGGCCTCGGGCTCTTCGAACGTTTTTCCCTCCGCCGTGTTCGGACACGAAATGTTGAGCGCGATATAGTCGGCCAGGGGCGCGAGCAACTGGAAGCTCCGGCGGAAATCCTCAATGGCCGCATCGCCTACCAGGGTCGGGTCGTGGGTCTTGGCGAGATTAATGCCGAGGGGCATCGTCCGCTTGCCGCCCAGTCCATGGATGCGCCGGGCAATCTTCTCCGCCCCCTGGTTATTCAGGCCCATACGGTTGATGATCGCGCGGTCGGCGGGCAGGCGAAAGGCGCGAGGGCGCTTGTTGCCCTTCGCAGCGCACGCCGTCACCGAACCGACCTCAACGAACCCAAAGCCGATCTTTTCCCAGAACCGAACCAGCCGGGCATTCTTGTCGAATCCGGCAGCGAGCCCCACCGGGTTCGGGAAATTACGTCCCCATAATGTCTGTCCCAGTGCGCCGTGCCCGAAGTCGAACATCGAAGACAGGAAGGGTGGATTGACCCTCTGAGCCAGCCGCGCCGCGCCCATGCTCAGACGATGGGCGCGCTCGGCTTCGAGCCGGAAAAGCAGGGGACGAAATAATTCGTACATGGACCGGAGCGTTCGGGGCGTGTAGGACGTCGTCCGCGACGGCACAAGTTCGAGGTTACACGGTCGAAGGGCAACCTGTTTTTCGAACAGGGAACGCGGCACAAGGCGTCGCCACGTAACGTAGGAAATGCCGAGCCGAGATTCCTTGAACCTTGAACAAACTTTTCTATGACCCTGACGATCTATCACGTAGACGCCTTCACCGACGAACCCTTCGCGGGCAACCCGGCGGCGGTCTGCGTACTCCCTGCACCCCGCACGGCATCGTGGATGCAGCACCTGGCCCGCGAGATGAACCTTTCCGAGACGGCCTACCTGGTGCGGAGAGACGATGGGTTCGATTTGCGCTGGTTTACTCCCACCCACGAAGTAGATCTGTGCGGCCATGCCACCCTGGCCGGTGCCCACGTCCTGTGGGAAACGGGCCTGCTGCAACCGGACGAAGAGGCCGCCTTCTTTACCAAGAGCGGTCGCCTGACGGCCCGGCGCGACAACGAGTGGATCCGTATGGATTTCCCTGCCGAACCCGCCCGAGAAACCACCCCGCCCGACGGACTGGAACAGGCGCTGGGCGCTCCCCTGCACTACTGCGGCAAGAATCGCATGGATTACCTAGCGCTGCTGGATACGGAAGAGACGCTACGTTCCCTGACCCCCGACACGACCTTGCTGGCGTCCATAGACACACGCGGGGTCATCGTCACGGCACCTTCTCGAACCGACGCCTACGATTTTGTGTCGCGTTTCTTTGCGCCGCAACTGGGCATCCTCGAAGATCCCGTCACCGGCTCGGCGCATTGTTGCCTGGGACCCTTCTGGCACCGGCGACTGGGCACGGCCGCCCTGGTCGGCTACCAGGCTTCGGCCCGGGGCGGCGTGGTGCATATGCAGGTGGGCGAACACCGCGTGCTCCTGGGCGGACAAGCCGTTACGGTGATGCGCGGCGAACTCGTCGCCGGAGTATAAAAAAACGTAGGGGCGATACACCATCGCCCCTACGCTGTTTGTCACCTATTCCAACTATCCCCTACCATCCCGGCTGGAGCGAGAAGCCGAAGTGGGCTCCTTTCTCAGGACGCTGGAAGGGATAGGCGTAGTAGATTTCGAAAACGAGGTAGCCGAGCAGGTTGAACCGCGCGGAAGTGCCGACACTGACCACCGGTACACGCTCGGTAGAACCGCGTTCAAACTTGAGCAGATCGAACGGGTTGTCTCCCGCGTTCCAGGCCAGCCCGGCATCGGAAAACAGCGTCAACTCGGTAGGCAGGTACGGGAAGTTAATCAATCCCAGCGCATCAGTGCCCAACACCGGCAGGCGTACCTCGGCGCTGGCCATGGCAATGCGCGTACCAAACAACCGGTCGAACGCTGCACAGGTGCCGGCTTCCGTAAACTGATCGGGCGTAGCGCATTCTTCAGGATCGAACGAGTTAAAGTTATACCCTCGAATGAACCCGGGGTAATAGGTATAGCCGAGATACTCGCGCCCAAAGAGGGTCCGGTCGTCGTTGGTGGCCCCGTAGTTGCCCACGTGAAGACCGCGAATGGCGAAGGTGACGGGGTTGGCAAAGAAGTAGCGCCGGTAATCGGCTAGCAGCGTCACGTAGCTGTCTGTTCCCACCCGAGGGGCCACCTCGATCCGATACCGCCCACCCTGCACGGGCGAGGTGAAACCGAAGTTGGCAAAATCGCCCACGTACGCGACACCGCCCTGGAAGAAGTAGATGGGATCCGGCTCGAACTCATCCAGGTTGACACGGTCCCGATCTACCCCGAACGGCGTGAAGGTATACCGAATGGACTCGTAGTCGAACCCGTATCGAGTAAAGCCCGCGTTGACTTCGATGCGACGCGTCGTCGTAAAGGGATAGGATCCGATCAACGTGGCCTGTTCGATAAAGATGCGCTGGCGTATTTCCTCGACAAACGTGCTATTGGTGTTCAGGTCGACGCCTGCGCGTGTGCCGCCGAAGAGCAAGGGGATATGACTGACGGCCCCGCCGTAGTTAAACCGCTTGCCCCGGTTCATGTAGATCACCTGCCCGCCAATGTCTTTGAAGGTCCCATTGGCCTGGGCCACCACCGTGAGGTTCTGATTGCCCAGCATGTCGCTGAAGAAGAAACCCACCCCGCCGGCAAACCCGCTGCCGTAGGTACCGCCTACCGACACTCCCACCGACGGCGGTGCCACGAAGTCGAGGCGCAGCTTCGAGCTATAATCCTGCGACGAATGATCTTCCTT
>JBHHWM010000295.1:0-5710 GCA_046756545.1 Rhodothermales bacterium | reverse complement strand
AGGGGATCTCGCAGATTGCTCAGTCGTCGGACGGGTTGAACCGGTTGACGGAGGACTTACGGGTGCTCGTGGGACGCTTCAAGCTCGCCGGGGCAGGACAACCGGAGGCGGCTTCCTTCAGCGTAGGAGGAGACGGTTATGGGGCTGGGGATCGACCCGCAGAGCCAGGCTCATCACACGAGATGGAGGATCGCCCACATCCTTGGAACACCTGAGATGGCGAGTGAAACAATTCAGGCCTGGCTCGAACGCCACGTCGATGAGTGCGTGCCGGGTAGAGTGGAACCGCAGTAACAGCCCGAAACACGGTCACAGGCAGCACGGCATCATATGTAGTACAACGAATGATGCCGTGCTGCCTTCCCAATGTAGCCAACGAGCTTGTACCCGCTGAGGTAAAAGAACCATGAAAAGAAGCCAAGGAGAAGTATATCAACTCGTCAGTTTTGAGATCGCCGAAGAAGAGTTCGGTATCGACATTCTCAAAGTACAGGAGATCATTCGCTTTATGGAGATGACCCGGATGCCCAACACACCCGACTTTTTGGAGGGTGTTATTAACCTCCGTGGTCAGATCGTACCGGTCGTTGATCTCAGAAAACGATTCAACCTGCCTGGAAAAGAGAAGGATAAAGACAGCCGCATTGTGGTTGTGGAACTATCAAACAAGACCGTCGGCTTTCTGGTCGATAGTGTTCAAGAGGTGATCAGGGTGGAGACTTCCGTCATTGATCCTCCACCTGAATTGGTGACGACCATCCATACACATTACATAACGGGCGTGGCGAAATTGGAGGATCGCCTTCTGATTCTGCTGGATCTGGATGCCGTTCTTTCGAAGAACGAACAGAAAGAGCTTCAAGTAGAGCCCGTTAGCGCGTAACGTGAAGTCATCATCCTCTTCAAGAAGGAGAGATCATACTGATCCCCTGAAGAGAGTATTGCCACCGTCCAGCTAGGAGTACCGTCGTGCTGATGGACCATGGGTACAGCCGTGTCCTTGGAGCACAGTTCCTTTTTTCCGATTTTGGGAACGTTCGGGACATGTCAGCAAAGGAAGATCCAGAACGGTAACCGGCACGATTAGACGACATGGCAAGCGTACGGCTCAGCGGAATTAAAAAGGTATATGAGAATGGTTTTGTGGCAGTGCATGGAGCCGACTTTGCGGTAGAGGATGGCGAATTTGTGGTATTAGTAGGCCCATCCGGCTGTGGAAAGAGCACCACGCTACGCATGATTGCCGGGCTTGAAGCCGTCACCGAGGGATCGCTTTTCATTGGTGAACGTCACGTAAACGACGTACCCCCCAGGGATCGGGATGTCGCGATGGTCTTCCAAAATTATGCCCTCTACCCCCACATGACCGTCTTCGACAACATGGCCTTCGGGTTGAAACTGCGCAAGTATGCCAAAGACGAAATCAGAAAGCGTGTCCATCAGGCCGCAGGGATCCTGGGCATCGAAGACATCCTGGGCCGCAAACCCAAACAACTATCGGGTGGGCAGCGGCAACGCGTAGCGCTGGGACGAGCCATTGTGCGCAAGCCGCAGGTGTTTCTCTTCGACGAACCGTTGTCGAACCTCGATGCCAAGCTCCGGGTGCAAATGCGCATGGAAATCTCGAAACTGCATCGGCAGTTGGGGGCCACCATCGTCTACGTCACGCACGACCAGGTGGAAGCAATGACGCTGGGTGAGAGGATCGTCGTGCTGAAAGACGGCTATATCCAGCAGATCGACTCTCCGTTGAATCTCTATAACTGCCCGGTCAACACCTTCGTGGCCGAGTTCATCGGCAGCCCCTCGATGAACCTGGTCGAGGGTACGATTGTTCGGGATAACGGGCTGTACTTCCGTGAGAAGGGAGATGCTTTTACCCTGCCTCTCCATGAAAAGCATACCGACTCCCTGGTGGAGGGGCGGGACGTCATCCTCGGTATCCGTCCGGAGGATCTGTATGTGGCGGGCAGCTCGTACATTACGGGGCCGGTGGCAGCCGCCGACCTGGTTCTCGAAGTGATGGAATGGATGGGTAACGAGGTGGTCGTCTATACCCGAATGAACGACACGATGCTGGTTGCACGAGTAGACCCGCAGCCGTTCCCACAGCCGGGCGAAGTCATCAAGCTCGCGTTCGATCTGGGAAAACTGCATCTCTTCGATGCCGAGACCGAAAGAAGCCTCGCCGTAGAGGCGGGATCTGTGCCGAGTGTATCGTGAGGCGGGATCTGTGTACGTTCGATCTTTGGACGTGCGATTCACCAAACCAAAGAAACCCCTCATACACTTCGGCATGAGGGGTTTTCCATGGTGGTCAGGGACGGATTTGAACCGCCGACACACGGATTTTCAGTCCGTTGCTCTACCACCTGAGCTACCTGACCAAAAGGGGCACGCAATATACGGTGGGCCTTCTTCCGAAGTCAACAACTCCGGGTACTCCACAACGGTTTCACGGCGAGTTAAAAAACTCACGTGGATTCCGTGAGTCCCATCGTGGAATCAAGGAGACGATGAATCGACGAACAACAAGCGGTCACCCCTTTCCGATTCTTCGGCTCCCCGTTTCATCGTCTCAACCCGAAAACCGGGCCTGCCATACATCAAGGGGGGCGAATCATAATCCAATTTCCCAGTCACAATTTCCCAATCACAAATTCCCATTATCCATCTCGTGCAGATGAATAGCGTCGAGGAACACGTCGCCGTAGCGTTCCAGCTTGACGGTGCCGACGCCTGAGAGCCGGCTGAATTCCTCCAGGTTCCGAGGTCGATACTGGACCATGGCAGCCAGCGTAGCATCGTTGAATACGACGTACGGCGGGATGCCCTGGTCGCGAGCCAGTTCGAGGCGAAGAGCCCGCAATGCATCGAAAAGGGCGCGGTCGTCGGGCGTCTGGGGGAGGGTGCTGTCGGCAGTGATCGCCCTGGTTTTCTTTCTGGGTTCCGGTTTGGGATCTTTGCGGAAGAAGACCTGCTGCTCGCCTTTTAGCACGGGGCCGCATGCCTTCGACAACCGGATCGATCCGTAGCCGTCCACATCGACGCGGAGGTAGTCGGCGGTGATGAGTTGGCGTATGACCGAACGCCATTCGGTGGCACTCAGTTCGGTGCCGATGCCGAAGGTGCTGAGGCGTTCGTGGCGGAAGCGGCGCACCTTGTCCGTATCATGGCCCAACAATACGTCGATCACGTGTCCCGCCCCAAACTTCTGACCGGTGCGGTAGATGCAGGAGAGCGCCTTCTGGGCCGCGATGGTGCCGTCCCAGGTTTCGATGGGGTGGAGGCAGTTATCGCAGTTGTTGCAGGATGCCTCCGGGGTTTCGCCGAAGTAGTTCAGCAACACTTTACGGCGGCAGGTAGCCGTCTCGCAGTAGCCGAACATCGCGTTCAGCTTGTGTTGTTCCACCCACTGGTGCTTCTGGTTGGCTCCGGAGCTTTCGAGGATCTTGCGCATAGCGACCACGTCGCCGAGGCTGTAGCACATCCAGGCATCGGCTTCCAGTCCGTCGCGACCGGCCCGGCCTGTTTCCTGGTAGTATGATTCCAGGCTGCGAGGCACGTCCAGATGGGCCACGAAGCGCACGTTCGGCTTGTCGATGCCCATGCCGAAGGCGATGGTCGCTACCACGATCAATCCTTCCTCGCGCAAGAAGCGATCCTGGTTTTGCTGGCGCTGTTTGGCCGTGAGCCCGGCGTGATAGGGCACCGCGTTGTGGCCCTGTTCCGCCAGCCAGGCCGCCGTATCCTCTACTTTTTTTCGAGAGAGGCAGTAGACGATGCCCGCATCGCCGGGATGCTCCGTTTCGATGAAGCGCAAAAGCTGCTGCTTCGGCTTGTTTTTCAGGACGACCGTGTAGCGGATGTTGGGGCGGTCGAAGCCCGTCACGAACACACCCGAGTCGGGCAGCCGGAGTTGTTTCAGAATCTCGCGCTGCGTGGGCGCGTCGGCGGTTGCCGTGACGGCGATGCACGGAACATCGGGGTAGCGCCGACGGATCGTAGCCAGTTGGAGATATTCGGGGCGGAAGTCATGCCCCCACTGCGAGATGCAATGGGCCTCGTCGATAGCGAAAAGCGCGATGTCGATCTCATCCAGCAACTTGAGGAAGGCCGGTGTCATCAATCTCTCGGGGGCCACGTACATCAGGTCGAGCGAGCCGTCGCGCAGTTCTTGCTCGATGACGCGCTGTTTGCCACGCGGGAGACTGGAATTCAAAAAAGCCGCGCGAGCACCGAGCTGGACGAGTGCATCGACCTGGTCCTGCATCAAGGAAATCAGCGGCGAGACGACGATGCCGGCACCGGGTCGGATGAGGGCCGGCAACTGAAAGCACAGCGATTTGCCACCGCCCGTCGGCATAATAACCAGCGCGTGTTCCCCGCCTAGAATACGCTGGATGATCTCTTCCTGGTGTGGACGGAACTGATCGTAGCCGAAGACGAGCTTCAGGATGTTGTGTGGATTAGCCAGGGTCGTCTCGATCATCCTATTCTTCGGCACATCCATGCATGTGATACGTCGCGATAAGTGGGCATGCTCTTCACTCCGGCGAAGATAGGCGAGGCGGGTGGCAACCGTCCGTCACACCGCCTCGCCGACGGTGCATGGGGGATTCGGATACGAGGATCTATTCCTGCGGCTCCACCCGACGGGCCGATTCAATCAGCACGGTTTCCAGGGGTACATTCTGGAACATCCCGACGTTGCCGGTGGGGACGGCGGCTATCTGGTCCACCACGTCCATGCCGTCGGACACCCGGCCGAACACGGCATAGCCGAAGTCGCGGACGCCGTGGTCCAGGAACGGATTGTCTTCCAGGTTGATGAAGAACTGGGACGTCGCGCTATCGACGATCTGGGTGCGGGCCATAACGATGGTGCCGCGCTCGTTGCTGAGTCCGTTGTCGGCTTCATTCTTGATCGGGGAGCGCGTCTTTTTCTCCGAGAGCCCCGGCGTCAGGCCGCCTCCCTGGATCATGAACCGGGGGATGACGCGATGAAAAACGGTCCCGTCGAAAAAACCGTCGTCCACATAGGTCAGAAAATTCTCGACCGTGACGGGCGCTTTGTCGGAGAAGAGTTCGAGCGTGATATCGCCTAGCGACGTTGACAGCACAACCATGAGAAGGACTCCTTCTTGTTGATGAGGAACGGACCGCGTACAGGCAAAGCCGTGGGTGATAAAAGCTCGTACCCTCTGCGGTCATTTCCTGAAACCTACGAAACGACCGGGACCGGCGCACCGTCTACAGCATCGAACCGTCCTTCTTTTTCATTACGGCCAGCGTGACGGTAGCCGTAGCCACCAGCTTCTCCGTCCCATCGTGCTGGGCGTATACCTTCGATTCGACGACACTCAGCATGCGTCCCGGCTTCAAGACGTCGGCCCGGCACCGGAGTTCGTCGGCCCGAGCCGCCCGAAGAAAGTTGACCTTGAATTCAACCGTCAACACGTACTCATCTGGATCGAGCAGGGTCGAGCCTGCGGCCCCGGCTGTATGGTCGGCGATGGTAGCCTGTACCCCGGCATGCACGACGTCGGTCTGCTGAAGGTGCCGGGGCTCGACGACAAGGTGCGTCTCGCACCATCCGGCACCCAGGTTCGAAAGTTCGATGCCTAGCGCCTGGATGTGGGCGGCCCGGTTAAAGATCCGGGAAACATGCTCACGATTGTGGAGATTCTGTATCTGCGTCATGGGTTTT
>JBHHWM010000294.1:0-5725 GCA_046756545.1 Rhodothermales bacterium | reverse complement strand
TGATGGAGCGTTCCCCGTCGTGAGGCCACGTGATGTCCACGACATGGGGCAGGTCAGGCGGTGACGAACCAGCGGAGCGTCTTGGAGTATTTTTGGGGTACGTGACGCTGGTTCAACAGGGATGGCGGATCATTTTTCAAATATCCACTGTCGGATAGCAGATCGTCTCTTAGATAAGGTGAGGGCATGGAAACTCTGCTGTTGTGGTATAATCTCATCTTCGTACTGCCCTTCGGACTCGCCGTCCTCTATCTGTTGATCATGTCGTTCGGGGTTCTGCCTATCGATCTTGGTTTCGATGTGGACACCGACGTCGACATGGACATCGACCACGACATCGCGCTTGACCACGACATCGCCCTTGACGTTGACCATGACGTCGAGCCAGGCGGTATGTTCAGGGCGTTAAGCATTCTGGGGGTGGGCCGGGTTCCCCTGTCCATTACCATCATTGCCCTGCTCCTGCTGTGGGGAGCCATCGGATGGTTAACAAACCAGGTACTTGAGGAGTTAATACAGACCTCGAGTGCGTATGCGGCTGTTTCGATGGCGGTGGCCCTCGTCGGGTCGCTGCTGCTGATCAGTCTGCTCTCGAAGGTGCTTGTCAGGGTATTGCCCGTCAACGAGACGTATGCGTCGTCCTTCAACGATCTGATCGGACGGGTCGGCACGGTCCTGCACGTGGTGGATAACAACTTCGGTCGTGTACGGGTGCTTGATGCGCACAGGACACTCATTGACGTGACCTGCGTGGTTGACAAACAAGAGCCGTCTATTCCAGCGGGAAGTAAGGTACTACTCTATGACTATGACCCCGAGGAGCGTCGATTCCTCGGGCAGGTCTACACGGAAGACTAACGGAAGAGGTACACCAACCTGATAATCAACCTATTTATGGAGGAACCCATGGACCAGCATGATGAAGTACACGACCAAATGATATTGGCAGAGCAGTCTCCCCGGAGACGGCGTAAAAAATCCGGCGGCGGGTTCAGCTTCGGCATGGCTCTACTCGGCCTTCTCCTGATCCTGTTGCCGTACTTTATCGCGCAATTGGCGGGCGTGCAATTTGTGATGATCATCTTCGGAACCGGTATTCTGATCCTGAGCGCCATTATGCTCACCATTACCCGGCTATACATTAAGGCAGCGCCCAATGAGGCGTTTGCCCGTACCGGCATGGGCGGCCAAAAAGTAATCGTAGACGGCGGCACCCTGGTTATTCCCGTCATGCACGAGCTCGTTTTCGTCTCCCTCGAGACCATGCGGCTCGATGTGAGCAGGCGGGGTCCGGATGCGCTCATCACCGGAGATAACCTGCGCGCCGACCTCAATGCCGAATTCTATATCCATGTAACCAAGAGTCACGAAGGGGTCGCGGCGGCGGCGAAATCGCTGGGCGACCGGTCGCTTTCGCCGGCCTACATCAAGAAGCTGGTCTTTGAGAAGCTGGTGTCGGCCCTCCGAACGGTGGCGGCGACGAGAACGCTGCAAGAGCTACACGCCGAACGGGCAGATTTTGCCAAAGAGGTCCAGGCAATCGTCTCGGCGGATCTCGAAGCCAACGGGCTCACGCTCGAATCGGTGACGATTTCCCTGCTGGACCAGACGGCGGTTGACGCACTGCGAGCGGCAGAGAACGTATTCGACGCACAGGGTGCGCTGACGATCGCGAGGGTGATTCAGAAGAATCGTGTGGACACGAACCGAATCGAGCGTGAGGCAGACAAAGAGGTGGAGGCGCAGAACGTTGATAAGCAGAAGTACGTCTTCGAGCAACAAGTGGCCGAAGCCGAAGCTTCCGCTGAAAAGGAGGCCAACATCGAAAAGGCGAACGCCAAAGCAAAGCAGGAGGCCGACACGTACCGCGCCGAGCAAGAACGGATCGCAGAGCTGGCCGAGGTGGCCAAGACCGAGGCCGTGGCTGTGCGGGAACAAGAGCGGCAGCAGGCAGAGGAGGTGGCCAATCGTACGCGTGAGAAGGCCGAGCAGGTGGCCTCCATTGAGCGAGATGAGGCGGCGGCGCTGGCCGAGCGGGCGAAGGAAATTCGCATTGCCGAGCAGGAGCGGGCCCGGGCCGAAGCCGAAGCCGAGCGCGCCCGCGCTGAGAAAGAGCGGGAAGAAGCCTTGCAAGCAACGCTCACGGTCGAGGTGGTGCAGACCGCCGAACGCGAAAAGGCAAAAGCCGTGATCGCCGAGCAGGCCGAGATCGAAAAGACGCGTCTAAAAGACCAGATGATAGCGGACGTGGAGGCCTACACGCTGGAGAAGACGGCCGAGGGTCGCCTCCAGGCCGCCGAGGCGGATGCGAAGGCGGCGCTCGTGGAGGCCGACGCTGCCAAACAAGCGAAAACACTCAACGCGGATGGTGACCGGGCGGTGCAAATGGTGCCGGTCGAGGTGGCCGCCAGGCAAGTTGAAGTCGACGATGCCATGGTGACCGTCAAACGCCGAGACCTTGAGGCGCAGGCGCAGTTCGAGTCGATTGCGCGTGAGTTGCAGGTCGAACTGGCCAAGATCGAGGCGGAACGAGACGCCCAGATCGCTGCTGCCGAGGCGTTCGGTAATGCGCTCGGACAGGCCAATATGCAGATCTGGGGCGACCCGACGACGCTTGCCCGTATGTCGGGTGCATTCTTAAAGGGTCAGCAGAACGGCGAGTTTGTAAGGGGACTGGGGACCTCCCTGCCGGACGAGTTCCTCTCCTTCGCAGAACGCACCGCCGGGGGAATTGGAGATTTGGCCGCAGCCGTCGTCAAGAAGTTTACGGGCACCGAAGTTCCGCCCGATAAAGCCAAGAAGATGCTCCTGGAGTATCTGGCGAGCTCGAGCGACACCGCAGCGGCGTCAGGGCCGGACACCGAGGCCGAGTAGTGCATCGAGCCTTCATTTGATCACCGAACATCTGGTAACTGTCAAGAAGGTAGCGCTAGCGTACAAATGAATAGGCTTTCACGCTTGCCCTCCTTGATTCGAAAAGAGGAAACCGCAGCTATCCCATGATTTCGAGGACCCGGTCGGGCGAGAACGGAAGATGGCGAAGCCGCTTGCCGGTGAGTGCTGCGAACGCATTGGCCACAGCTCCACCCGTTACCGGCAGACTGGCTTCCCCAAGCCCCGAAGGAGGCTCATACGATGCGACAAACTGCACCTCAACCTCAGGTATATCGGACATGCGCAACAGGGGATAATCGTGATAGTTCGACTGCTGGACCTTGCCGCCTTTGACCGTGATGCGCTCGAAAAGCACACTGCTCAATCCATTGATGATGCCTCCTTCCGACTGCGCCTGCGCATTTTGCGGCTGAACGATGATACCTCCATCAATAGCGCACCAGAATCGATGAACACGAATCTTCCCGCTTGCTACGTCCACCGAGACTTCGGCGACACCGGCTGCTAGCGACCCACTTCGCTCACCAAATGCGATGCCGCGAGCACGCCCCATCGGCACGGCACCGCCCCAATCGGCCATCTCGGCGACGGTATCGAGCACCTTGAGCGCACGCGGCGCGTTGCGCATCAGGGTACGTCGAAACTGGTACGGATCAATGGCTTGGTCCACCGCGATCTCATCGATAAAGGCCTCAATGGCGAACTTGTTGAAGCCATGCCCGACGGCCCGCCAGTGCTTCAGCCGAACGCCATGGCTGACCGAGCACATTTCGATGTGCTGATGGGGGATATCGTAGAAGGGGATTTCGATGCCCGAGGCGAGCAGACCCCCGCCGTCTCCCACCACACAGTGCGTCCACGCTGTAATATTACCCTGTTCGTCAACTCCGGCGGCCAGGCGCTGCAAGCACATCGGGCGAAACTGGCCGTACTGCAAGTCGTCTTCACGCATCCACATCAACTTGACCGGCCGTTTAACAGCGTTGGAAAGGTGCACCGCTTCAATCACGTAATCAGAATTGGACCGCCGCCCAAGACCGCCGCCGAGGTAGCAGGGATGGAGCGTGATGCGTTCGAAATCCACCCCCAGCGCTTCGGCTGCCGCAGATCGTGCACCCGAGGTGGATTGAGTGCCGACCCAGACTTCTGCCCCGTCGCCTGCTTCGTTGACGGAGACCACGGCGTTGAGTGGCTCCATCTGCGCATGGTAGACATGGTCAGCGAGGAAGTCAGCCTCATAGCGTTTGGCGGCCTGCCGCAGCGCTGCTGGAGCATCGCCCTGCCCGGAAATCGGGCGCGCCTGTACCCGGCCACCGCCTGGAATCTCGGCATACCCGGTGAGGCTTGCTTCGCTATCAAACGTCTCGGCAGGGGCTCCCTTCGCCCATTCGATGTCCAACGCCTCGCGTGCCTTGATCACCGCCTCAATAGATTCCCCGATCAAACCGATACCGTGCTCCAACTCCACCGTCGTCGTAATGCCCGGCATCGCACGAACTTCCGCTTCATTGTACGACGCCGGACGCCCGCCATGCACCGGAGACCGCGAGATCATACCATGGAGCATGCCCGGCAGGTGCACATCCATAGCAAACTGGGCGCTTCCATCGGTTTTTGCAGGAATGTCGTGACGAGGAACAGAATGGCCGATGAGCCGAAAATCGCGGGGCGACTTTAACTGTGACTCATCGACTTTGGGAAGCTCCGACGGCACCTCGGCGAAGACAGCGATCTCGCCATAGGAAATGCGCCGGCCACTCGCAGCGTGTATAACGGTGCTCGGTTCGGTGGTCAGTTCTGCGACAGGCACCTGCCACTCGTGCGCCACATTATCGAGCAATACCCGGCGTATCTGCGCGCCGGCCATACGAAGTTTGGAGAAATAGCCGCTCACGGCACGGCTCCCCACGGTAGTCATGCTGCCTCGACCGCCCCGCCTCCAACTTCGACCGTAGATATCGGGTTCGATAGGCGAGTGCTCGATGCGGACCTTCGACCAATCGGCATCCATTTCCTCTGCGAGGATTACGGGCAAGGCCGTCATGGAACCCTGGCCCATCTCGGCGGCTGGGTTATAGATCAGGATGCCCCCATCCGTGTCGATTCTTACCCAGGCTCCGATGGCTTTCTCCAGCACGGGGCTGCTCTCGTTCGCACTGAACACCTGCACACCTGCACCACCGAGAACCACACCAAATGTAATGCCGGTGCCCGCAATTTTTAGGAAACGCCGTCTCGAAAGCGTCGATGCGCCGCGTTCTATCGATTCGCTCGTTTTCATGGGTTAGCCCTCCTTGGAAGCGCGTTCGATGGCGCGCAGGATTCGTCCATACGTACCACAGCGACAGAGATTGCCGTCCATGTGACCGATGATCTCCTCGCGTGTCGGCGACGGATTAGTGTCAAGCAAGGTCGCTGCCTGCATGATCTGGCCGGATTGACAGTAGCCGCACTGCGGCACCTGTTCTTCAATCCATGCTTTCTGCAATGGATGAGACCGGTCCGTCGATAAGCCCTCGATGGTCGTCACCGCTTTGCCCTCAACCTCCAACACGGGCAAAATGCACGAACGCATTGCAGCACCATCGACGTGGATGGTACAGGCACCGCATACACCTGAGCCGCAACTGATCTTGGTCCCGGTCAAGAGCAGATGCTCGCGCAGGACCCAGATAAGCCGGGTATCAGGCGCAGCATCAGTGGAGACACGCTCTCCGTTGACGTGAAAAGCGATAGCCATATGGATCCTCCCTGTCTAAATCAGCGATGGATACCGATTAACCAAGATAACCATCGCGTAGTTATGATGAGTGAGAAGGAACGAGGGGGA
>JBHHWM010000293.1:0-5760 GCA_046756545.1 Rhodothermales bacterium | reverse complement strand
GGCACCTACCGCGTCGTGTGGGACGGTCGCGGGGACGGAGGACATCCATTGGCCGGCGGTGTGTATCTGTATCGCCTGGAGGCCGACTCGTTCAGCCAGGTGCGCCGGATGATCCTGTTCCGTTGAATGGCGTCAGGCCACCGCCATCCCGGCCTGTACGGCGGCCTCTGTTGATACTTCTCCGTTGAGTGAGTTCAGGTAGGCGTTGGGGTCGTGGTAGAGGGCTCCTTCCGGCAACCATTCCCACAGCCACTTCAGGTCCCGCTGGATCGGTTCGACGTAGATTTCGGGCAACTCGGTCGTTTCCCCGTTGAGGTAGCGGACCAGTTCTTTGTCCGTTTTGAGGCGTTCGCGCATCTTCATATGGTTGCCGATGAGCTTGTGGTTGCGCTCCGAAGTGATGCTGCGGAAAAGCTGTTCGACCCGCGTGACCATATGCCGTTTCGCCATAAAGCGCCGGTACATCGCCTTTTTGGAATGGGCATAGGCGTAGAGGTCGCATACGTGGGTGAAGAACTCCAGCCACGTATAGTTCTTGGGCCGGACGTTCATTGAATGGAGTTGGTTCAGGAAATGGAACGGGATGTTGAGCACGCGTCCCTCGCGTTGATAGCGCAGGTTGTCCGGCGCGTTCCGGCCGTACGACATCAAGAGCGAGTAATAGGGGAAGACGCCCGGGGCCAGGTCGATGAACTTTTTGGACAACTCGAACGGTTCCGGACCGTCGTCGGAGTCGAGCCCAAGGATCAGGTTCGCCTGCATGTAGGGGATGTAAGACTGGACGAGTTCGGCTTTTTCGGCCACCCTGCGCACTTTCTCCATCCCGTTCGTACTCCGCATCTTCGACTTGTCCCCGATGTCATACCATGATTCAATGCCCGGCGCGATGGCTTTAAAGCCGACGTTTCTCAGACGTTTTAGGTGGTTTTCATTGAGCAGCGACAGGGACATTTCGGCCAGGAACGTGAGGCTGCCCGGCCGGATCGCTTCCTCAATCGCACCAAGGAATTCGTCGAAGCGAATGCCGAAGTTGGGATCGTGCCAGGCGACGATAGTTCGCGGAGCCTTGTTCTCGACGATAAACCGCAGGTCTTCCTGGAGGGAATCGAATTCGAGCGGCTGGTAGGGTACCCCCGCGTCGATGCAAAAGCTGCACGTGTAGGGGCAACCAAGGCTCCCGATCATCGGAATCATGCGAATGAACGGTGCCTTTTCGAGGATGGGCTGCATAAACTTCCAGCGCTGCCTGACGCCGGGGATGCTCGACGGCTGCTGACGGGCCGAAAGGACCTGACCCAGGGGACGGTGCGGCGAGCAGTCTTGCAGGATATCCCGTAGCAGGTCCTTATCGCAGAAGCCGATGGCATAATCGAAATACTTGGCCGTGTCGTCCGGGTAGGAGCGTGCGTGGGGGCCGCCGAGGGCGGTTACGGCGCCCTTCGACTGATAATAATTGCTCAGGGCATAGGCCAGCATCGCGTTTTGCGAAAAGGCGTTGATGAAGACGATGTCTACGTCGTCCGGGACCGCCCCCTGATACAGGTCGGGCCCGTCGAAGTAGACCATCGAGACCTTGTGGCCGAGTTCTTCACACCACACCGCCACCACTTGCGGCCCGATGCTCTGGTTGTTGGCCCGCATGTGCCTCGAATAGGCCTTCCTACTCGCCGATTTACCCAGGATGTCGATGACGGCAATGTTGAGCTTTCGCATGAGGCTGCTCAGAAGTATGTGAGGGGATGCGCCACCACCTGAATGCGCAAAGTCACCCTAATTATAAAATTCTGAAACATATATGCAAAGCGAGATCTGTGACGGATGAGATATCTTGTGAAATGTGGATCGAACCGACAGGGAGCCTCGGGGTACTATCTCGCGAGGCATCCACGCGAGCTAATCCAACGCTTTTCCATGGTTCGAGCCGCGTATCTATCGCTTAGCCGAGGGGAACTCCGGGAGCGTGCTCGTCGAGGCGTCGCTTCGTTGGAAGATTGCCGGGCCTGTCCCCGCGATTGTGGCGTCAACCGGCTCGCAGACCGGTATTCTGCGTGTAAAACGGGGCGTTTTGCCGTGGTGAGTAGCTATTTCCCCCACTTTGGGGAAGAGGATTGTCTGCGAGGATGGAACGGTTCCGGAACGATTTTCTTCTCCCATTGCAATCTCCGTTGCGTCTTCTGCCAGAACTACGATATCAGTCAGGGTATCCGGCCGGGAGCACGCGCGCCCGCAGGTTCTTCGGCAGAGCAACTCGCAGGGATGATGATGGAGCTTCAAGACCTGGGGTGCCATAACATCAACTTTGTGACTCCGGAGCATGTAGTGCCGCAAGTGCTGGAAGCGTTGGCAGAAGCCGTGGAGCATGGTCTCATGCTCCCTATCGTGTACAATACCAGCGCATACGATGCCCTGGAAAGCCTCACATTCATGGATGGGGTGGTGGACATCTACATGCCTGATTTCAAGTATTGGAGTGCAGAGAGGAGCCGTGTCTATTTGAAAGCCGAGAAGTACCCGGAAGCGGCCCGAGCAGCCATCAGGGAGATGCATCGACAGGTAGGAGATCTGGTAATGGACGCGGACGGCCTGGCCCGGCGCGGCGTGCTCATCCGCCACCTCGTGATGCCGGGGCACCTGGCCGACACGCGTTGCATCCTCGAATGGATTGCTGCCGAACTCGGTTCGAATACGTATGTCAACCTTATGGATCAATATTATCCTGCCGGAAAGGTGAACGGGGAGCGGTATAGCGAAATCAACCGCCGACTCCATCCGGACGAGTTCAGAGAGGCCCTGGCCATCGCCGACGATCTGGGCCTGCGACGGCTTGATCAAAGAAATCCGCATTCCCGGCTCTTCCGAAGAAGGCAAATTCGCCTGTAGATAAGGAAGAGGCGACTGGGGCTGCACAGCACTACACAACGTCTACTTGCATCCTCTCGGAGGGCGGAATCACATGGCCATCTACGCTTCGGAGACTTCAGCGAGGGTTGTATTTGATCAGAAAAAAACGGATGTTGTCGCCAGTAGTTGAGGCGCTATCATCCGCTTCGTCGATTTTGTTTTCCGCCTGATGTGTGTTGTGCTTTAAGTAGAGTCGATTTCTCATTGTAGTTGGGCGGGTTTTGGGGTCAATCTATGGGTGCCGGGGAAAATGAATGAACTCCCCATTTGTCTGGACCTCCGCACGCATGGAGTGGATGATGGAGCATTGGAAAAAAAGTATCCATAGGCCTGGAGGAATCGCTCATGGCAGACGGTTTGATTCCTTTAGCGCCCCTGCTCGCCATCCTGGGATTATTGTTTGCGCTCGCTGTGCTCGTCGAGCGTATTCTGATGTTTTTTAATTGGATGGTGGACCGGCTGTGGGCGCTGAAAGTCTCGATGGAATGGCAGGGAGAAGCGGCATTGGACGAAACGTTGGGGGTCGCGCGGCGAGCCAAGGCCGAGGAAGACCTCCTTGACGATGTCCAGAAGCATCCGGACGGTCCACGGGAAGTAGAATTTGCGCCGGAAGCGGATGAGGGCAGCGATACCGGCGTGATGCATAGCGAAACCCGCTTCATGGTAAAACCAGCGAAGGCAGCGGATGAGTTGAAGGTGCTGAAGGAGTTTTATCTGCAAATTCTGGGGCTGGTCATTGCCGTGGTCGTCTGTGTCTATACCCGGTTCTCGGCCTGGCCCTTACTGCAACAGGTGGTCGATCAAGGAGGGCAAGCTTCTGAGGCGGCACCAACGCCGGCCTTCTGGGAATTCCTCTTTACCGGGATCATCATCGGTGCGGGTAGCAAACCCATCCATTTTCTCATCGAGTTCCTTGTCAACCGGAAGGTTCTCGATACACGAGAGGAAGCGGGTCAGACCCCATCACCGCAGGTCAGGAGCACGCCGCCTACCTCCGCCTTGCCCTCGGCCCCGATGGGCGCTTCCGTGGCCTTGCTCGCCCCCCCTGTACCCGTGTCGGTGCTCAAGACTGTTGAGGATTTCGTCGGATTTGTCTACGACGGTGGGGATCGCCCGGAGCGTCTCGAACATACCCACCTCCGCAAAAGGTCGGTCAACCTCCTGGTCTATCATCATACAACCATGCACGCCGACTCGTCGTTCGAAGAGGTCGTTCGTGAATTCGACCGCAAAGGATGGCTTACCGGGTATCACTGCGTGGTCATGAAAGACGGGACCATCCGGGTGCTCTGTCGCTGGGATCGGGTGGGCAACCATGCCAGGGGAGTAAACTTCCGCTCGCTCGGCGTGGCGCTGCACGGCAACTTCGAGCCCGATCCGAGTGTGCCTTTTTCCAACCCGGACGGTCGCTTCGGAATCCAGCATCCCACGCAGGCTCAGGTCGAAGCGTCGGCTCGTGTGGTGGCGCTGTGGGCGCATCTACACGACTTAACCCCGGCATTTCCTGTATCCCATTGTAGCGCTTCTGCGCCTCAGGTCGGATCGGTGACCGGCATCGTGCCGCATTGCTATATCGCACCCAAAGCCTGCCCGGGCGGCAACTTCCCGCATGCGTTGTTCCAGCAACTTGTCGGCGACTACTATTCGCGATGGACCTTCGATACGGCGTTTGCTTCCGCCCTGGAACGCTTTAAAGGGACTCCCATGGTTATGGCCTAGAAACGATGAAAAGCTTTCTCTTCAAAGGCGTTGAACGGACATCCCATGGCGCGATGCGTCTCATGGTTTGCTTCTGGATCGTGCTCGCCGTCGGGATTGGATGTGCCGTTGCCGCACCTTCGGCACAAGATCCACTCGGCACATCCTCATTCGCCGTCGCCTTAAACGAGAACCCGGTAGCGTGGCCGATGCAAGATCGACCGGATACGACCCGGGTCGATACGGTTTCGACTCCGACACCACCGGTATTGACGCCGGCTCGGACGGATACGACTGAAGTGGAGCAAGAGGACGGCGTAGAGGTGAGCGAAGCCATCACGATGTTCACGTACATTTTCTTCGTATATCTGCTCCTGGCACTGTTCGTCGAGCGGAGTGTCGAGGTGTTGATGGCGGGGTTCAAATACCTCGAACTCAAATTGAAGCTGAGGTCCTTTTGGAACAAGAAGGCTGAACGTTTGCGCGCCCGGTTCGAGCGGATTTATGGTTTTCAAGGTGGTCGGGACCGGCGCGCTCAGAAGGTGCTGGATTGGGTCTACTGGCAGATGGTCACAGAAAAAACCCAGGAGGGAGGTGCCCGCGTGGTGTCGGCGGATCTCCTCCGGCTCTACAACCTCCGCATCGGGACGCGCGTGCTGGCCTTTCTGATAGCCCTGGTCCTCGTGATCGTTCTCTGGGATCGAAGCCATCTTAACCTGATTCAGCTCCTCGCTGAATTCTACGATGTGGCGTTGCCGGGAGGCATCGCCCTCGTCGAAGAAGTTTTGGAACGTGACGTCCTCAGCAAGCTCGTCGCAGCCGTTGCGATCACGATAGGGACCGAGCCGCTGCACAACTTGATCGCGCGTATCGAAAAGCTGGAAAAGAAAAAAACTGCAAAGCAAGGAGGGGCACCATGAACGCACTGTTGCCCAGTTGGCTCGGCCTGATGGAACTGCTCCTGTTCGGCCTCTTCATCGTCGTCTTCATCCTGTTCATGCGCGATTTCAAGCTCACGAGCATCCGGTCCTGGGTGATGTTGCTCGGCTTGATCGGTGTCGGTGCGGTTCTGGTGACGCAGGCGCGGAAACGATGGGCGTTGCTCAAAGAATTCGAGGCCCGCGAGAAAAAGTTGAAAGACCTGGAAGAACGATATAAGGC
>JBHHWM010000292.1:0-5776 GCA_046756545.1 Rhodothermales bacterium | reverse complement strand
CGTGCCCGGCGGCGTAGATCAGGTGGTCGTGCTGGGAGAAGATGCGCCGGAGCGAAGAGCGGAGTGTCTTGTAACGGGGGTGTGCCAGGTCCTGCCGCCCGCCGAAGTATCGGACGTAGAGGGGGTAGATAGACCCCAGAAGGGGAAGGGGGACGACCAGGGCCTTGTGCAGGTTTTGCAACGGGAAGAGGTGTTCTCGGAGGGGGAGCCGCCCGGCATGCACGCCGACGGAGAACAACGGATGGTGCCCTACGACGAGCACGTCTTTGCGCCTGTTGCGCTTGAGCATGTCGTCGAGTTGAAGTAGGAAGTCGGCATCTTCCTCCAGGTCGTGTTCGCCGGTGTCGCCGTAGGGTTTGGTATGGGTGGAGAGCCACCACTCGGTGTCGAGGGCGATGAGGGTGAGGCGGTCGGTGAGTTCGACTTCGACGGGACCAGGGAAGCCGTCGTTGGGCAGGAAGGTGTCGCCCCGATGGAGGTAGGTCTCGACGAAGGCTTCCTGTCGGTTGACGGCTTCGAGGCCGCCGGGTTGAGAGTGGTTCCAGTCGTGGTTGCCGGGAATGAAGAGGACGCGTCCCTGGAACGCATCTACGGCGCGGAGTTGTTCGAGTAGGCGGCGTTCATCTTTTTGTCGTCGCTGGAGATCGGTCGAATCGCGTAGCCCGCAGCAGTAAATATTGTCGCCGAGAAAGACGACGACGGCGTTTTTTCCAGCGGAGTCGAGCCGTGTTTCCAAGAGTTGGATGACCGGTTCGGGTCGATCGATCCCCCCTGCATCGCCGATGAGGAAGGCCTGGTACGTGAGGGCGGAATCAGGGGGAGGAGCGTGTGCTTCCCAGGATCGATAGCGACCGTTGACGTAGGTCCGCGAGGAGGCACAGCCTGAGAGGATCAGAAGGATGAGGGTGATGATAGGGGGTATCCTGGTACGCATAATCCCCGGCCACGTTCGCTCGATTCTGGAGGGTCGTCAGATGGGTCCTACTTCAGGCCGTATTCCATGATTCCAATCACGAAATGCACTCCACGGGTTGCAGAAGGCGTAAAATACGTCCTTGTCATGGATGGTAGCTAAATCTCATCAACACGGCCTTTTTCCCGGCTCCCTCGCTGGCGATGAGGAGGTCTCCATTGGGTAGAAAAGCCATCGCTTCCGGTTGCCTCAGTCGCTTGTTAGTGAGGGGCCATACGTTTGTGAGGTCGCCGTCCGGAGACAGAACGACGACGGCTTTTCGGACGGAGGAAAGAACATAGACTTCGCCGGTGAGAGGATGAAGGGCCAGTGCAGAGGGTTTAAAACCGCTCAAATCCATGATGGGCTTCACGGCAGTGCGGATGGTCTCGTTCAGCCTCCCGTCCGAACCGACGTGTTCGCTGAATGCCTCAGTGTCGATGGTGAAGACCGGGTCATCGAGCAGAACGTTCCGGCCGAGGTCGAACGCGTAGATCGCTTTCTTATTGCCGAGGCCTTTGCCGGGGTATTCTTTGCAGGCGATAAGCAGACGGTTGTGTGATGCGTCATAAGCGAGTCCTTCGGTATCGTGCCTGGCGCGTAACTTGGTTCGGTGGGTGGTCGTCGTGGGTTTTTCAGCGTGCCTATCCAGGATTTCTATAAGCCTCCCGTCACTTCGCAAGACAAAGATTCTGTTTCCAACGCGGGCCAGATCTTCGAAGTCTCCATCTTTTCCGAACCGGCGCTCCTCTTCGACTTCGCCCGTGTGATAGTTAATGAGATAGAGCCTGCCCTTCTCATCCTGGACTGCGCCTACGTACCGGTCGTCCAGCACGGTGATGCCGGAAATTTCTCTCAGGCGGTTCGGTAGCTGAAAGAGGGTATCCGGTTCGTCAAACGTGTAAGGAGGCATCACGGTGAGGGAGGCGGCCGTGGGGGATAGGTTCGGTGTTTGCAGCGAGGCTTCTTGCGCGCATGCCGGAAGGACGGCAACAAGCAGGAAGAGCAACGCGGCGGTGCCCGAGCAATGTAAAAGAGGTGGATGCACCATCGTATCATGAGGAGAAGGAGAGGCTCCTTTGGGATGGTACCGGAGCCTTTATGTGCCGAGATGTACCCACGATGGAAACGAATTGTTGCGCTCGGCGTGGCAAGGCCGTACCCGGAGATCAACAGAACTGATTCCGAGGCGTCCAAGAACACACCAAACGCAGGAATTACCTTATGCCAGACGAAATCAATCCGGAAGGCGATCCCTCTGTTCGACACGATCCGGCCGGACCGGAAGGTGGCTCTGCACCTTCGCCGGCGGCTGCTTCGGGAGATGCTACGCTGCCGGACGAGCAGACGACCGGAAGCATCGAACCATCACAGGGCGCAGCGGCGGCCGCTGGTGTGCCGGTCGAAGCAAGCGACGTGTTGATTCGGAAGAAGAAGAAGAAAAAGAAGAAGAAGAAAGATGGAGGAGGGCTGGGTACGTCGAGGGGGATCGAAACCATGTTTCGCACCTCCTATCGTGTCAATATGGACTTGAGCGCCCTGGCCGATACCAAGTCCAACATCATGATCAGTATCAACGGCATTATTATTTCCATCATCCTGGCCTCCATCTCGCCCAAGATCGACACGAATGCCTGGTTGCTCTTCCCTACGACCGTCCTGCTGTTGGGTTGTCTGCTTTCGATGGTCTACGCAGTACTGGCTGCGCGTCCCCGGGTAAACAGTAGTTTGATCACGTTAGAGGATGTTCGTCGGAACAGGGCGAATATTCTCTTTTTCGGTAACTTTGTCAGCCTGACTCGGGATGATTACATCCAGGGTATGACCGAACTGCTTCAGGATACAGATCGGCTTTATCATAATATGATCGTTGATATTTACGGGCTGGGGAGCGTGCTTCAAAAGAAGTTTCGTCTACTCCGGTTTTCGTACACGATCTTTATGATAGCCCTCGTCATGGGAGTCTTAATATTCATCTTCGTCTACATCATGGTAGCAACCGGGGGCATCGATACCGCTCAGGGATAGGTACCGTCTAACCGTACTTCGCATCGTGCCGAAGCTGTCGTCACTCTACAAACTCAGGGCTGCAAGGAACCGTTGATTCTTTGTGGTTCGCTCAGCGCACTTATGATTGTCACATGCTGGGGCGTTCGAGGTACCATCCCCACGCCGGGCGAGCACACCGTTCGGTACGGAGGCAATACTACCTGCGTGAGCGTGGAGATGAATGGCAGCGTCCTCATTCTCGATGCGGGAACCGGCATCCGCGAACTGGGCACGACGTTATTAGATCGGGATCAAGACATCTACCTGTTGCTCACGCATCTCCATACGGATCATATTCTCGGCTTTCCCTACTTCATGCCGCTTTACGATACGAGCCGCTGTATCCATCTGCTCGATTATCCGAAAGACGGCGAGGGATGGTCACCGCTCAACATGTTCGACAGCGTCCATTTTCCCTTGCAACCGGAACATATTCCCTGCACATACCACCGCGTTCGAGGGGATGGGATCACGTATCTTCGAAATCAAGGCTTCGAGATTAGCGCGTTGCTTATGAATCATCCGGGAGGAGCCTTCGGATATCGCCTGGAGCAAGGGGAGCATAGCTTTGTGTTTATTCCCGACAATGAGCTTGATGCCGCGGAGCCGACTACGACGTTTGAAGAATTTGCGTCGTTTTGCCGGGGGGCTGACGTGCTGTGCCACGATGCCCAGTATCTGGATGCTGAACTGGCAACCAGACATGGCTGGGGGCATAGTTGCGTGAGCCGGGTCTGCGATCTGGCAGTCGCTGCCGGGGTCAAACATCTCGTACTCTTTCACCATGATCCTGAGCGTACCGACGATGCCCTGGACGCGCTCCAGATTGATGCTGCCCGAACCCTTGCACCGCACGGTATTGCGTGCACGGTTGCATACGAAGGACTCGCGCTGGATTTAGGAGGCAAAGAGTAGGTCGTGACTGGAGATTGCCCTAGCGAAGGTCGCCCCGGTTAAACAAGCGGAAGATCACCGGTCAGCCGAAGATCAGGGGGTGTCGTCGCCGGCGTGGACTCAGCGTGATGCGTCTTCCGGTATGTCCTTCCAGTTTCCACAAGGCACAGGGAAGCCGGTCGCCGAACGTAAAGGCTGTTTTGAACAGGCGTCCGCTACGTTTACCGATTCACGTCGAGAGGAGCGATTCGGTGACGTCTTTTATCTGCGCCGGTTCGATATGGAAGGATGAATCAGGAGCCTCTTCGCTCACGGTCACGCGCAGCGCCTTTAGTCCGTGGACGCCTTGCATGGCCTCGAGTTCAAATTCCTCTATCTCCCCTGCGATGTACCCGGCAGCCGTCATGTATTCCAGGTAGCGGCGGTATTCGGAGGCTTCACGCGCCTGCGAGTAGACAATGGCGATCTTGCCCGGCTGGGTAAGACGTTCTCCATTACCCCGAATCACGGCCTTGTCGATGCGTTTTTTGACAATCTCATACCGGATGTTGTAGGCCCCATCCACGTCAAATTGCTTCTCCTCCATGCGGAACTGAATCGAAAGGGGCACGTCTTGCACGAGCACAAGATGCGTGGCGTCGAGCGGCATCTTGAGTTGAGGTTTGAGCGCGCGCAGCTCCCATTCAACGCCGCACATCGTCATCAATTGCCAGAGCCGGACGTTCCGCAAGTAGAGCATATCGAATCGCCCGTCCTCGACCAGAGACGCACCGATGTATAGATTGTAGTCTACCCCGTCCGTTTTGAACAGTTCGAAATAGTGGGGGAACATCGTCTGGGCGTGGTTCTCTTGCTCGTTGAGGTAGGCCGAGATCGTGTCGTTGATGCGTGTAACGCTTTCTTCGAAGTCTTTTCGCTGTTTGTAGAGTAGGCCGAGATCGGCGTCGAGGGCGTTTTTATAGAGTTCGATCCGTTCATTCACGCGTTTGCCGAAACTGGCCAGGCGATCGAAGAGGGCTTCGAAGTCATTGCGCAGGAAGTCGATGACACTGGTTTCGTCTTCGGTGCTTGCTCCAGGCCCGATGCTGTCGGCATACTGGCTGATGCGATAGCTGATTTCGTCGAGGATCGGCAGTGGGCGGGCGATGGACGCTTCGACGATCACGTCGTGCGCCAAGCTTAGTTGCTCCAGAAGATCTTGCTGGATGGCTGTATTGCGGTGTGTCGAAGAATTGCGGATGTCGGAAAGGCCGTAGAGAGGATAGACCCCTTCGAAAACTATCGGCTCGATCTGGGCCATACGGTCGTGGGCCAGGGTATCCAGGTACCGGAGGGCGGCATCGCGGAAGCGCCATTCGACCGCCGGGTGGATAGCGGTGTAGTGTTCTTTGATGACGGCCTGAACACGATCTTCGTGTTCATCGAGGCTGCGTTTCATCGCCGTGGCAAAGAGCATGACCGCTTCGTCGAGCTTGGTCGCCGTCAACGCATTGATGGCATCAGGATGGGGAGAGGCCAGTTCCAGGATGCCGATCAGTTTGTCCTCGAACAGCAACGGTGCCAGCAGGAGCGTCCGGAACCCCTGGCTTTTGAGGTGATGCTCGAAGCCGGTACAGACGTCGCATCCCCCCAGGTCGCCCACGATGAGCGGCGTCGTGCGGTCGAACACGCGGGCATAGAACGAGTCGGCCTTGTACGGGCAGGATGGTGCTCCCGAATCGCCAAGGAGCAGGCTGCGGCCGATGGCCTTAGCCCCAGTAATGCCTTCGAAGTCGTCGCGTTGCAGGCAGATGAGGCCCAGTTCAAGGTCGGTTTGGCGAAGCAGATTGCGCAGCCGCCGCTGTAGGTGTTGCACTTTTTCGGACGTAGCCAGCGCGTTCT
>JBHHWM010000291.1:0-5787 GCA_046756545.1 Rhodothermales bacterium | reverse complement strand
CCATCGTGTATCACCCCATCGGGGTCGTCCGGAGTCCCATCGTCGAACCGCTGCGTCCGGAAGTAATCCGGGTCGTGGAATCGGATCTGGTGCTGGAGCCGAGATTTTCTCCGGCTGTTTCGGCCTTAGACGTTGGGCAACACCTGCTCGTAGTGTATCACCTGCATGGCTGTGATCCTCTGGACGAGCGTCTCTTGCAGGATTTGTTTACGCGGCGTATTCCCTGTCGTCCGAACCCCATCGGGGTCACGTTGGTGCGCGTCGTGGCATTGCGGGAGGGCGTCATTACGGTAATGGGACTGGATGCCATCGATGGGTCTCCTATACTGGATATCAAGCCGTACAATCCCCTCTTTGACGCGCCGCCCGTCACGCCGGAAGGGGAACGATGAGGAGGCGACCGGTCATCGTGCTCACCGGCGGTCCCGGCGGCGGCAAATCGACGCTACTGGAGGAACTCCAACGCGACCCCGCATGGGCCGGGCAGTTTGTTGCCTTACCGGAAACGGTGCATTATGCCCGGTTTCTCTCGATTTCCCCAGGGGAAAAGCTCTTCCAGCGTGTCATGGTCCGTCTTCAGATGGCTCTCGAAGAGGGGGTAGATCGTGCGCTGGGTCCGTCAGACCCGAGGCCCATTCTCTGCCATCGAGGGAGCCTCGATCCGTTGGCATTCTGGATGCAACGCGGCTGGCCCGAGGAAGCATTCTTTGCCTTCACCGAAACCACGCGTTCGGCTCACTACCAGCGCTATACGGGAGTCCTCCATCTCGTCACCGCTGCCGACGGGGCGCTTTCAAAGTATACCCGTTGGCCCGACGCCCATCGCCCGGAATCCCCTGAAGAAGCGGTTCGTCTCGACCGCTGGCTTCAACAGGCCTGGTCGGCGCACCCGGCCTATGTCAGGATCGACAATGAAGGGCGAGATTGGAAGAGAAAATCAAAGGAAGCACAGCACCTGCTTTCCACTCTGCTCCACGTGAAAACCGGTCTTTAACGCCGGGCTTAGCCCGAGAAGCGAGCTTTCAGGAAGGCTTCCAACTCCAACTCGTCAGCCACGAGCACTTCGCGGGCTTTGGAACCGACAAACGCACCCACGATCCCGGCATCTTCGAGTTGATCAACGATTCGGGCGGCCCGGGTGTAGCCCACCGACAGCTTGCGCTGCAACAACGACACCGATCCTTGCTGGCTGCGGACAATGATGCGGGCGGCTTCTTCAAAGAGGTCGTCTATCTCGTCGTCGACGGTCGAGGTGCTCAGGGTCGGGATTTCCTGGTCTTCGCTCGGGGGCAGGATGTACGGTCCCTGGCTCGGCTGGTCGCTGATGAACGCCATCAGCCGATCCACTTCCTCGACGGACACGAAGGGCCCCTGGAGACGCATCAAGCGGCTGCCGCTCATGTAGAGCAGGTCGCCGTTGCCCACGAGGCCCTCCGCCCCGTTCTGGTCGAGGATCGTGCGCGCATCGATCTTGGAGGCTACCTGATAGGCCACGCGAGAGGGGAAATTGGCTTTGATGAGGCCCGTAATCACGTCCACCGAAGGCCGCTGGGTAGCCAGCACCAGATGGATGCCGATGGCTCTCGACATCTGTGCCAGCCGCGCAATGGGGCCTTCGATTTCCTTGCCCGCCGTCATCATCAGGTCTGCCAGTTCGTCCACGATGACGACGATGTAGGGGAGGTGGTGATAGCCCTGACCCGGTGGCAGCTTGCCCTGGCTCAGCTTCCTGTTGTAATCTTTCACGCTCCGCACGCTGGCTTTCGAGAGGAGGTCGTAGCGTTCCTCCATCTCTTTTTCGCAGCTTTTGAGCACATTCAACGCGTCGGCCACGTCGGTGATGATCGGGTCCTCGCCGTTATCCGGCATCGCCACGTAATGATCGAGCAGTTCCTTGTACTGCTGCAACTCGATCTTCTTCGGGTCGATCATCACAAACTTGAGGTTCGACGGATGGCAGGCGTAGAGCAGGCCGGTGATGAGTGCGTTGAGCCCTACCGATTTACCCGATCCCGTGGCTCCGGCGATGAGCAGATGCGGCATCTTGGAGAGGTCTTGCAGATACACCTCGCCCTCGATGGTTTTGCCGAGCGCGACGGGCAGTTCCATCTCGGCATCGCGGAATTTGGTAGTGCCGAGGATGTCGCGGATACGCACCAGTTCGCGGTTCCGGTTCGGTATTTCAACGCCGATGGCCGATTTGCCGGGGATGGGCGCGATCATGCGGATGCCGCGTGCCGCCATCGCCATCGCAAGGTCGTCCTCCAGCGCGGTGATCCGGCTGATCTTGACACCCGGTGCAGGCGTCAGTTCATAGAGCGTCACGGTAGGCCCGACGATGGCGTTAATGTCAATGATCTCGATGTTGTAGGTCGCCAGCTTGTCGAGCAGGATGTGCTTGTTTTCTTCGAGTTCCTCGTAGTCGATCAGGTGCTCATTTTCGTCGGGGGTGTCGAGGAGGTCGATGGAAGGGAACTCGTAGGGCAGTGCCGTATCGGCCACCTCGGTCTCGCGTTCGATGTCGTCGGTTTTCTCTTCCTCGATTTGCCCGCGCACTCTGAGTTCGAGGTCGAGCGGATCGTCGCCGGGTGCCGGCGGTCCGGAGCGGGGGGGCGGTGCTACCGGCGGCGGGGTCTGGGTGCGGAACAGGTCATTGAGCCGGGGCCGGGCATCCTCCTCGGGGATCACGTCGAGGGGGGCGGGAGGGGACGGGACGGGTGCTTTGCGCCGGGGCGGCGTGTCGGCAGAAGGCGGTGATGCCTGCGGCGGTTTTTTGTCGGAGGGTTGGGTGGGGCGGGCCTGCTTTCGGCGTTTTCCTTCTTCTTGCCGGGTCCGTGCGCGCTCTGCTTCGCGTTTTTCGCGCAATTGCGCGCGTTGGGAGCGGCGTTCCCCCCGGCGTTCTTTCTGCGTGATGCGCCAGTCTTTGAACCAGGTGCGCACTCCTTTGGCCGCTTCTTCGATACGGTCCAGCGAGCGCTGAATATCACGGTCGATTACCAGCATCAGCGTCACGATCACCAGCAGCGCCAGGAGGACGAAGGATCCCGTGGAGCCGAAGACTTGCTGCATCCAGCCGGCAATGCCCTGCCCGACGGCTCCGCTCCATACGCTCCAGTCCTGGTCCAGAGCGAGGCCCAGCCGCCCGAGCATCGTGGCGATGATGAAGGAGCCCACGCCCGTCAGGGCCGATAGGAGGGGAAGGTAAACGGTTTTCCGCTGGCGGAAGATGACGTAGCCCCAGGCAAACAGGAGGCCGGTGAGGAGAAGCGTAGTGTATCCCAGGAAGTTGGGCACCAGGAGCAGGGCCAGTGCTGCGCCGACGAGGCCGAGGGCGTTCTGGGCCTGGTTGCCGCCCGGACTGAGGGCCTTGCCGAGCGAAAAGGAGCGCGCGACCGTGTTATCCGCCGGATCATAGGTGATGAGGGCCAGCGAGAGCAGCAAGGCCAGGCCCATCAGGATCAGGCCCAGAATCTCTTTCTTTCGCCGGTTCGAAACCAGCGACGCCGCGGCTTTCTTCCGAGGCGCTTTGCGTCGCTTTTTCGTCTTCGAGGTAGCCATACACCAAAGCTAAGACAACACCCTCAACGAATCCAACAGGGTCGGGCGCAAGATAACGGGTTGTCGGCATACTTGCTCGCTCTTCGGCGCAAATAGTGCCCCTCATGCCTCATCGTAAGATAAACAGTCTATTCTTATAGAGTTGAAAAAGAGGAATGGTGCGAGGTAGAGGTGGGGCGTGCGATACGTCGCGCACAAAAACGATCATGGTGCGACGTTGAGGATGGCGTCATCGGCGAGGATGAGACGGTTTTCCGTATAGTAGGGGAGTAAGGGGGTTGTGTCGATCTGCATGCAATACGCAACGTCGGCAGCGTAGCCATGCTCGATGAGCCATTGCGCATGCAGGCAGTGGCGTAGCGCCGCGTTCAGGTCTTCCCGGTCGTTGCGGTATTGTGTGAAGGCCAGATAGGCCGTATCCGAGACGCTCTCCGGTTCTTCCCCGTTCCACAGGCGATAGAGTAGCAGGCCGGCACAGAGGATGTCTTCCAGGGAGGCTCGGTTACCTGTTCCGGCACAGACGATGGTCACGTCGCTGTCGGCTTTTTTCACAAAGTCCACCACGCGACGTGCATTCAGGAAGGATCCGATCAAGAGATGGCGCGCGGCACGAGCACGTGTGATGGCCCCGGTACCGTTGGTCGTGTTCAGAATAATGGTGCGGCCTTTAACCTGCTCCTCCATATACTCCAGGGGCGAGTTACCCAGGTGGTACCCCTCGATGCGTTCGCCCCCGCGTTCGCCGCCGAGGAGGTACCCGCTCTGGTCGAGGTTCGAGGCAATCTTGCCTGCCTCGGCGGCATCGGACACCGGCACCACATCCCGTGCACCGTTTTTAAGGGCTGCCAGGATACTGGCCGACGACCGCAGGACGTCAACGACGACGACCGCGCGATCCTTTACATCTTCTTCGGTGAGGTGATGGCTGGTCAGAAATACTTCGATCTTCATAGGGCTGGATTCCTTAATAATAAGGCCATTGGGAGATGTTGAAAGGACGTATTCCTGGCTTGGCTCTGATACCTTGAAGGCTGTAGTTCTCGTGTTTGTGTTGTACCGTCGCGATTCAGGTAGAGAGGTTCCTGTGTGCAGGCGAGGAGGTGGGGGGCGGCCTGAGAGGGCGTACAGATCCCGGAATGTTCTGAAAGTACCGTCTTGAAGCGTAAGAGAACCAGGGCCGAGGGGCTAATCTTTATGAAATGGCGGCTTTTTCACACGAGCGGCAAGGGCGCGCCCCCGCAGCGACACCGCGATGGAGGTGCCCGGCTCGGTGTAACTCGGATCGTTGGGGACATAGCCCATGCCGATGCCCTGCTGCAACACCGGCGACTGCGACCCACTGGTGACCACACCGATGGCTTCGCCGGCTGAGTTCAGGATCGGGTAGCCGGGCCGGGGAATCCCCCGTTGGTCCATGACGAACCCCACCAGCTTTCGCGACGGGCCGGTCTCCTTGACGCCGCGTAGCGCGTCTCGCCCGATGAAGTCGCCTTTATCGAGCTTGGTGATCCAGCCGAGCTTGGCTTCATACGGATTGGTGTCTTCTGTCAGGTCGTTGCCGTAGAGGCAGAAACCGGCTTCGAGACGCAGCGTGTCGCGGGCGCCAAGGCCGGCGGGTTTTAGGCCCGAGGTCTCGCCCACGTCCATCAACGCGTTCCAGACGTCCTCAGCGCGTGCGGCTTCGCAGTAGATTTCCAGGCCGGGTTCGCCCGTGTAGCCGGTGCGGGAGAGGAGGGCGTGCTCGCACCCCAGGAACGCTCCGGCTGGGAGTTCGAGGAAGTGATAATACTTCAACGTGTCGAGCGGGGCGTCGGTGAGGCGCTGGACGATGGAGATGGCCCGGGGTCCCTGGATGGCTAGCAAGGCTACCTCGTCCGACCTGTTATCCAGGTCGGCTTTCATCGGGTTATGGGCCTGCATCCAGGCCACGTCCTTGTCGATGTTGGCGGCGTTAACGACGAGCAGGTACGCATCTTCTCGCAGCCGATAGACGAGTAGATCGTCCACGACACCGCCCTCGGGGGTGCACATCACCGTGTACATGGCCCGCCCGTCATACAGCCGGGATGCATCATTGGTGACGAGGTGCTGGACGAAAGCGAACGCCTGTGGTCCTCGGACGAAGACTTCGCCCATGTGGCTGACGTCGAACAGCCCGGCAGCCTCGCGGACGGCCATGTGCTCCTCGATGATGCCGGTGTACTGGACGGGCATGTCGAAGCCTCCAAA
>JBHHWM010000290.1:0-5817 GCA_046756545.1 Rhodothermales bacterium | reverse complement strand
CACTCGTCGTCGGTGCGGTGACGCCGCGCGTCGAGATAGCGGGCGACGGCTCCTTCGTGATAATCTATACGGGCGGCAGCGGCACGAACCGATCCATCCTCACACGGCGCTACACCAGCACCGGCACCCCCGATGGCGACCAGGTGACGATCAGTGCGTCGCCCGGCCTCTTGCAATGGCCTACCGTGACCATGCTCTTCAACCAACTGCTGAAAAACGGCTACATCGTAACCTGGGAAAAAGTGCAACCCCCTTCCATCTACGGCGACATCTACATGCAGTGCGTCGACAACCAGGGACGCCTGGTGGGAAACAACATCCTGGTCAGCCTGCCGTCCGATTCGGGGCAGGGACGCCCGGGCATTGCCACCCTCGGCTTCGGCAACACGAATCCCCCGAACAATCGCTCGATGCTGGTCTGGCACGACGACCGGATCGGCGACCTCGATATCTGGGCGCAGTTGGTGATCAACGAGTGCAACCCGAACGGAGCCAACTTCCTCGTCAACGGCCGGAGCGAAGGTCGGACCAACCAGGCTTTTTCGGCGCTGGACGCGACGGCCGAAGGCCAATCCATCGTGTTGTGGGAGGATGATCGAAACGTGGCGGCGGGGGTGGATATCTACGCCAAGCGCCTCGACCCCGACGACAACCCGCTCGGTCCCGATTTTAAGATCAACGACGATGCGGGAAGCCAGGATCAGCGCGAGCCCGACGTGGCCGTGCACCCGGACGGCGCGTCCGTGGCGGTCTGGGCCGACTATCGCCGCGATGCCGACGGCGACATCTTTGCCCAGCGATTCGATGCGAACGGCAGTCCGCTGGGTTCCAATGTGGTCGTGAACGATACGCTGAGCGCGGGGGGCCAACGCACGCCTGCCGTTGCGATGAAGCAGGACGGCGGTTTTGCCGTGACATGGGTAGATACGCGCCGGATGCCGCAGGGCGACATCTTCGTTCAGTCGTTCGACGCCGACGGCAATCCTGACGGCGGCAATACGCGCGTCAACACCGACGACTCGGGCGAACAACATCGCGATCCGGCGCTCGCCATCCGGCGCTCCGGCGAGATGGTCATTACCTGGGCCGATGCGCGAGAAGGAGACTTCGACGTCTGGGCACAACGCTACGACGCCGACGGCAATCCGGACGGCGGCAATACACGCGTCAACACCCTGTCGGATAACGTTCAGATGCTACCGGCGGTGGATGCAGCCCCCGGCGGCGTCTACCTGATTGCCTGGGTGGATTATCTGAATACCCCCAACGGCGACATCATGGCACAGCGCTACGGCGACGCCGGACCCATCGACGGCAACTTCCAGGTCAACGACGAAGATAATGTAGCCAATCCCTTTCCTTTCGAATTCCCTTTCGGCCCCTCGGTGGCGGCGGTGCCGGCTACGCGCTCCACGCAACGCGACAGCACGTTCGTGGTCGCCTGGACAGACTTTCGCAGCGGTACCCAGGACCCGAACATTTATGCGCAATGCTACCTCGCATCAGGCGCACCGTTGGGCACTAACTTTCGGGTAGATGATGCCCCCGTGGAATCCTGGCAGGTGGCTCCCGACGTGGCGCGCAATGCCCGTGACCCGAACGGCCTCTATTTCAGTTGGACCGACGAGCGTACCTTCGCTACCGAAGGCCAGAGCATCTGGGGCAAGCTGTTCGTGTGGGACAAGCCCGTCAATACATCCGTTGAGCAGTCGGAAGGCGAGGTCCCCGCTGATTTTGTCTTGCGGCAGAACTATCCGAACCCGTTCAACCCGCAGACGACGATTCCCTTCGCCGTGCCGGTGTCCTCGCGCGTCGTGCTGAGGGTGTTCAACGCGATGGGGCAACAGGTAGCCACGCTGGTAGACGGCACCTACGCTCCCGGTCACTATCAGGCAACCTTCGATGCTGCGGGCCTGCCCTCGGGTGCGTATTTTTACCGGATCGAGATGGGCGGCGTCCACGCCGTCAGGCAGATGGTGTTGTTGAAGTGATGCGATGAGGCATTCGGCGGAAACGCAGGGATGAATCGATGCATGGCTTGTCGATGTGGCGCGGCTGTGCCTACCTTGCAGCCATTCGCCGGCCTCCTTCCCGACCTGAAAGACCTTATGCCGCGTCTTCTTCCTGTGACGGTGTTCCTGACCGCGACGGTTGCTTTGCTCGCGTCGGCATCCCCGGCCTCGGCCCAACGGTTCGGCTTCGGTAATGCCGGGCAGGTGCAGGCACTCTCCGTCGGTTACTATGTCATCGATTTCGAATTCGACGGCGACGGAGAACCGGCCTTCCTCTTCAACTTCGACCAGCCGGCGTACGGGGTCGTGTATTCCCGGCCCAATATCCTGATCACCGGTGCCCTGGGCGAGCAAAGCGCCGACGACGATCACGAAAGCTTGCGCTTGATCGAGCTTTCTCTGACGACGTGGGGCGAGCTGTATCTGTCGGGATTGGGGAGCCCCTCTACACGCGTCTACATTCCCATCGTGCTGTACACGCACTACCGCCGGGTCGAAGCCCGTGGCGACGAAGGGGGATCGCTGGACGATTTCAACGTGACGGTGATCGGCATCGGCGGAGGGCTCGGGCTGGGCCGCGCATTCGGAGACAATATCCTCTTCGAAGCACGCACACAGCCGGTCATCGGGTTGGCGTCGAGTGCCTTCGCAGATGCGTTCGGCAGTTCCTATCTGGTCGATGCCGACGTGCAACTCCATCTGGCGCGCTTGTTCAGCAAGGTCGGCCTGAGCCTGGGTTATACCTATCGATGGCAGGTCTGGAACGTGAATACTTCCAACCTCTTCCCTGATGAGACGGATAATCTCTTCGACTATCGCGGACAGCAGCACCTCTTTCGCGTCGGCCTGAACTGGTGATGGTGCGCCATGAACAGGGACCTCGATGGGGCCTGAGACTACGTGTTTGGAATGGGTGAAAAAGAGAAGCCTCCGAACACGTGCATCCTGCGGTACGTACCGGGAGATCAGCACCTATTTTTGTTGCCTTTTAGTGCCCACCCTGTTATGCCTTCTGCCAAGCAAACGAACATCGCGGCCCTGCGTCGTCACATCGAGCGGCTGGAGCGCCGCGTGCGTCGTCTCGACCGACTCAGCCGCCGGTATGCCTGGACCCGCCTGGGGCTGGTGATTACCGGTTCTGTGGCGGCCTTTTTGATGTTTCAGACCGTCGGCACGGGGGCCGGCTGGAGCGTGATTACCGGTTTCGCCACAGCTTTTATCATCACGGCGCGCTCCCATCGCCGGGTGGACGAGAGCATGCAACGGCACCAGATCTGGAGGCGCATCAAGGCGATGCACGTGGCCCGCATGACGCTCGACTGGGAGGCCATCCCCCGGCCGTCTTCGTTCCCGCCGGACCCCGATCATCCTTTCGAGATCGACCTGAACCTGACCGGGCTCCGCTCGATGCACCACCTCCTCGACACGGCGACCTCGCGCGGCGGAAGCAAACGACTCTGGACGTGGCTGCGCGAGCCGCTGCTCGACCTGGACCGGCTCCGCCGCCGGCAGGCACTCGTGCGCGAGGTCGCGTCGCTCCCGGTCTTTCGAGATCGGCTTATCCTGCACGGCACGCTCATCGCCACAGACCCCGACACCCCGTGGGACGGCGAGGGCCTGCAACGATGGCTCGAACAACATGCCCGTGCCGGATCGCTCAAGCCGCTTCTGTTGCTGTTGAGCGCGTTGGCCGCCGCCAACATGGTGCTGTTCGTGCTCTACTGGCTGACGCCGATGCCCGCCTTCTGGGCGGTCTCGTTCGTCATCTACGCCGGGATCTACCTCTTCAACTATCGCCGCCTGGGCAGCCTGTTCAACGAGGCCTATCATCTCGAAAAGGCTCTCCGGGGATTCCGGCACGTGGCTGCGTACCTGGAATCGTATCGGTACGGGGTGCATCATGCCCTGGCGAAGCTATGTGCGCCGTTCCTCGACCCCGGGCACCGCCCGTCGGCCTACCTGAAAAGGGTAGCGCGGGTCGCGGCGGCGGCGAGCAGCCAGAAAAGCGAGGTCCTCATCCTGGTGCTCAATGCCCTCGTGCCGTGGGATCTGTTCTTTTCCTATCGCCTGGACCGGCATAAAGAGGCGCTCTGTGCCCGGTTGCCCGCCTGGTTGGAGGCGTGGTACGAAGTCGAAGCCGTGAGTGCCCTTGCCACGTTCGCCGACCTGAATCCCGAGTATACCTTCCCCGCCTTGCTGCCGTCGTCGGCCTCGGACGAGGAACCGATTTTTTCGGCCATGCAGCTCGGGCACCCCCTGATCCCGGACGGGCAGAAAGTGTGCAACGATGTGGCCGTCCACCGGCCCGGGGCCATCCACATCATCACCGGCTCCAACATGTCCGGGAAGAGCACGTTCTTACGCACGGTCGGCGTCAACCTGTGCCTGGCCTACGCCGGCGGCCCCGTCAATGCCGCACAGTGCCGAACGCGCCTCTTCCGTCTCTTTACGTGCATCAATGTGAGCGACTCGGTGCACGACGGGATCTCGTATTTCTATGCCGAAGTGCGCCGCCTGAAGCACCTCCTGATGACGCTGGCCGACGATCATCCCGCCCCTGTCTTTTTCTTGATCGATGAGATTTTTCGGGGCACGAATAACCGCGAGCGGCTGCTCGGAGGACGCGCCTACGTCCGGGCACTGGCCGGTCACCGCGCCACGGGGCTTATTTCGACCCACGACCTGGAGTTGGTGACGCTGGCGGACGACGTCGCCCGTGTCTATAATGCGCACTTCCGCGAAGAGGTGGTCGATGGCCGGATGGTCTTCGACTATCGGCTGCGGCCCGGTCCCTGCCCGACGACGAATGCGCTAAAAATCATGCGCATGGAGGGGCTGCCCGTAGAACCGACCTCGCTCCCAACCGTAGATTAAGGCAGGCCCGAGAGGGAGGGCCGCCCCATACCATCAACACACCACGAACATGAAGACGGAGCACATCGTCAAAGCGTTGGAGGGCGCCGCCCGGCAGTTCGGCCTGGTCGTTCGCTGGGAAAAAGGACCGTTCCGGGGCGGTCGCTGCACGGTTAACGGCGAAGAGTTGATCATGCTCAACAAGCGCCAGCCGCCCGAGATAAACCTGATCATCCTGTCGGAAAGCCTGCGCGATTTTCCCGTCGATACCATTTTTCTACGCCCGGCCGTACGCGAGGCCCTGGAAGACGCCTGGCAGCGAGAGACCGGAGCCGCATGGCAGGAGATCCCCGCGATACGTGAAGAAGCCGATGCCGAGTAACGCTGCCCCCATGCGTGTGACTCTCCTTGGAACGGGAACCTCTACGGGCGTGCCGGTCATCGGCTGTTCCTGCCGTGTGTGTTGCTCCCCGGATCCGCGCGACCGGCGCACCCGATGCGCCTGCCACATTGATGTCGGCGGGCTGAGTTTGATCATCGACACCGGGCCGGACTTTCGCCAGCAGGCCCTGCGCGAGCAGATCGACCGGGTCGACGCCGTCTTATTGACCCACCACCACTCCGATCACGTCGTCGGTTTGGATGATCTGCGCCCCTACTATTTCGGCAACCGGAGCCCCATCCCCTGCTATGCCCATCCCGAAACGGCCGCAGTGCTTCGAAGCATGTTTAAGTATATTTTCTGCGACGGCACCTATCCCGGCGTGCCGCAGTTGGAGTTGCACGAGGTGGAGGCGTCGTTTGAAGTACCGGGTCGCTATGAGCCGGGCCTCCCGGTGTGCGTCGAACCCATCGACGTGTATCACGGGGCCTTGCCTTTGTACGGATATCGCCTGGGCCGCTTCGCCTACCTGACCGACACGAGTAGCATCCCCGAACACAGCTACGCCCA
>JBHHWM010000289.1:0-5846 GCA_046756545.1 Rhodothermales bacterium | reverse complement strand
GGATCGAGTCTATACCGAGGATACCGGTCACGATCAGAAGAGAAGTGGCGGGTGCGTACAGCCATTTACCCCGCAATACAGGCCATTCGGCACAAAAATCTTGCGCGGCGGCAAAGATTTTTACACTCTGTGACGCAACCTGAAACGCTCCCCTTGCGTCGGAATATCTCTGCGTTCGATCTATCGTAACAAAGCGCACGCGGGAATCGACACAACCGATACCGGCTTTTCCCACCCTCTTCCTTCGCGTTCCTCGATCTTCATGCGCGCACCCGTCGTCATCGCGTTCCTCGCCGCCGTCGCGTTCGGTGTGTATCCTATCTCGGGCTGTGCACAAACGCCGGAAGAGCAAAGCGCCGAGCACGCCTTACAAACGGGCGACTATCCGGAAGCGCGCCGCCTCTACAAAGCCCTCCTGGATGCACCGGACCCGGCAACCGCAGAACACACCGTGGGCTATTTCGAGACGTTCCTCGCCACCGGCGACTACCGGGACGGACTGCGTGACATAGAGGCCCGGCTGGCGCAAACGCCGGACGCTCCCTACCTGCTATCCATGAAAGGCCGGTTGCTGGTGGCCGTTGGCCGGTATGCCGAGGCCGACCAGGCATTCCGCAAGGCGGGACAGCAAAAGCCGGATTACTGGCGCAACGCCCTCGAACTGGCCGACCTGCTGGACCTGATCGGGCGGCGCACCCAGGCACGACGGATCTACGCGGCGCTCTACAACGCCTATAAGCAGGGCGAATTCACGACGGCGGAGGAACTGGGCATCGCGGGGCGCTCGGCGGCAGCAATGGAAGACTTCCACGACGCCAACACGGCCTTCCGCACGGCCTTCCAGATCGACGCCTCCGACGTGCAAAACCTGTACTGGTGGGCCGATCTGTTCCGGGAAAAATTCAACAACGCCGACGCGCAGCGAACCTTTGAAGACGCGCTCGCCATCAACCCGAACCGGGCCGACCTGTTCGTAGGCTACGCCCGTGCCTTCGACAGCTTTGCTCGGAAGGAGCAACTGGCTCGCGAGGCCCTGGCGAAAAATCCCAACAGCGTCGCTGCGATGAACATGCTGGCCGGCCTGCGCATTCTGGACGGCCGGTATCAGGACGCCGAGGCGATGCTGCAACGGGCGCTGGCCGTCAATCCGGCCTCGTTGGAGGCGATGGCCCACCAGGCTTCCATCCACCACCTGCGCGGCGACTCCGCCTCCTTCGCCGAGGTCGAACGGCGTGCCCTCGCCATCAATCCCCGCGCGGGCGACTTCTACATCGCGATCTCGGAAAACCTCACGCTTCGCTTCCGCTACCCCGACGCCGTGGCCGTCAGCCGCAATGCCGTGCGGGTAGATCCGGAAAACGAAAAGGCGTACGCCGCGCACGGTATCAGCCTGCTGCGCCTGGGCCACTCCGGCGAAGCCCGCCGCTACCTCGACTACAGCTTCCAGCAGGACCCCTTCAACCTCTTCGTCGGCAACACGCTGACGCTGCTCGACGAGTATGCCGACTTCTCCCTGCTCGAAAGCGAGCATTTTCAACTGCTGATCCACGCGTCCGAACGCGACGTGCTCGGCCCCGCCATCCTCGACGAAGCCGAAGCCTGCTACACCGCCCTGAGCGCCCGCTATCCATACGCGCCGCCCGGCAAAATTTTCGTCGAAGCCTATAACGACGCCGATGACTTTGCCGTGCGCATCGCCGGGGTGCCGCACCTGGGGTTGCTCGGGGTCAGCTTCGGGAATGTGATTGCGCTCAACACGCCGAAGGCCCAGGCCGGCACCCCGTATAACTGGGCGCGCACGCTCTGGCACGAACTGGCCCACACCATGGCCATCGGAGTGTCGAAGTATCATGTGCCGCGCTGGTTCACGGAGGGGCTGTCGGTCTACGAAGAGCAACGCGCCCGCCCGGAATGGGGCCGCGAGATGGATCTGGAACTCTTCAGTGCCCTCGACCGGGACAAGCTGCATCCGCTCGAAGATATCGACAAGGGCTTCACCCGGCCCGAATTTCCCGGCCAGGTCTTGCTCAGCTACTACCACGCCTCGAAGATCATCGCCTTCATCGTAGAACAGCACGGGTTCGGGGCCGTCACCGACCTGCTCGCCGCTCTCGGCGAAGGACTCGACCAGGAAACCGCCTTCCAGCGCGTCCTGGGGCAAAGCCGCAGCGCGTTCGACGCCGCCTTCCGCGCCGACCTGCGCCGCCGCCGCGACCGCTTCGACCAGGTCCTCACCGGCATGCCCGACCTGCTCGGCGACGGCGACGGCGATGCGCCTTCGCTGCTGGAACGGCTGACCGAGCGATCCGACAACCCGTTGCTGCAACGGCTTCAGGAGGGCCGCGACGCCCTGCGGGACCAGCGCTACGGCACGGCAGAAACGCGCTTCCGCGAAGCACTGGACATCTATCCCGAGTACATCGGCCCCGGCAATGCCTACCAGGGGTTGGCTGCCGTCTATCGCGCCCAGAGCGAGCAGGCCAAGCTCATCGACATTCTCGAACGCTTCCTGGGCATCTCCGAATACGGGGCGGCGGAAACGCGTGAACTCAGCGATTTTTTCGAGGAAGCCGGCGACCTTTCCCAGGCCATTGCCTACCTGGAGCGATCCCTGGATACCGAACCCTACGATCTGCCCACCTACGACCGGCTGGCGGCGTTGCACGAACAGCGCGAAACGTATGACGGTGCCGTCCGCGCCCGCCGTGCCATCCTGGCCCTGAACCCGGTCGACAAAGCCAAGGCCTACTACGACCTGGCCCTGAGCCTCTACAAGAACAACGACCTGGCCGCCGCCAAGCGTGCCGTGCTCCAGTCGCTCGAACTGGCTCCGGGGTTCCGGGAAGCGCAAAAGCTCCTGCTGGCCTGCGTAGACGGACCGGGTTGATCCCCGGCGACAACCACTGACACCCTTTTGCCTGCATGCGCCACCTCGCCATCATATCCCTCCTCATCCTCGGCCTGCTTGTGCCGGTAAACACCAGCATCGCGCAGGGCGACTACGGCTTCCAGTTCGTCCGCGTCCGGTATGATAGCGGAGGAGGAGGCGGGTTCAGAGGCTTCGGCGGAGCCCCCTGGCGGCACGACTGGCCCACCGCCGAGCAGAATTTATACGAAGCCCTGAAACGAACGACCAACATCCACGTCGAGGGCGAACCCCTCGTCCTGACCCTGGACGACGAACGCATTTTTGAGCACCCCCTCCTCTACCTGTCCGAGCCGGGCTACTGGCACATGAGCGAAGAGGAGGTCGAGACCCTGCGCGAGTATTTGAAACGAGGCGGTTTTATCCTCTTCGACGACTTCGGGGGGCAACCCGAGTGGGAAAACCTGGTCTATCAGATGAAACGCATCTTCCCGGATCGAGACTTCGTAGACATCCCCCCTGATCACCCGATCTGGGATATCTATTACGACATCGACCCGGTAGAAGCCCCATCGAACGTCAGCCCCCGCTGGGGTCGCGCCTATGGGAAGTATGACGATCAGTATCTCGCCCTCCTCGACGACGACGGCCGCATGGTAGCGCTCAGTTGTTTCAACCAGGACATCGGCGACGGCTGGGAATGGCCCGATCAGAATCTCGAACAGGCCTCGACGATCAGCTTCCAGATGGGGATCAACTTCGTCATGTATGCCCTCACCCATTGACCTCGTGTTCCCGTGCTTTTCCGGCACCTGGACACGCGAACACCCAAACACGAAGACGCAGTGACCGACCAGCAGACGCACAACGGAGCGCCGAATCTTTCGGACGAGCAGATGTTCGCCCAGCTCCAGGAGGGAAAAGAGAAGATTGTGGAACAGCTTCGCCGCCGCATCATCGGGCAGGACGAAGTCATCGAGCAGGTGTTGATGGCGCTCTTCGCAGGCGGACACTGCCTCATCACCGGCGTGCCGGGTCTGGCCAAAACGCTGCTGATCAAATCGCTCGGCGAGATCCTGGACCTGACCTACAAACGCATCCAGTTCACGCCCGACCTGATGCCTGCCGACATCACCGGCATCGACATCATTGAGGAGGACCGGACAACCGGCAAGCGCGAGATCCAGTTCGTCAAAGGCCCCATCTTCGCCAACATCATCCTGGCCGACGAGATCAACCGCACCCCGCCGAAAACGCAGGCAGCCCTGCTCGAAGCGATGCAGGAGTATCAGGTGACGGCGGGCGGCGAACTCTTCGAACTGGAGCGTCCCTTCTTCGTGCTCGCCACCCAAAACCCCATCGAACTCGAAGGCACCTATCCCCTCCCCGAGGCCCAGCTCGACCGCTTCATGTTCAACATCGTCATCGATTATCTGTCGGCGGAAGACGAACTGACCGTGGCGCTAGAGACAACCTCGCACGAACAAGCGTCACTGGACACGGCGCTCACCGGCGAGGATATCCTGGCCTTTCAGCGGCTGGTCAAGAAGGTCTACGTGCCGCAGAACGTCGCGCAGTTTGCCGTAGACCTGGTGCGGAGCACACGGCCTACGCAGCCCGACGCCTTCGACTTCGTCAAGAACTGGGTCGGTTGGGGAGCCGGGCTGCGTGCTACCCAGTACCTGCTGCTGGGCGGCAAGGTGCGCGCCGTCTTCAGAGGGCGCTACAACGTGGCCATCGAAGATATCCGCGCCCTCGCCTACCCCGTACTGCGCCACCGCGTCCTCACCAATTTCTACGCCGAGTCGGAAAAAGTGACGGTCGAGCACATTATCGACAGGTTGCTCGATCAGGTCCACGAACCGGCCTCCGGATTGGCCTAGCCATACCTCCTCCGGCTCCCCCTCCAAACGTCTTGTAATCTAACAATGCTAAGAAATTACCTTACCGTCGCGCTTCGGAATGTACGGAAATACAAGGGCTACTCCTTTATCAATATCACCGGGCTGGCCATCGGGCTGACGTGTTTTATCCTGATCATCCTCTTCGTGCTGGACGAATTCAGCTACGACCGGCATCACACCTACGCCGACGACATCTACCGCGTCGAGGTGGACATTCGGACGACTCAGGGATTCCAGCAGACCGCCCTGTCCCCCTCGGCCTGGGCCCCGGCGCTCGTGGCCGACTACCCGGAGGTCGTCAGTGCGGTGAGGCTGAAGCCGCCCAACCAGAAATGGATGGTGGGCCGCGATGCCTTGCAATTCTACGAAAAAGGAGTCGCCTTCGCCGACTCCAGCGTCTTCGACGTCTTCACCATCCCCCTGGTGCGCGGCAATCCCGAAACCGCCCTCGACGCACCCTTCAGGATGGTGATCTCGGAAGCGGCGGCGGCCAAGTACTTCGGGACCGAAGACCCGATGGGCCAGACCATCGCGCTCGACAGCCAGTACGAGTTCGAAATCACCGGCATCATGGAGGACATGCCGCGTAGCGGGCATTTCTACTTCGACTTCCTCCCTTCGATTTCGACGCTCAGCCAGGTGCCGATCTATGGAAACACCAACTTCCTGGATCTGCAATTTCCCGTCATGTACACGTATGTACGGCTCCGGGGGGACTTTCCGGCTTCCACCCTGGAAGAAAAGATGCCGGCCTTCGTGGAGCGATACGTGGCGGCGCAGTTTCCGCTCTCGGACATCGGCTTTGAAGTGAACGTCTATCTCCGGCCGCTCACCGACATCCACCTCCACTCCCGGCGCGAAAACGAGATCGAACCCAACGGTGACATTGCGACCGTCTATATCTTCCTGGCCGTCGCTCTGTTCATCCTCGTGATCGCCTCGATCAATTTTATGAACCTGGCGACGGCGCGGTCGGCGAGCCGGGCGAAAGAGGTCGGTATGCGCAAGGTCGTCGGGGCGCAGCGCGGCCACCTCATCCTGCAATTTCTGGGCGAGTCGGTCTTGCTGGGCGGCAT